>NZ_JAUXQE010000038.1:0-240165 GCF_030683615.1 Undibacterium sp.
GGAGTGAACCCGGAGGGAATGGGCCAGAAACCTCGCCTGGCGTTGTTGTGCGTCGCTCACTTGGCTCGCCAAGCAGCGCTCCGCACGCCTAGCCAGACAAGGTTTCTCACCCATTCGCTTGACTAAAAGATATGTCAACACCCCCTATCTGCTACCTGTTTTCTCATTATGGATGACTCCAGAAGCGCTGGAATAGCCTACAATGCGATTTAAAACTATTTGACGTTAACGTCAACTGCATCAAGTGCAGATTGTAATCAGAAAACTGTTTCTGTGTTTTATCACCAGATTGACCATGGCCACCTATACCATTACCGAACTTGCCCGCGAATTTGATATTACCCCAAGGGCAATACGATTCTATGAAGACCAGGGTTTGCTTAGCCCTACGCGTGAAGGTCCCGGCGGCCGCAACCGTGTCTACACGACGCGGGAACGCACTCACCTGAAGCTGACCCTGCGCGGCAAACGCCTGGGCCTGAGTCTGTCAGATATCAAAAGCCTGGTCGATATGTACCGTTCTCCCAAGGATACTGAAGTACAGTTGCAGAGTTTCCTGGTGGTGTTGGCAAGGCACAGGGCGGCGCTGGAACAACAGCGGGAAGACATAGAAATCATGCTGGCGGAAATCAGCGCGCATGAAGAAAAAAGCCGTAGTTTGCTGGGGCAACTGGACCATGCGGAAAAATAAGATATTTTCGACAATACATATTATAAATACGACAAATTTGCTGATAAGTCGGTAGGTGAAAAGTAGCAAATCAATGAATTGACGTTTACGTAAACGTCAATTAGACGTATTATTTTTGTCTGAGATGGTTTTTCCGTAGTAATGGGGGCTTCATGAATAATCAGGCAACACAGTCACTGGATCACAAACTGGCACTGAGCTTGCTGGAAAGCTTTAATTCCCAGGGAGCTTTGATGGCCTGGAATGCACGTCTGACCAGCATCACCTCTGGTGCATGTGAAATCAGCCTGCCCTTCAGTGATGTCGTTAGCCAGCAGCATGGCTATTTCCATGGTGGTGTAATTGGCACGATAGCCGACGCGGCTGGGGGTTATGCCGCGAATACGCAATTGATGCCGGTGAGTGAGTGCTTAACCGCAGAGTACAAGATCAACATCGTTGCACCAGGCAAGGGCGATACCCTGATTGCCCGTGGAAAGGTCTTGAAGGCAGGAAAAACCCTGGTGGTATCCAGCGCCGACGTTTTTGTAGTCCATGAGGGAAAAGAAAAGCTTTGCGCCATCATGCAACAGACATTGTTTGTGATACCCAAGGCAGAATCGAAAATTTAGCATATAGACGGTACCAAGGCTGGTCACAAGCCAGCAATTTTAATTTTATAAAAGTGTGAGGACGACATGCTCCATTTACCAGGTTTGACTTTTGATCACGGCGAAGACATCGCCGCTTTGCGCGAAGCCGTGCAGCAATTTGCCCAGGCAGAAATCGCCCCGCGCGCTGCCGAGATAGACCGCAGCGACCAGTTCCCCATGGATTTGTGGCGCAAGATGGGCGGCCTGGGCATCCTGGGTGTGACTGTCAGCGAAGAATACGGTGGCGCCAATATGGGTTATCTGGCACATATTATTGCCATGGAAGAAATTTCCCGTGCTTCTGCCTCAGTCGGCCTGTCGTACGGTGCACATTCCAACCTGTGCGTGAACCAGATCAAGCGCAATGGTACAGAAGAACAAAAAGCAAAATACCTGCCAAAACTGATCAGCGGCGAACACATAGGCGCACTCGCCATGTCCGAGCCAAATGCCGGTTCCGACGTGGTCAGCATGAAACTGCGTGCCGACTGGAAAGGCGACCGCTGGGTTTTGAACGGCACCAAGATGTGGATTACCAATGGCCCAGATGCTGATACTCTGGTGGTGTATGCCAAGAATGACCTGGAAGCTGGCCCTCGCGGCATGACAGCCTTCTTGATAGAAAAAGGCTTTAAAGGCTTCAGCATTGCGCAAAAGCTCGACAAACTCGGCATGCGCGGCTCCCATACAGGCGAGCTGGTGTTCGAGGACTGTGAAGTTCCGGCAGAAAACGTGCTCGGTGGCTTGGGCAAGGGCGTCAATGTGTTGATGTCTGGTCTGGATTTTGAACGTACCGTCCTGTCCGGCGGCCCTCTGGGCATTATGCAAGCCTGTATGGACGCAGTAGTTCCTTATGTGCATGACCGCAAGCAATTCGGCCAGCCTATTGGTGAATTCCAGCTCATGCAGGGCAAACTGGCGGATATGTATTCCACCATGATGGCTTGCAAGGCCTATGTCTACGCTGTTGGCCAGGCTTGCGACCGCGCCACTACGCCAGAAGCAGTGCGCGCCCTGCGCAAGGATGCGGCGGGAGCGATTCTGTATTCGGCAGAAAAAGCTACCTGGATGGCAGGCGAAGCCATCCAGACCCTGGGTGGCAATGGCTATATCAACGAATACCCGGTAGGTCGCTTATGGCGCGATGCCAAGTTGTATGAAATTGGCGCGGGCACCAGCGAGATACGCCGCATGCTGATAGGCCGTGAATTGTTTGCAGAAACCAAATAAGTTAAATAAGCCAAACAAGCTGATTGTTGTAAACTGAGTCTATTTGACCATGACACATTTGCATATCCCTACACCGCTGCTGGAACACCGCGCTCTTTCAGCCAGCCTGGATAAACAGGTCTGGCTGAAGATGGAAAACAACCAGCCTTCCGGCTCTTTCAAGTTGCGTGGCATAGGCCTGATGTGCCAGCGTGCGGCGGAGCTGGGCGCTAAGCACTTTGTCTGCCCTTCTGGCGGCAATGCTGGTTTTGCTGCCGCCGTTGCTGGTGTGGCCCTGGGTTTGCAAACCACCATCGTCGTGCCGGAAACCACGCATGAAAGTGTGCGTGCGGCAATTCGCGCAATCGGTGCTACCGTCATCGTCGCTGGCAGCGTCTGGGATGAAGCCAATCAGGAGGCCTTGCGCCTGTGCGAACAACCGGGTGCCGTGTATATCCCGCCGTTTGATCATGCCGATATCTGGGATGGCAATGCCACAGTAATAGATGAAGTGGCAGGCAAACTCGATTTTGATGCCATCATCTGCTCGGTTGGTGGTGGTGGCTTGTTGAGTGGCATAGCCCTGGGGCTTGAGCGCAATGGCCTCGGCCACATTCCCATCATTGCCGCAGAAACCGAAGGCGCGGCTTCACTGCATGCAGCCGTTCAGGCAGGCGAACTGGTGACTTTGCCAGCGATTACCTCTATTGCCAGTACCCTGGGGGCAAGACGTGTTGCACAGCAGGCATTTGACTGGACACGCAAACGTACCATCCATACCGTGACCGTCAGCGATGCCCAGGCTGTGCAGGCTTGTCTGGCTTTTGCCGACGACATGCTGGCCCTGGTAGAGCCCGCTTGCGGCGCGGCACTGGCAGTTGCCTACCAGAACTTGCCTGTATTGGCTGAGTTCAAAAAACCACTGATTGTGGTTTGTGGTGGCATTGCCGTGGATTTAGGTAAACTACAGGCTTGGAAAAACCAGTTCCAGTTGACCTGAGCCTACTATGCCCCACACCCATTTCCCCAAATTGTTGTCTTCGCAAATCGCCTTTGATATCGCCAGGTCGATACTCGATGGCTTTGACAAACATTACCGCTTGTTCAGAGCCAGCAGTCAAAGGGCAAAGCAGCAATTTGAAACAGGCGACTGGAAGGCGGCACAAATTGCTGCACGCGACCGCATAGGCTATTACGACACCCGTGTGCGCGAATGTGTACAGGCGCTCGAAGACGAATATGCAGAAGAAGATCTCAGTGATGAGGTCTGGCGCGAAGTTAAACTGCATTACATGGGCATGCTGATCGATCATCTGCGCCCAGAGCTGGCCGAGACTTTTTTCAATACCGTCTGCACCAAGCTTTTGCACAGGAATTATTACCACAATGATTTCATTTTTGTGCGCCCGGCAACCTCGACCGAGTATCTGGAAAGTGAAGATACGCCACCGAGTTATCGAGTCTACTACCCGGCAACCGATGGCCTGAGCTTCACCATCAAGCGCATCGTCACCAACTTCCAGTTGAATGCCAAGTTTGAAGACCTGGACCGCGATGTGGCCCTGGTCGAAGCGCGCCTGCGCGAAAATTTTGGGCCCGCCAAGCTGGAGCCGAATCACCAGATACAAGTATTGGCCAGCCTGTTCTATCGCAACAAGTCAGCCTACATCATAGGCAAGGGTATCAATGGCAACAAGGAATATCCTTTTGTTATACCCGTCATGCACAAGCGCAAGGGTGAGCTGGTGCTTGATACCGTGATCTTTGACACCATGCTGATTACGGTATTGTTTTCTTTTACCCGTGCCTATTTCATGGTCGACATGGAAGTGCCATCGGCCTATGTGCAATTCATACGCAGCATCTTGCCCAAGAAGCCGCGCAGTGAAATCTACACCATGATAGGCCTGCAAAAGCATGGCAAGAATTTGTTTTATCGCGACTTTCTGCATCACCTCAAATACTCATCCGATCGCATAGAAGCCGCACCCGGCATACGGGGTCTGGTGATGCTGGTATTTGCGCTGCCGTCTTTCCCGTATGTGTTCAAACTGATCAAGGACAGCTTTCCTCCACCCAAGGAAACCACCAAGGCCCTGATCAAGGAAAAATACCTGCTGGTGAAAAACCATGACCGTGTAGGTCGCATGGC
This sequence comes from Undibacterium sp., assembly GCF_030683615.1. Classification (NCBI taxonomy): domain Bacteria; kingdom Pseudomonadati; phylum Pseudomonadota; class Betaproteobacteria; order Burkholderiales; family Oxalobacteraceae; genus Undibacterium; species Undibacterium sp. The sequence goes on from NZ_JAUXQE010000038.1 coordinate 4,685, forward strand.
GGATACGTTGGAGTATTCGGATGTGGCATTCCCACGCTCGCGTTTTTCTGAAGAATTGTTGGCCGAGATCAGACAATACGCACCTTCATTATTGGAAGTAAATGATGATGAAGTCGTCATCAAGCATCTGTACATAGAACGCCGCATGACGCCGCTGAATATCTGGCTGACCGAAGCCGAGCGCGGTGGTGATATGGCTGCCATGGAACATGGCCTGAAAGAATACGGCAGCGCCATCAAGGACCTGGTGGCAGCAAATATTTTTCCTGGTGACATGCTGTATAAAAACTTCGGTGTCACCCGTCATGGTCGCGTCGTGTTTTATGACTATGATGAAATCGAATACATCACAGACTGCAACTTCCGCAAGATACCTTTGCCGCGTAATGAAGAAGACGAGATGTCTGCTGAGCCCTGGTATCCGATCGCGAAAAATGATGTCTTCCCCGAACAGTTTGGCACTTTCCTGTTGGGGAATAATAATGTCAGAAAATATTTTATGAAGCATCACGCTGACTTGCTGACCGCCGAATACTGGCAGGCCCGCAAGAAGCGCATAGTCGATGGCAAGGTGGATGATGTGTTTCCGTATCCGCAGGAAATCCGTTTTTGCAATCAGACCAGTAGTACAACTTAGCAGCTGCGTGCTTATTTGTTGCACGTAAGCTTTCATTAGTCAGGCAGTGAATCTGCTTTTATTTTTGGAGAACAAGATGAATGATCCTATCGTAATCGTTGGTGCAGCCCGTACCCCCATGGGTGCTTTCCAGGGCGATTTTTCTTCCCTGACAGCCAGCCAACTCGGTGCAGTTGCCATCAAGGCGGCGGTCGAGCGCGCAGGTATCAAACCAGAACTGGTAGAAGAAGTCTTGTTCGGCAATTGCCTGATGGCAGGCCAGGGCCAGGCCCCGGCACGCCAGGCTTTGCTGGCTGCGGGTTTGCCAGTTTCCACTGGCGCCGTGACTTTGTCCAAGATGTGCGGCTCAGCCATGAAAGCCACCATGATGGCATTTGACTCCATCAATGCAGGCAGCAATGAAGTCATCGTCTCCGGCGGTATGGAATCCATGACCAATGCCCCATACCTGATCCCCAAGGCACGTGGCGGTTACCGCATCGGTCACGGCATGATGTATGACCACATGATGCTCGATGGCCTCGAAGATGCCTACGACAAGGGTCGTTCCATGGGTACTTTTGCTGAAGACTGTTCAGCCAAATACAACTTCAGCCGCGAAGAGCAGGACGCATTTGCGATTGCCTCCGTCAAGCGTGCGCAAGCCGCAACTGCCGATGGTTCCTTCGTTTGGGAAATCGCCCCAGTGACGGTCTCTGGCCGCGGTGGTGATGTTGTCATCGACAAGGATGAAGGCCCGCTGAAAGCCAAGCTCGATAAAATCCCTGCACTGAAACCAGCCTTCAAGAAAGACGGCACAATTACCGCTGCATCTTCCTCTTCCATCAATGATGGCGCTGCTGCCCTGGTCTTGATGCGTGAATCCAAAGCCAAAGAACTCGGCCTGACACCGATCGCCAAAATCCTCGGCCACGCCAGCAATGCGCAAGAACCAGGCTGGTTCACGACTGCACCGGTAGGTGCCATCCAGAAGCTGTACAAAAAACTGGGCTGGACAACGGATGATGTTGATCTGTTTGAAATCAATGAAGCCTTTGCGACCGTGCCTATGGCAGCGATGAAAGAGCTGGGTATCCCGCACGACAAAATCAATGTGCATGGCGGTGCTTGTGCTTTGGGTCATCCTATCGGCGCATCTGGTGCGCGTATCATCATTACGCTGATGGGTGCCTTGAAGAAGCAGGGCAAGAAACGTGGCGTGGCTTCTTTATGTATTGGTGGTGGTGAAGGCACTGCACTCGCCATTGAAATGGTTTAAATTTTGCCGTAAGTCCCTTCCCTTCACGGGGGAGGGGATTTGAAAATTTTCGGACATTGGGGAAATATGCCAGTCGCTTTAATCATCGGTGCATCACGCGGTATAGGCCACGAACTGGCCATGCAATACAAGGCTGCAGGCTGGCGTGTCATCGCCACTGCGCGCAAGGAAGAAGATTTGGTTAGCTTGCAGTCAGCAGATTGCGAGCCGCTGCAGTTGGACGTGACTAAGCTCAGTGATTGCGCCGGGCTGGGTGAGCGTCTTGATGGTGAAAAAATCGATGTGGCTATCCTGAATGCCGGTGTTTTCGGCCCAAGAACCGAGGGCCTGACAGCACCAGACCTGCAACAGTTTGACGCTGTCATGCATACCAATGTCTTGTCGGCCATGCGGATCTTGCCTATCGTGTTGCCGCTGGTAGAAAACGCCCATGGCAGGCTGGCGGTAATTTCATCCAGCATGGCATCGATAAGTGAGCGCAGTAATCCTGCTGGCTGGTTATACCGTGCCAGCAAGACGGCATTGAATTCAGTATTGAAAGACGTGTCGCTGAGTACCGACAAGGCCATCTGTATCGCCATGGACCCAGGCTGGGTAAAAACCGATATGGGTGGTGATGGCGCAGAAATCACTGTCGATGTCAGCGTGGCAGGCATACGCCAGACTCTGGCCGCACTGAAGCCAGCCGACAATGGCAAGTATTTGCAATATACCGGCACAGAACACGGCTGGTAAAGCAGTCACAGTTACAGCAAAAATAGAATAGAAGACAGATCAATATGCTACTCACACCAGAACACGAAATGATACGCGACGCCGTGCGCGCCTTTGCCCAGGACCGTCTGGTGCCCAATGCCGCACGCTGGGACAAGGAACATCACTTTCCTGCAGAAGAGTTGAAAGAACTGGCGCAAATGGGTGCCTATGGTGTGGCCGTGCCAGAAGAGTTTGGCGGCGCCGGCATGGACTACCTGTCGCTGGCCCTGGTGCTTGAAGAAATTGCCGCCGGTGATGGCGGCACTTCTACCGTCGTATCCGTGAACAATTGCCCGGTCTGCAGCATCGCCATGATGTACGCCAATGACGCGCAAAAAAAACAGTGGCTGACTCCGCTGGCGCAAGGCGAAATGCTCGGTGCTTTTTGCCTGACTGAACCACATGCAGGCAGTGACGCCTCTGAATTGCGTACGACGGCAAAACGCGATGGTGATCATTACGTCATCAACGGCGTCAAGCAATTCATCACCAGCGGCAAATATGCCGATGTCGCCATCGTCATGGCTGTCACCGATAAGGAAGCAGGAAAGAAGGGCATTAGTGCCTTCTGGGTGCCAACCAGCACACCTGGCTATATCGTCGCCAGCCTGGAACAAAAGATGGGCCAGCATTCATCCGACACTGCACAAATCCTGTTCGAGAATTGCCGCATTCCGGCAGAAAACCTGATCTGTGAAGAAGGCATGGGCTACAAGATTGCCTTGTCCGGACTCGAAGGTGGCCGTATAGGCATAGCCTCACAATCAGTGGGCATGGCGCGCGCCGCATTTGAAGCAGCACTTGCTTATGCCAAAGACCGAACCAGTTTTGGCAAGCCTATCTTTGAACACCAGTCCGTGCAATTCAAACTGGCCGACATGGCGACCCAGATAGAAGCCGCCCGCCAGCTCATCTGGCACGCCGCCAGCATGAAAGATGCAGGCAAGCCCTGCCTGAAAGAAGCGGCGATGGCAAAATTGTTTGCGTCGGAAATGGCAGAAAAAGTCTGCTCGGATGCGATACAGATACACGGCGGCTACGGCTACGTCAGCGACTTCCCGGTAGAGCGAATTTACCGCGATGTGCGGGTTTGCCAGATTTATGAAGGTACCTCAGATATACAAAAGATTTTGATCGGGCGTGCACTGGCGGGTTGACACAAGAGACACAGAGAAAGCAGGTTTTCTCCCGGGTTTCTCTGTGTCTCTGTGCCTCTGTGGTGAGAGGTCTTGAATTTAAACGGAGACAGCATGAAAAAAGGTTACAAGCAACTGGTCGATGAAGCCAACGCCGAGATCAAAACCTATAGCGTGGCAGAAGCCCAGGCCAAACTCGCAGACGGCAATGTGCAGTTCATTGATGTTCGCGATATCCGCGAACTGGAACGTGAAGGCATCATCCCTGGTGCCTATCATGCGCCACGCGGCATGATAGAGTTTTGGGTTGATCCTGATTCGCCTTATTTCAAGCCCGTCTTCGGTGAGAAAAAAGAATTCATTTTGTTTTGTGCCGCTGGCTGGCGCAGTGCATTGACGACCAAGACCGTGCAAGACATGGGTCTGGAAAATGTCGCCCATATTGACGGCGGTTTCACTGCGTGGATGGCCGCCGGTGCGCCAGTCGCCATCAAGGAAAGCAAGAAGTAATAATGAGTAGCAAAGCATGCCCCTGTGGCTCGACTAAGAGTTTTGACCTATGCTGCGGCCCGTACATCAGCGGCGCAGCGGTAACATCTACGGCAGAAGCATTGATGCGTTCGCGCTATACCGCCTATACCCTGAACGATGAAGCCTATCTGCGTGCGACTTGGGATGAGCGGACTTGTCCCAAAGAACGTATTACGCATGATGACCCTACCAAATGGCTGGGTCTGGAAGTCAAGAAATTCAAGGCTGATGGTGACAATGCCACCGTGGAATTTGTTGCCCGTTACAAGATAGGTGGCAAGGCGCACAGGCTGCATGAACTCAGCCGTTTTGTGCGCTATGAAGGCAGGTGGTTTTACGTGGATGGCAGTTTTCCAGAAAAGTGAAAAAGATAATGACAACTTTAGATTCCAAACTCAATCCCCGCTCTGAAGAATTCAAAGCCAATGCAGCGGCCATGCAGGCCGTGGTGGATGACCTCAAAGAAAAGATCGCCAAAATTGCACTGGGCGGTGGTGATGAAGCACGCAAGAAACATCTGGCGCGCGGCAAGCTCTTGCCGCGTGACCGCGTACAAATGCTGCTTGATGCAGGCACGCCTTTCCTAGAGTTTTCGCAACTCGCTGCTTTCGACATGTACAAAGAAAAGAGCGGTGCCGATGCCGCTCCATCTGCCGGTGTCATCACTGGCATAGGCCGCGTGGCCGGGCAGGAATGCATCATCGTCTGTAATGATGCGACAGTCAAAGGTGGCACTTATTATCCCCTGACCGTCAAGAAGCATTTGCGGGCGCAAGAGATCGCAGAGCAAAATAACCTGCCTTGCATTTATCTCGTCGATAGCGGTGGTGCAAACTTGCCTAACCAGGATGATGTCTTCCCTGACCGTGATCACTTTGGCCGCATCTTCTACAACCAGGCCAATATGTCAGCCAAGGGCATACCGCAAATTGCAGTGGTCATGGGTTCCTGTACTGCCGGTGGTGCCTATGTGCCAGCAATGAGTGATGAGTCCATCATCGTCAAGAACCAGGGCACGATTTTCCTGGGTGGTCCACCGCTGGTGAAAGCGGCCACTGGCGAAGTCGTCAGTGCCGAAGACCTCGGTGGTGGTGATGTGCATACCCGTTTGTCTGGCGTGGTTGATCATCTGGCGCAAAATGACACGCATGCGCTGTCGCTGGCGCGTACTATCGTTTCGCACCTGAACCGCCAGAAACCACAAACCGTGGTCATGAAAGAAGTCGAAGAACCCAAGTTCCCTGCATCTGAATTGTATGGCGTGATACCGGTCGATACCCGCAAGCCTTTTGATGTGCGTGAAGTGATTGCCCGCATCGTCGATGGCAGCCATTTTGATGAATTCAAGGCACGGTATGGCACAACCCTGGTGTGCGGTTTTGCCCATATCCACGGCATGCCAGTCGGCATCATCGCCAATAACGGCATCCTGTTTTCTGAGTCTGCCCTGAAGGGCGCACATTTCATAGAACTGTGCTGCCAGCGCAAGATACCGCTGGTATTCCTGCAAAACATCACTGGCTTCATGGTGGGCCGCAAATATGAAAACGAAGGCATCGCCCGCAATGGTGCCAAGATGGTGACCGCAGTGGCGACGGCAAATGTACCGAAGTTTACCGTCATCATCGGTGGCAGCTTTGGTGCTGGTAACTATGGCATGTGCGGCCGCGCTTACTCACCACGCTTCATGTGGATGTGGCCAAATGCGCGCATCAGCGTCATGGGCGGTGAACAGGCCGCCAGTGTATTGGCAACAGTAAAACGTGATGGCATCGAAGGCAAGGGCGGCAGCTGGTCAGCCGAAGAAGAAGCGGCTTTCAAACAACCGATCAAGGACCAGTACGAACACCAGGGCCACCCTTACTATGCATCCGCACGCCTGTGGGACGATGGTGTCATCGACCCGGCAGATACGCGCATGGTGCTGGGCCTGGGCTTGTCGGCAGCTTTGAATGCACCGATACCGGATGTGAAGTTTGGCGTGTTCAGGATGTAGGTAGCAGATCAGATGATGAAAAAAACCTTTATTTCCGCCTTGTGTGCCTTAGCAGCCAGTCTGATGTTAAGCGGCTGTCTGAATGCTCCTTATATTGAGCCACAAAATGGGCAGACTGCTGAAATGGTAGTCAGAATCAGTCCAGCACGTAAAACCTTGTTTTATCTTAACAACTACGAAAATGCCGAGACTTGCTCTGGCGAACAAGGCATCATCAGTGATGCTAACAGGATCAGTATTTCCAAATTTAAATTTGCCGCTGATAAACTGACGACCCTGCGTTATGTGGAAATGCAGGGATCGGTTTCCTGCTCGATGAAATTCAGTTTCTTTGGAAAAGCTAATCATGTCTACGCCCTGGACAGTGTGACCACGACGGGCAACTGCAGTGTCAGATTATGGGATGCTACAGATATGAAGACGCTGGTGCCAGTCGCTATCATCAGCAGGGACAAGGGCCAGAATGCTTGTCCGAATTTCAAGCGTTAGATCCATACACCTATAGGTCGCATACCGTGGACAACTCTCAGCAATAGTGAAGGCTATATCAAAATGGAAACTTTAATTGTAGAAACCACGAATCAGCTGGCCACAGTCACGCTGATCCGCCCTGAGGTACGCAATGCATTTAATGAAACAACCATAGCCGAAATCACTGAGGTTTTTCGCAATTTGGATAAGGACGCCAGCATTCGTGCTATTGTGCTGGCCGCGAATGGTCCTGCTTTTTGTGCTGGTGCAGACCTCAACTGGATGAAAAAGATGGCCGATTACACCCATGAGGAAAACCTCGTGGATGCCGGTCAACTGGCTGAAATGCTGCATACCATCTATAGCTGCAGCAAGCCGGTAGTTGCCAAAGTGCAAGGTGATTGCTATGCGGGTGGCATGGGTCTGGTGGCAGCTTGCGATATTGCCGTCAGTGTGGATACAGCAAATTTTTGCCTTAGTGAAGTCAAGCTGGGCTTGATACCGGCGACGATTTCGCCGTATGTGATCAAGGCTATGGGTGAAAGCGCGGCGCGCCGTTATTTCATTACTGCCGAGCGTTTTAGCGCTGCTGAAGCATATCGCACAGGTTTTTTACATGAAGTGGTGGCGGCAGAGGCACTGGATGCCAAAGTGGCCGAGATCGTCAAGGCGCTGAGCAGCAATAGCCCAAATGCAGTGAAACAGGCCAAGCGCCTGGTACAGGATGTGGCCAGTCGTGAATTGACGCCAGCACTGATAGCGGCAACGGTAGAAGGTATAGCGCAGATGCGCGCATCGGATGAAGGCCGTGAAGGGGTACGTTCTTTCCTGGAAAAACGTAAGCCAAACTGGTTAAGTTGAATCTGGCTTGAAGATCAAGCGGATAGCAAGAATAGAATAGAGTGGAAAGGAGCTGGCAAAGATGACAAAGCGTAGACTGGTATTGACTGGACTGGGCGTATCTTTGCTGGCCGTAGCGGGCGCTGTGGCTTATCGCAAGTCCACAGTAGTCATCACTACAATTGCAGACATGCAGGCAAAACTTGCCAGTCTGAAATTGAATAAACTGGACAGCCTATCCGGCTGGCAGCCTTATAAAGTCTTTGTGCATCTGGCGCAAAGCATAGAGTATTCGATGACAGGTTACCCGGAAATGAAACCGGTTGCCTTTCAGAAAACGGCAGGCAGTGCCGCTTTTTATGCTTTTTCAGTCGTCGGTGCGATGACGCATAATCTGACTGAGCCCATACCAGGTGCACCAGCAATTGCTGAGAGTGGCGATGTGAATGCTGGTATCGATATGCTGATTGCCGCATTACAAAAATTTGAAAACCATGCGGGTGAGATCAAGCCGCATTTTGCTTATGGCAATTTGAGCAAGGCAGAATTTGCCCAGGCCCATGTCATGCATATAGAAAATCATTTGAAGGCGATGTCTTGCGAGCCTTGTGATTTAAAGGTGTTGTAAGAGTAATTTGCTAAATGTCTGGAAATAATTTGAATCAAGAAAATGACTGGGTAGCACGCAGCCTGCAGCATGTATGGCATCCGTGTACCCAGATGCAGCATCATGAAACCGTGCCGCTGATTCCCGTCAGCCATGGCCGCGGTGCATGGCTGTTTGATATGGAAGGCAAGCGCTATCTGGATGCCATCAGTTCCTGGTGGGTCAATCTGTTTGGCCATGCCAATCCACGCATCAACGCGGAATTGAAAGACCAACTCGACAAGCTTGAGCATGCGATGCTGGCCGGTTTTACCCATGCACCAGTCGTCGAATTATCCGAGAAACTGGCGGCCCTGACTAATCATGCCCTCGGCCATTGCTTCTATGCCTCTGATGGTGCATCGGCAGTCGAGATCGCCCTGAAGATGAGCTTTCATGCCTGGCGCAATGGTGGTCAGACTGAAAAACAAGAGTTTATTTGCATACAGGGCAGCTACCATGGTGAAACCGTGGGTGCGCTGGCAGTTACCGATGTTAGCCTGTTCCGTGAAGCCTATGGCCCCATGCTGCAGCGGGCTCATGTTGTCGCTTCACCCGACGCGCGTCTGGCTGAGGCTGGCGAAACTGCCTCCGATGTGGCCTTGCGCGCCGCCGCTGCACTGGAAGCAAAATTGCAGGAACGTGCAGGCAAGATTGCTGCCGTCATCATTGAACCGCTGGTACAGTGCGCGACTGGCATGGCCATGCATGACCCGGTGTATCTGAAGCGTTTGCGCGAATTGTGCGATCAGTATCAGGTCCATTTGATTGCTGATGAAATTGCCGTGGGCTGTGGCCGCACTGGTACTTTCTTTGCCTGCGAATCAGCCAATATCTGGCCAGACTTTTTATGCCTGTCAAAAGGCATTAGTGGTGGCTATTTGCCGCTGTCACTGGTGATGACGACAGATACTGTCTACCAGGCATTTTATGATGCCGATGTGCGCCGCGGTTTCTTGCATTCGCATTCCTACACCGGTAATCCGCTGGCATGCCGTGCAGCGCTGGCGACACTGGCGATTTTTGAAGATGACAAGGTCTTGCAAATGAACCGCGTCAAGGCAGATTTTTTGAACACTGCTTTTGCAGACTTGAAAAATGATGCGCGCGTGCGCCATTTCCGCCAGCAAGGCATGATTCTCGCCTTTGATGCGGTGGTTGATGATGCAGAACGCGCAGCGACATTTTCCCGCCGTTTTTTTGCTGCGGCCCTGAAGCAGGAATTATTAATGCGGCCTATAGGTCGCACAGTCTATATGATGCCGCCCTACATCCTTGAGCAGGATGAAATGAGCTTGCTGGCTCATAAAACCAGACTGGTATTTGAAGAGGTAATGGCATGAACGATGCTAGTAATAGCAATCCCGGCATACGCATAGCGACCCAGCGCAAATCCCTGATACAGGGTTTGCAGCAAGAGCTTGCCGTGCTGGATCAAAAACATTTATTGCGCCAGAGACGCACGGTAGAAACGCCATCAGCACCAAACATGAAAGTCGATGGCCGTGACTTGCTGGCGTTTTGCAGCAATGATTACCTCGGTCTGGCAGCACATCCCAAACTGGCAGAGGCCATGCAGGAAGGTGTTGCGCTGTACGGCGTAGGCAGTGGTGCATCACACCTCATCAGTGGTCATAGCCGTGCCCATGCTGTGCTGGAAGAACGCCTGGCCGAGTTTGTCTCACCGCATATCGATAACGCCCGCGCCCTGTATTTTTGCACAGGCTATATGGCCAATCTGGCGGTTATCACCGCGCTGGCCATCAATAAAGACACAACCGTATTTTCTGAAGCCCTGAACCATGCATCATTGATTGATGGTGCGCGCCTCTCGCGTGCCACCGTGCAGGTATTCCCGCACCGCGATTACACAGCGCTGGAACGCATGCTGCAACAATGCAAGACCAAGCACAGGGTCGTTGTCACCGACAGCGTCTTCAGCATGGATGGCAATATCGCTGAACTGGGTGCATTGCTGGCAATTTGCGAGCGTTATGATGCCTGGCTCATCGTTGATGATGCCCATGGCTTTGGCGTGCTGGGCCAGCATGGCCGTGGCGTGCTGGAGCACCTGAATATCAAGTCACCGAATCTGGTGTATATGGGTACGCTGGGCAAGGCTGCCGGTGTTGGCGGTGCCTTTGTTGCGGCTGACGCGACCGTGATTGAGTGGCTGGTACAGCGCGCTCGTTCTTACATTTATACGACCGCTGCCGCACCTGCACTGGCGCATGCCTTGCTGACCAGTATAGACATCATTGCAGGCGAAGAAGGCCAGCAAAGACGTGCACATCTGCAGAAACTGATAGGCCTGTTCAGCGATGGCCTGCATTTGCAAGTCTGGCAGGGCATGCCATCGGATACTGCCATACAACCCGTCCTCATTGGTGACAATGCTGCCATGCTGAGGGTAGCTGGCAATCTCATGGACCAGGGTTTGTGGGTAGGTGCGATACGCCCGCCTACCGTGCCTGTTGGGACGGCACGCCTGCGCGTGACACTGTCTGCCGCACATACTGAGATCCAGGTCCTGCAACTGGTGCAGGCGATTAACCGCCTGGATCAGATGAGTTATGTGGCCCAGTGTTTTGCCGAGGTGGCCTGATGCAAAAACGGCAGCATGACTTTTTCGTGACAGGCACCGATACAGAGATCGGCAAGACTCTGGTCAGCGCTGCCATGCTACATGCATTGCAGGCGCAAGGTTTGCGAAGCGTGGGCATGAAACCGATAGCCGCCGGGGCAGAAATGCGTGATGGCATCCTGCATAATGAAGATGTAGACATGTTGGTGGCAGCATCCAGCGTCAAGGCAGAGTTGACTCTGGTATGCCCTTACCTGATGCAGACACCAGCAGCGCCGCATATCGTCGCAGAGCTGGAAAATTTGAATATCGAACTGCCGCATATCGTCAACAGCTACCAGCAATTGTATGAACTCGCAGATGCTGTGGTAGTGGAAGGAGTCGGTGGTTTTTGCGTGCCACTGAATGCGCAAGTGACGACGGCAGACATGGCGCAAGCACTGGATTTACCAGTGATGCTGGTGGTTGGCATGCGCCTGGGTTGCATCAATCATGCATTGCTGACCGTTGAAGCCATCGCCACGCGAGGCCTGAAGCTGGCAGGCTGGGTTGCCAATACCGTTGACGCGAACATGCTGTACCCGCAAGAAAATATTGCCGCCCTGCGTGAGCGCATAGCAGCGCCCATGCTGGGGCATATTCCCCGTTTGAATGTTCCTGATCACGAGAAGGCAAAAGTTGCTGCCTCGTATCTGGATTTGAGTCAATTGAAGTAAAAGGAAACAAAGATGCAAGCTACTGATACGACTTTGCAAGCCATGCAATTCCAGCCACCGGTCAAGAAGATAGAAGCCGAGACCTGGCCCGTGGATGAAGTACTGGCTCTGTTTGATTTGCCCTTCAATGACTTGATGTTCCGGGCGCAAACTGCGCACCGCGCCAACTTCCCTGATGGCGATGTAGAGCTGGCGACCCTCTTGTCCATCAAGACCGGTGGTTGCGAAGAAGACTGCGGCTATTGTCCGCAAGCGGCGCGTTATGACACTGGCGTAGAAGCCAAGAAATTGCTGGATGTGCGCGAAGTGCTGGACGCTGCCAAAGCCGCCCGTGAAAACGGCGCAACCCGTTTTTGCATGGGTGCCGCCTGGCGTTCACCTAAAGACCGCGACATGGAAAAAGTAGAAACCATGGTGCGCGAAGTCAAGGCCATGGGTTTGGAAACTTGCGCGACTCTGGGCATGCTCAAGGAAGAACAGGCACAGCGTTTGAAAGATGCGGGTCTGGATTACTACAACCACAATCTTGATACTGCCCCCGAGTTTTACAGCAACGTGATTTCTACCCGCGATTACCAGGACAGGCTGGACACTCTGGGTCATGTGCGTAGCGCCGGTCTCAAAGTCTGTTGTGGTGGCATCGTCGGCATGGGTGAATCACGCCGCCAGCGCGCTGGCCTGATCGCGCAACTGGCGAACCTGAATCCTTATCCTGAATCGGTACCTGTCAATCATCTGGTGCAGGTAGAAGGCACGCCTTTGCATGGCCTGGACCCTCTTGATCCACTGGAATTTGTACGCACGATAGCGGTTGCCCGTATCACCATGCCCAAGGCGCGTGTGCGCCTGTCTGCTGGCCGTCGACAGATGGGTGAGGCAGTGCAGGCTATGTGTTTCCTGGCTGGCGCGAATTCGATTTTCTACGGCGATAAATTGCTGACTACGGCTAATCCAGAAGCACAGGATGACCGTGTCTTGCTCGACAAGTTGGGCTTGAAGACGCGTGGCAAGGTTGAGGCTAAAGCTGGTAGTTGTGGTTGATTAAAACCATAAATCTTCAGCACAGAGCACACAGAGAGAAAAATGAGACACAGAGGAAGGCAAAGTGAAGGAAGAGCCTTTTTCTGATGACAAATAATTGCAATTAATTATCGTCGATACATCCACCCAAAAGGTTAGAGACATGTTTACCAAAATCCTTATCGCCAACCGTGGCGAAATTGCTTGCCGTGTTGCTGCTACCGCACGTCGCATGGGCATCAAGACTGTCGCTGTGTATTCCGAAGCCGATGCCAACGCCAAGCATGTTGCAGTTTGTGATGAGGCAGTTTTGATAGGCCCTGCTGCCGCTAAGGAAAGTTATCTGCGCGCTGACAAAATCATTGAAGTCGCATTGGCGACTGGTGCGCAGGCGATACATCCTGGCTATGGCTTTTTGTCAGAAAACAGTGAATTTGCTGAAGCTTGCGCCAAGAATGGTATCGCCTTCATAGGCCCGCCTGCCTCGGCAATTCAAGCCATGGGCAGCAAGTCCGCCGCGAAATCATTGATGGAAAAAGCCAACGTGCCGCTGGTGCCGGGCTACCATGGCGATAATCAGGATGCTGATTTCTTGCATACCGAGGCTGACCGTATCGGTTACCCGGTTTTGCTGAAAGCCAGTGCTGGCGGTGGCGGCAAGGGCATGCGTGTTATTGAAAAATCTGCTGATTTCAAAGACGCACTGGCATCCTGCAAACGCGAAGCCATCAACTCTTTTGGTGACGATAAAGTGCTGGCAGAAAAATACCTGCAAAGACCACGTCATATAGAAATACAGGTGTTTGCTGATACTCACGGCAATTGCGTCTACCTGTTTGAGCGCGATTGCTCGGTACAGCGCCGCCATCAAAAAGTACTCGAAGAAGCACCCGCACCAGGCATGACGGCAGAACGCCGTGCCGCCATGGGTGATGCTGCCGTGGCTGCTGCAAAAGCAGTTGGCTATGTCGGTGCCGGTACGGTGGAATTCATCGCCAACCAGGACGGTTCTTTCTATTTCATGGAAATGAATACCCGTCTGCAAGTCGAACATCCGGTGACAGAAATGATCACTGGTACTGATCTGGTGGAATGGCAATTGCGTGTTGCTGCCGGTGAGAAACTGCCGCTGCAACAAAATGAATTACAGATACATGGTCACGCCATAGAAGCACGCGTGTATGCAGAAAATCCTGAAAAAGGTTTCCTTCCATCGATAGGTACTTTGCGTCATGCCCGCACCCCTGTTGCAGTGAATTTTGAACTCGGAGGTGCTACTGATCCGGCGGCTTTCCGTATCGATAGCGGTGTACGTGAAGGTGATACGATTTCCCCTTTCTATGACCCCATGATTGCCAAGATGATCGTCTGGGGCAAGGACAGGAAAGAAGCACTGGCTCGCATGGCACAAGCATTGGCGCAATATCAGATTGTTGGCTTGCACAGCAATATCGCCTTCCTGTCGCGTCTGGTCACCAGCACAGCTTTTTCTGGTGCTGATCTGGACACTGGCCTGATAGAGCGCAATCAGGCAGAACTGTTCCCGACACCGGTAGCGGCGAACCTGACTACGTTGGCACTGGCCGTCGTGTCCTTGCTGAACTCAGAGAAATCTACAAATGGTAGTGGTGACCCATGGCAATCCAGCCACGGCTGGCGCATGAACAGCCTGATGCAACGTAGTCTGCAATTCACTGAAGAAGAACAGACCCATGAAGTGCAGGTGACTTATTTGGCAGACGGCTGGCAAGTGCAGGCTGGTGCAGCGACAGCACAAGTCAAACTGGCGCTGGCGCATGAGAATGATATTGTCATCAAGATTGCAGACCAGACCGTGGCAGCCACCGTTGTGCGCGATGGTGAACATTTCCACGTCTTTAGTCAGGGCAGGCATACTGACCTGCATTACATCGATGCGCTGGCGCATGCCGGTGAAGCCGAGGCCGAGACTGGCCGCCTGACTGCACCCATGCCAGGAAAAATCGTTGCTGTGCTCGTCAACAAGGCGCAGGAAGTGAAGAAGGGCGATGCCCTGCTGATCATGGAAGCGATGAAGATGGAGCATACGATCTCTGCACCGCATGATGGTGTCATTGATGAAGTCTTGTATGCGATCGGCGATCAGGTGACTGAAGGGGCGCAGTTGCTAGCGTTTCAGCAGTAAGCTTGTCTGGAGTTCGTACCATAAAGCCAGCACTGTTGTGCTGGCTTATTTATTTCATCAGATCATTTAAGCAAAACAGATACACCAGCAAATCACCCCGCTGTGTTACTTGTACAAACCTGCAAGCAAGTCCATGATGAATACTTGAACAAGAAAAATCTGCAAAAAGCGATTTTTCATTACCTCGCCCAGACTTTGGAATCACCATGACCGCACTCTCCATCAACATCAACAAAATCGCCTTGCTGCGCAATTCCCGTGGCCGTAATTACCCTGACGTGCAGGCCTTTGCTGCCCGCTGCCTGGATCTCGGTGCGCGTGGGATTACCCTGCATCCGCGTCAGGATCAAAGGCATGCGCGTTATTCGGATGTGGAAACACTGGGTGTGCTATGCCAGGCGCGTGGTGTGGAATTGAACGTCGAAGGTTATCCTGCGCCAGACTTTCTCGAAGTTGTAAAACGCCACAAACCTGCTCAATGCACGCTGGTGCCGGATGCGCCAGATCAGCTGACTTCTGACCATGGCTGGGACTTGCGCAAGGATGCGGACTTTTTACGACCTGTACTGGCTGAACTCAGGGCACTGGGCATACGCAGCAGTTTGTTTGTCGACTACGACAATCAGGATATGCATCTGGCCAAAGAGCTCGGCGCAGACCGTGTCGAGTTATATACCGAACCCTATGCCGAGCATTTTGGAACGGCAAAGGGTGAAGAGATTTTCCAGGGCTTCGCGGCCGCCGCTAAACGCGCCCAGGATGCGGGCCTGGGTGTCAATGCTGGCCACGACCTGAACCTGAGTAACCTGACTAAATTCCTGACCATACCCGGCATACTGGAAGTGTCCATAGGCCATGCGGTCATCGTTGAATGCCTGGAGCAGGGCATAGCCGAAGTGCTAACAACATATGCAAAAATTTGTCAGCAAGCTTAAATTTTGCATCTTTTGCATGAGAAAATAAAAAGCAAAAAAATGTTAACTTTTCCCTTGTAGCTTACAAAATCATGAACTACATTGGGGTAACGGTGCTTCGCATGAGGCACTGTGGTTGGTGTACCGCCCTATGGATGAGAAGTAGTTCATAGGGATAGCATCAGCGTTGTTTAAAGGCAAACCATCCGAAAGAGTGGGACGCAAAACTACAGGGCCCTCGCTGATCATGGCAGGGCAGCCAGGTACCGTAATCCGCAACAGCGGTGTTTCGTTAAGAGGTAGGTCGCTCATGAACAGCATCTCTACGGCGCTCCCCTGCGCTTCAAAAAAAATTCTGATTAGTGTATTTGGTTTGTCTGAGTATGAATTGCGTCTGGTGCGCAGCGTGCTCAGCTTGACCATGGCCAGTGGGCGCAAGCATTCCTATGCGCTGTTTGATGCCAGTCAGGCTGCTGATCCGGATATCGTCATACTTGACCCCGACAATGGTCAGGCCAGGGCTGCTTTGCAGGAGCTGATAACAACACGCAATATTCCTGAACCCGCAACCGTTTTTATTTCGAATGTGGGTCAGGCAAAGCCAGGTAAATATCATTTACTGCATCCCCTGGTTCCGACCAAGATGTTGGCTTTGCTGGATCAGGTAGCAGGTGAGCTGGAAAAAGTGTTGCCAGCGGAATTACCCGCCGGTGCCGCCATGCTTCAAAAGGCAGATATGAACAAAGCAGCTATTGTGCAACCACTGGTGCAAAAGAATTTTCAGGCAGCGGTCATGCAAACCGCTCATCGCGCTTTGATTATTGATGACAGCCCCACCGCAAGAATCAAGATTGACCTTGAATTGCGCTCCATGAAGATTGCTTCCGACTGTGCAGAAACAGGTGAACAAGCCTTGCAAATGCTGGAGAAAAAAAACTACGACATCATCTTCCTCGACATCGTCATGCCCGGTGCCGACGGCTATGAAATTTGCAAGATCATACGCCGCCATCCACAAACCAAGCGCACGCCTGTCGTCATGCTGACCAGCAAGTCTTCCCCTTTTGACCGCATACGTGGCTCGCTCTCAGGTTGCAGCAGCTATCTGACCAAGCCAGTAGAGCACCTTAAGTTTCGCGCTGTAGTGGAAAAGACCCTGACTGCAGGAGACGCCATCTTCACCATGGACAAGAATCAGGACTTGGCCATGGGCATCTGATTTTTTTGCAATTAGCTACCTTTGCCCTGGGGATCAGGGTGTTTCATCTACACATCTCGGGAGTACATCATGGGCATGAAAAAAGCACTCGTTGTTGACGATTCCACTACTGAACTGGCCAACATCAAAAGCATATTGACCGATGCCGGTTATGTGGTGATCACCGCGTCCAGTGGCAAGGATACTTTGGAGAAAGCCAAGGCCGAAAAACCCTCGATTATTTTCCTCGATATCGTCATGCCAGAGATGGATGGTTATGAAGCTTGCCGCAGTCTGACGCAAGACCCTGCAACCAAAGACATTCCTATCATTTTTGTCAGCAGCAAATCTCAAAAAGCTGACAAGATCTGGGGCCAGTTGCAAGGTGCCAAAGGCTATGTCGCCAAACCCTATACTGCTGACCAGATCATCGATCAGCTCAAAATCGCTGCCTGATTTCAATATCCTTTTACCCATGCATGGGGGCGGTCATGAGTCAAATCACATCCAGCAATGCCGGGCAGCCTACGGAATGGCTGCCACCCAGCATTGCTCTGGATCGCTACACTCCACCCGGTGATTTGTTGTGGAGCGATGTGGCACCGCTAGTCGAAAGAAAGCGTTATGGCTATCGCGTGGGTTCGCTGAATTTGCTGATCAGGGCTGAGGTAGGGAGTGAAGTGATACGACCACAGGCTGTTGCGCCTCTGCCGGGTGCAGCAGCCTATTTGCTTGGTTTGATCAACCTGCGTGGCAATCTGGTGCCCATCTTTGATCTGGGCCTGGTGCTTAGTGGCCGCAGGTCCGAAGTTGCGGCGTCTAAATTATTTTTGATACTGGACAAGGCAGAAAATGCCGTTGGCATGCTGATAGACAGTTATCCGCAACCGCTGACGGAATTGCGTACCATCACACAGATGCCGCAATTGCCAGCAACACTGGAAGCCCATGTAACAGCCGCCTTCGTCAAGGATGACAAGGTCTGGCTGGATTTCAATCATGAAAGTTTTTTTGAAAAACTCAGCCGTAGCGCATAGAGCATCAAACTTTAAGCAAAATCTGGCTGAACCTTGTTTGAATAAGCAGTCTTTGATGTTTTTCTTGTGGAGAGCAAAATGAAATTACGTACTCCGAATATTGGTATCCGTCTCAGTCTGGGATTTACAGCGGTGTTGCTGCTGTTGGCGGTAACTGCCTGGCTGGCGATGTCCAACCTGAAGAGCATCAATGATGGTACTCACCGTATTGTGGACGGCAGCTATCCCAAGGTTGTGCTGGCTTACAAGATGCTCGGTAACGTCAATGCCAATGCGCGTTCCATGCGCAATATGCTGCTCCTGAACGATCAATCGGCAGTGGAAAAAGAACAGCAATTGATTTTGTCACGCAGACAGAACCAGGAAGAAAATATCGCCAATTTTGAAAAGCTGATTACCAGCGATGAAGAAAAAGGCATCTTCCAGACAGCGACTGAAGCACGTACCAAATACGGTACTTCGCAAAGGGAATTCATGCGCCTGGCGACTGAAGGTAAAAAGACAGAAGCGACTACCTGGCTGCTGGGAAATCTGCAAGCCGATCAGGAAAAATGGTTTTCTTCCATGGATAGCCTGATTGATTACCAAACCAAGCTGGTGAACAGGGATGGTGCCGCAGCCGACAGTACCTACGTGACAGCGAAAAATGTGCTGGCGCTGGTGGCCGCGCTTTCCATCTTGCTGGTTGCGGGCGTTGCTTACTGGATGACGCGCAGCATCACCAAGCCGGTATCGCATCTGATCGCCGTTATGCAGAAACTGACGCAGGGCGATGCCACGGTCAGGGCGCGCAGTAGTCACCCTGACGAAATCGGCAAACTTTCACGCCAGTTTGACAAGATGGTGGATGAACGTGAAGCCAGCCGTAAATCCATCGAAGATGAAAATGAAAAACTCAATGAATCCGTGCTGGTCTTGTTGCAGGCGGTGGCGCAACTGGCGAGCAGAGATTTGACAGTAAAAGTGCCAGTATCTGCCGACGTGACTGGTGCAGTGTCTGATGCCTTGAACATGCTGACCAGCGAAACCGCCAAAGTGCTGCGCGATGTAAGTAATATTTCTGCCGACGTGACCGAGGCCACGCTGAAAGTGAAAGCGCAGTCCGATAACGTGATGGCAGCGGCAGCAGAAGAAAGGCTGGAAGTGGAACATACGACCTTGTCACTGTCGAATGCTTCTGAAGAAATGCGCAATATTGCTGACTTGGCACAAACCTGTAACCGCGCTGCTGACAATGCCATACGCTCAACACAACTGGCGATGGATACGGTAAACAGCACCGTGGGTGGTATTAACAGTACCCGCGACATCATACGTGAAACAGAAAAACGGATTAAACGTCTGGGTGAACGTTCACAAGAAATTTCCGGCGTGGTCGGTCTGATCAATGCGATTGCCGAACGTACTCACATCCTGGCGCTGAATGCCAGTATGCATGCGGCATCTGCCGGTGAAGCTGGTCGCGGTTTTGCGGTGGTTGCGGATGAGGTGCAAAGGCTGGCAGAAAATGCGCGTCAGGCGACGCTGCAAATTTCTGGCCTGGTCAATAACATCCAGCTGGAAACTTCAGATACGGTCAACACCATGAACTCGGCAATTGCCCAGGTGGTAGAAGGTAGCCGCCTGGCAGAACAAGCCGGTCTGCAAATGCAGGCAACGCAAAATGCGACGACTGAGCTGGTGGAATCGGTACAGCAAATTGCCATCAAATCCCACGGCCAGGCCAAGGCCAGCCAGGAGTTGCTGGACAGAGCGATACAGATCAAGAAAACCAACCAGGAAACCAGTTTGCAACTTGATGAACAATCTGCACAAACTACCAATCTGGTGGAATATGCAAGGATGCTCTTGTCTACCGTGCGCGTCTTCAAACTGGCAGCCTGATCCCAACAAACCTGCGCAAGAATTTGCGCAGGTTTCTTTCTTTCCAACTCACCCATCTGAGGCAGTATGGAACAGCTAGAAAACCATGCTACAGATTTCAGTCATGTCGTCCTCGGTGCCCTCGATGAGGTATTCAATGCCCTGGAAACTGATGCGACCCATTCAGCTGATGTCAGTGTAGTTACCCGTGCACTGGCTTGCTATATAGAGCAATTGCGCCGTATACGCGCGGCAGCCAGCGCTGCCGACATGCCTGGCCTGCACTGGGTCTGTGCGCTGATAGAACGTAATCTGATCAGCCTGTATAACCAGAACCGCAAACTCACCGAAGCAGAATATTATTTGCTCAGCGAGTGGCCTGATCTACTGGCCAGCCATGCCTTGAATCATGGTGACAAAAATATAGAAACCCTGATCGATCATCTATCGACAGCCAGCTGGCCCCTGCCTTTGAGTCACGGTGATTCTGGCGAATTACGGCAGTTACTAAATAGCGATCCGCTAACCCCCGTAGATGAGGTTGAGGACGCACCTGCACTATTCCTGGTGCCTGCTGCGACACCAGCATTTGCCGAAGCGGTGGTACAAATAGAGGCAGAACAGTTAAGCACCCCCAAACAGTCTTTCGACTTGCATGATGCCCTCGATGCACTGGTGATGACCCTGGCTGCCGATGAGCATTTTGGCCTGGGCGGCGAAACTGATGCAGCTACCCTGCAATGCTATGCCGCCCAATTGCAGGCGTTTTCTACATGTGCTGCGCAATTGTCCATGCATGCTGTGGCCGATGCCTGTCATGCTTTCGCCGATGTCGTCACCTTGAGATCTGAAGTCGCGAATGCCTTGAACGAGACAGAACTGAGTATATTGCAGCGCTTTCCTCTGATGCTGATGGACAGCATTGCCGATGCAGATAATCCTGAAGTAGTAGCGGGTTTGCTGGATGTCATTTATGACCCGGTATGGAATGGGACCGAGGCACTAGCAGAGCCATCAACAGAAATCGAAGTAAATGAAGCAAATGAAGCAACCGAGGCAACGTATACTGAACTGGAACAAAGCGAAGATACTGAACACGGCCTCGCCATGCAAGAAATCAGCAGCGACATGCTGGCCCTGTTTGCCAGAGAATTTGGCTTGATGGCTGACATGCTGGCAGCGGACCTGGCTGCCGTTGTAGCCGCAGGCGATGATGGCGAAAAGCGCCACCTTGCCTTGCAGAACTACGTCGAAGCCTTGCTGCGCATAGCAACAACTTCCGAATCTATAGGGCTGACTGCCTTACATCGTTTCTTATCCCTGCTCGCCAATCTGGTCTCAGCGCAAACTGAAGCTTTGGATAATCAACAAATCAGCTTGCTCAATGATTTGCCTGCCAAACTGACAGGCTATTTGAGTAATCCAACAGAAGAAGTACCTGCGCTGGAGTTGCTGGCTCTTTTGATGGACCAGGTCTGGTCCCAAACTGCGACTATGGATGGCAATGAGTCCCTGTTTGCAGAACTCATCAATGTCAACATTATAGAAGAAATTCACGATGGAGAAGAGCTTGCTGTCTCTATCACGGAAAGCGATGTTTCCATACAATTGCCGGATGATTTGAATACTGAATTATTTGATGGTCTCTTGCAGGAATTGCCAATACAGGTGGGCAGTTTTACCAGTGCCATAGAAAAATTTTCCAGCGGCGCTGGCAGCATGCAGGATGTAGAGCAGGCCAAGCGTGCTGCACATACGCTGAAGGGTGCAGCCAATACCGTGGGAATAGCCGGTATCGCCAACCTGACTCATCATCTGGAAGACTTGCTGATTGCGCTCAGCAATAAGCAAAGCCTGCCCGACCAGGCATTGTCAGAACTGTTGACCGAAGCAGGGGACTGCCTGGAAGCCATGAGCGAAGCAGTGGTCGATGGCGGTACTGCCCCGGCGCAGTCACAACAAGTCTTGCAGCAAGTTTGTGACTATGTCGGCTTTATGAACAGTGGTGAGTTCCTTGTGCGCAGTGAGCCTGTACCATCAAGCCAGTCAGTTGCAGTAACATCAGCAGCACAGCCTGCGAGCGTGGTGCTTGACCTGGTCGAGCCAGGTTCACACGCTGCAGAACCGATGCTGCGGGTACCAGCAAAAGTGGTCGATGAATTGCTGCGCCTGGCTGGTGAAAATGTCATCTCGAATGCGCAAATCCAGGAGCAATTGAAACAGACCCAGAAACAATCGAAAGCGATACAAAAGCACGATGTCCTGTTCCAGAAACTCATCGCCGATCTGGAAACACTGGTCGATGTACGCGGCATGAGCAGTCCACAGAAAAAGGCCAGTATCAGTACTATTGATGGTGATTTTGATCCGCTGGAGTTCGAACGTTATAGCGAGCTGCACACCATCACGGCACAATTGGTGGAAGCACGCACTGATGCCTTTGAAATGTCTAACCACATTGATGAGCAATTGCATGGCCTGGCGGAATTGCTGGAAGTTCAGCGCCGCTTGCAAATGGAAAACCAGCATGCCGTGATACGTACGCGCCTGGTGCCGGTGACGACCATCGTTTCGCGCCTGCAGCGCAGTGTACGCCAGACTTGCCGTTTGCTCGACAAACAAGTGAACCTGAACATACTCGGCGCAAATACCAATATCGATAGCAATATGCTCAATGATCTGACTGATCCATTAATGCATATCCTGCGCAATGCGGTTGACCACGGCATAGAGACAGCAGCCAGCAGGCTGGGTGTGAACAAACCCGCAGATGGCCTGATAGAACTGAGCTTTGCGCGTGAAGGAAATTCCATCGTCGTGCGTTGCAAGGACGATGGCGCAGGCCTTGATTATGCTGCCATACGCCGCACCGCCTTGAAACGCAAGATGATCAGCGCCGAACGCATTTTGTCGGAAGAAGAACTGGCCAGGCTGATCCTGGTGCCAGGCTTTTCTACTCGCGATAGCAGCACCCAGACGTCTGGTCGTGGCATAGGCATGGACATGGTGCATGCACGCATACTGGAAATGAAAGGTTCGCTGAACCTGCGTTCAGTCGCAGGCCAGGGTCTGGTGGTGGAATTGCGTTTGCCTGCAAGTCTCTTGTCAGAACATACCCTGATGGCGCGCGTGGCTGGTCATATGATGGCGATATCCAGCCGTCGCATTATTGATATCCATTACATCACTGATGCACAGATTGATACGCTGGCTGATCAGCCTGTCTATCGCGTCGGCGATGCCGTACATAAATTGCTGAAGCTGGATCAATTACTGGGCATGCAAGACCATCGCAAGGAAGCACGCAGCTATGGCTACCCGGTCTTGCTGATCAGTACCGATACTGGTGCTACCTGTGCCGTACAAGTACAAGAACTGGTGGATGGCCGCGAAGTCGTGGTCAAGAAATTTGGCCGCTATGTACCAAAAATCCAGGGCACCATCGGTGCGGTGATCCTGGGTGATGGCAGTGTTGCACCAGTCATCGATTTGCCGGAATTGTTGCGGGCATCGACGCAGCAGTATATCAATGTGAATGATGCCCATTCTGGCTTGCCAGCGAAAACTGATCATCAGGCTGCACATGTGCGGACAGCGCTGGTGGTCGATGATTCCCTGTCAGCCCGCCGTGCTACCGCACAGATCATGCGCGATGCCGGTTATGAAGTGCGCACCGCCATTGATGGTCTGGATGCAGTTGCCATCCTTGACGAAGTGATACCGGATGTTATTTTGGTAGACATGGAAATGCCGCGCATGAATGGTCTGGAACTGACCAGCCATGTACGCGCCCGCAAGCTCGACAAGCGCATTCCCATCATCATGATCACTTCACGCTCGACCCAGAAGCACAGACAGCAGGGTGATGCTGCCGGGGTGGATGCCTACCTCGTCAAGCCCTTCAGTGAAGATGCCTTGCTGCAGCATATCAACCGCCTGACAGGAGTTTGAACATGGGAGCGATGATGCCGGGCATGAAAACAGAAGTTCGTAACCGTCTGTTGCTGCGTATAGATGGCATGCAACTCATGCTGCCGCAGGGCGATGTCTGTGCGGTCGAATCCGTCGCTGACCTCAATAGTGAAAATGCGCTTGCACCTTCAGTTGGCAGGATTACTTATTTGGGTCAAAGTTGGCCAGTATTGAGTCTGAACGGTGAATTGCAGACGCTGGACAGCATACCTGCGGCACGCCGCGCCTGTGTCATGCTGGCTACCGGCAAGGGTTTCCTTGGCTTGCTGTGTGATGATGTCAGGGTACTCAATCAGCAATCTGGCAGTGACTATGCATTGCCTGCCGCCATGCGCACTGCCAACACACCTATACAGGCTATCATGCCCTTTGAAAACAGCCTGGCCTGCCTCAGTGATGCCAGACACTTGCTGCGATATGGTGCGTTCGCGCAAGTCACGTCTGGACACCTGGAGAAAGAATATGTCTAGTGCAAATGCCTGGTTACTCGATATAGGTGATGGCAGACAAGTCGCCATAGGCCAGCGTGAACTGATACAAATCATGGATGCACAAGACAGCTTTGAAGTGCCGCTGGCACCTGTGCATATGCGAGAGGTAATTTTCTGGCAAAAACGAGCAGTGCCGGTCGTGCAATTGCCCTTGCGTTTGGGCGAAAGGGCTTGTACTGGCAATATCCTGGCCTTAGTGGCATTTCATGATACTGTCAGCAATAGCGTCGGCCTGGGGGCGATACATCTGGCAGCACCACCAGTGCGCGTACTCGTCGATGATGATCAAGCCAGCAGCCTGGATGAAATTGCTTGGGAAGACATGGCAATTTCCTGCTTTGAACAACAGGGGAAAAGCATACCTGTGCTGGATTTGAGTCGTCTGTTCGCAGCAATCCACTAACGCAGTCCATACCTGCGCATTTTGTTCAGCAAACCGACGCGGGATATCCCCAGTTGTTTTGCTGCATGCGTATGATTGTACTGGTTGTCATTCAATGCGCCGACGATAAGGCGCTTCTCCAGCGCGGCCACCTGTTCTTCCAATAAACCCGAATCCACCACAGGCGCATCGCTTGCGACCTCACCGCAAGCCAGGGCCAGATCATCCACTACGATTTCGTTCATCTCACCCGCCAGTGCCATCGCAGTTTGCAGGCAATGCTGCAATTCCCTGACATTGCCGGGCCAGGCATGAGATACCAACCACTCCTGCGCTGCAGCCGTCAGGCGTTTTGGTGGCGTTGATCTGGCCGCAATTGCCTGGGCTATCAAGGCAATGTCTTCTGCCCTGTCTGCCAGCGCCAGGGTGCGCATTTGTATGCCTTTGAGGCGGTAATACAAATCGTCCCTGAAACTTTTTTCTTCAACCATGACGGCCAGATCACGATTCGTGGCCGCGACGATGCGCGCATCGACACGCAATTCGGCTCGTGCACCTATGGGGAAAAAACTGCCAGACTGCAAGAAGCGCAAGAGCTTGACTTGCATGGGCAGGGGCATTTCACCGACTTCATCAAGGAATAGCGTGCCGCCATCAGCCGCAGCGATCAGGCCTTTGCGGTCACGGTCGGCACCGGTGAAGCTGCCTTTGCAGTGACCAAATAATTCACTCTCGAATAATTCTGCGGGTATGGCGCCGCAATGCACGGCGATAAAGGCTTTGCCAGCCCGCTTGCCCTGAGCATGCAGGGCGCGTGCCACCAGTTCTTTACCTGTGCCACTGGGGCCAGTGATCATGACCGGGACATCGGTAGGCGCAATACGCCGTATCAGCGAGCGCAATTCTGCCAGTTCGGCACTGATACCTATCAGGCCCATGCTGTTGTCGTCCGGCAGGGCGCGGGCGCGCCATTCTGCCAGTTCACGTTCCAGGCGGCTTTTGTTGAGGGCGCGGTCAACGACGACCCGTAAGATGTCTGGGTCGAGTGGCTTGGGTAAAAAATCCCAGGCTCCCAGTCCTATGGCGCGCAGCGCCAGTTCACGGTCTGCATGACCAGTCATGACGACTACTGGTACAGGTGCAAATGCAGGCAGCAGGGCCAGGCCTTCATCTGGTGTGAACGAGGGTGGCAGAGCCAGGTCCAGCAAGACCAGGTCAAAGCTGTTCTCTGCAAGCAAGGCATGTACCTGCTCTGCCGTGGCCGCGACTTTGACGATATAACCCAGGCTGGCCAGCCAGTTGCCGCACAGGCGTTGAAAGGCTGGTTCATCATCGACCAGTAAAATAGTTTGCATGCTCATGGTGTCATGGTGATTTGGGGAGATAAAGTTCAAAACAGCAGTTCCAGCCTGAATTACTGACTAGTGCAACGCTGCCGCCATGGGCTTCCACCAGCCTGCGTACTATCGCCAGGCCCAGGCCTGTACCACCAGGGCGGCGGCTCTTGAATGCCTGAAACAAATCGGTTATCTGTTCTGTTGGTATGCCGGGGCCGTTGTCGCAGATGCGCAGCCTCAGCATCTGCTTATGTGTAGCCGCTTCGATGTGGACGCGTGCGTCGGGTCTTCCGCGCAACATTGCAAGTGCATTATTGAGCAGATTATTGAGAATTTGCTCAGTGCGCATGCGGTCTATATTGCCGCTTAAATTTTCTTCGATATCGCAGCTTATTTGGACACCATTCGCCATGCCAGCAGGGCGTAGTTGAGCCACTATTTGATCAACCAGTTCTGCCACGTCCACAGGCTGGCAATTCAGGCGCACTTCACCGGAATAACTGAGCAAATCCTGTATCAGATGGTCTGCTCTTTCTATCTGCTCGCGTATGTCATTGCGCACTTCTGCCGGGCAGGAGATGGCAGCCATGCTGATGATGTTCAGGGGGTTGCGCAATTCATGGGCGACAGTAGCTGCCAGCCCACCCAACTCCGTCAGATGTGCCTGTTGCAGACGCTGCTTTTCCTGGTCTGCATAACGCAGCAACTGATCAAGGCGTCCGGCGGCAGCTGCCAGCAGGGCACCAAATACTGCGCCCACTCTTTGCACACTGGGGGTCGCTCCTTCCCAATGACGCAGTTCGTAATGCCATTCTGCCTGGGCAGCCTGTGCTTGCTGTCGGTAACAAATCACACAGGTTTGTTCAGCGGCGCTGCTGCCGGGTGCACCATCACGGGATAGAAAAACAGGCATGGGCTGGCGCAGATGGGTTTCCAACAGTGCAGAGGCGGTTACCTCCAGTTCTTGCCAGCTAGACGCCGCTTCCAGTTGCAAGCGCCAGTTACTCAGGACGGTGGCTTCCAGATGCGCACCGGGGAAGATCAGTTTCTCCATGAAACTGCGCATGGGTCTTTCCAGCATCAGCATGATGAGCAGCATGCCTGTACCCAATAACCATAACTGCCACAGGGGCAATGCCGCCAGTGGACTAAAGCCGGTTTGTGCCACCAGGCTCAACACCAGACCCGCAATGGCTACCGTTAACACACTTAAAGCTAGCCAGGCCAGGAAGCGGTTGGCCCACAGGTTCACCGCCATCATGTCATATCGCAAGATGCCGAGCACCAGCAAGACCGCATAGAAAGGCAACAGAATCACACTGTACGGGAAGATGGGTATGCCAAATGAGGCATTCAGGAACATCAGCGTAGAAGCTGAACCCCATACCCCGGCCAGGCAAACCGCCAGGATTTGCCCGCGCTTCTTCGGTGCTGCGGCAGGCCATGCCATCAGTAAGAGCAAGTACGCCCAGGTACTCAGGCCACTGACAAAGATGCCGGGTATCCAGCCCCAGACTGGAAACACGTAATAGCGCTGGAATTCCAGCCAGGGCAGGAGGTTACCCATATCAAAGACGGTGATACCCAGCACCACCAGTAAGGCAACTGCATACCAGGCGATGATGCGTGCAGGCTGCAAACGGCCCAGAAACCGCAAGACAAAATGTAGAAAGAATACCGCATTCACTGGGCCGGTATTGACGAGCATCTTGCCGAGTTCGCTAGTCCTGGCATCCCCCAGATTGATGGCTAGTTGCCCGGTTGCCCACAGGCCTATGCCCACGCAAAACAGAGCCAGGGCTTTCATGCCCGGCTGTTGCCCAGCTTTTACCCACAGCCAGATCGCCAGCAAGGGGCTGATGATGCCCTGCAAGGCGAGTGAGAAAAAATAGAGTCCGTAGGCATTCATGGGAAGTAACTGTCAACAATCTTGATAGTAAATTTCAGTCAACTATATAGCAAGCTTACAGTGTTGCTGATACGTAAAGTAAATTTCCTTAAAAAACAAGGGCTTATAAATATTTTCTGACTGGCACGCGGTTTGCGAATAAGGAGATAGGCAGTTTTCATACCTGCCACCCAAAAAAGCCGGAAACCATACAGCGCCGCAGGAAAAATCATGAACTCAACGACATCAAGCTTCCCACATTTCACTTTGCTCACCAAGGCCAACTGGGTCAGGCTCAACCGCATCCTGGCCTGGGCCATGCTCATCACGCCTGTGCTGCAATTTTTTGTGAGGGCGAACCTTGCTCACGCCTTGCTGGTGGATCTCGGTCTCTTGCTTGCGCATGGGTTTTTGTCGTTGATTTTGTTTGGCATGCCCAAAGTCAAACGGCAAAAATTTACGTTTTCAATGCATGTGCTGGGCTTTCGTTTGCATATTTTGAGCCCACGCAATGAATTCCTGTTGACTGGCTACCGCATGACCCAGGCTATCTCTGTTTTGCCACTGTTGTTTATTCCTGGTGCCAGATGGCTGGCATTGTTCGTGTTTTACCCATCGCTAAGGATGCCGGTTTCTTTTGTACAGCATTTGTACAGAGCTATCACCTTTGCTTTTCAGCGCTGGGGTATCAAGTACCTGAGCTCAAGCCTGATGGTACGCATTTATATACTCTTTTTCATCGCTAACTTGATCCGTGCCTGATCAGGAGCGTGAACATGAGCCATATTGTTACCCTGGCTGACGCGGTATTTCCCATCGCCCGCAGCAGTGCAGTCACATCCCGCAAGCAAGCTGCCATACACCCGCTCAATCGCCGCCAGGCAGGCTTGCCCAATCTGAGTAGCCTTGGCCTGGACTTGTTGAATGCCAGTAAATTACAACGTCTGTTCTGGCCAATGCTGCCACTACTGACCCTGGCTGCCTATGCCACAGTTTTTTCCATGCAGTTATACCTCTTGCTGCCACTGGTTTTCGTCTTGCACTTTCTGGTCTCGGTGACTTTCACCCATGACGTATTGCATGGAGCTGCTGGTTTCAAGCCACGCAGCACAGAATGGGTTTTGTTTGCCATGAGTATCCTGTTGCTGGAAAGTGGTCATGCCTTCCGTCAGGCGCATTTGCACCACCACAGCCATTGCCTGGAGCATGATGATTTTGAAGGCAGCCCCGCGCATCTGAGTTTGCTGGGGGCGCTGAAAGCAGGGCCTACTTACCTGGCACGTCATTGGCAGCATGCCTATCGGCTTGCCAAAAGCCCGGTGCAAAAGCGCTGGATGCTGGCTGAACTGTGCATTGCCATCCTGGGAATTGTGATTGCCATCCTTGTGCTGCCCTGGACTGCCGCGCCACTAACGTATTGCGTATTCATGTACATAGGCTCTTGCCTGTATCCCATTACAACAGCATGGTTGCCCCACTTTAAACCCGACAGCAGCATACTGGGGCAGGCCAGAAGCTTGCGTGGCAAGATCATCCCTGCCTTGCTGTTCAATCTTTCTTATCATCTTGAGCATCACTTGTATCCACAAGTGCCCAGTTATAACTTGCCGCAGCTGGCAGACCGGCTGGACCCCTATTTCGCCAAACTGGGTGTGTCAGTATTACATGTGGTTTGAACAAAGCATTTGATGCAAGTAGAAATACGGGGGAGCCAAGCTTGCCCGATGTTAGGGGTAAAATGATGGAATTACGGTGCCCCAAGGAAAAACAAAATGAATGCATCATTGCCCAAGCAAGTCAAAATCGTCGAAGTAGGTCCGCGTGATGGCTTGCAAAATGAAAAAGAAAGCATACCCGCCGACGTCAAAATAGAGTTGGTGAACCGTCTGACCGCGGCTGGCTTTGTGAATATCGAAGCAGCTTCTTTTGTGTCACCCAAGTGGGTGCCGCAAATGGCAACTTCGGCAGAGGTCATGGCTGGCATCACGCGCAAGCCTGGTGTCGTCTATTCGGTGTTGACGCCGAATATGAAGGGTTTTGAAGCCGCACTGGCAGCCGGTGCCGATGAAGTAGTCATTTTTAGTTCAGCCTCGGAAGCCTTCGCACAAAAAAATATCAATTGCTCGATTGCAGAGTCGATAGAGCGTTTTCGTGAAGTGGCAGAAGCCGCAAAACAAAACAAGATTCGTTTGCGAGGCAGCATCTCTTGCGCTTTCGGTTGTCCTTACCAGGGGGAAGTTGCCGTTGATAGCGTTTCAGATGTAGTGCAGCGTTTGCGTGACCTCGGTTGCGATGAAATCGACATCGCCGACACCATAGGCGTAGGCACGGCCAGACAGGTGCAAAACGTCATGCAAACAGTGGCAAAGGATTTTCCTGTTGCGGCTTTATCCGGTCATTTCCATGATACCTATGGTCAGGCGCTGGCGAATATTTATGCGAGTCTTGAAGTCGGTATTTCCATCTTCCATTCGTCGGTTGCCGGTCTTGGTGGTTGCCCCTATGCCAAAGGTGCAACTGGCAATGTATCGACGGAAGATGTACTCTTCCTCATGCAGGGTCTCGGCATACATACAGGTATAAACTTGAATGCTGTGGTGGATGCAGGGCAATTCATTTCTGCCCATTTGGGCCGTAAAGCAGTCAGCCGTGCTGGTAATGCACTGGCGGCGAAACGTCTGGCCTGAGTGAAAGGATGGCGGCAAGGTTCGTAAAGAATTTTACTATCTTGCACGCCTGCAACTGATATTCAGGGCAAGACTTCTACCCCGCGCCAGAAAGCGATGTAGCCATTTATTTCTTTCGCGGCATCCTTGGGTTCGGGGTAATACCAGGCAGCACTGGCGTTGACTTCACCATTAACGACGACATCGTAATAGCTGGCTGTGCCTTTCCATGGACAAACCGTGTGTTTGTCACTGTCGCGCAAATGCTCAGGATTGACCTTATTTTTTGGGAAGTAGATATTGCCTTCGAGTTTCACAATCTCGCCTTCACTGGCCTGGGCGATGACGGTATCTTTCCATTTTGCGGTGGGCATAAAACTACTCCTCAATAAGTGAACGTGCCAGGCGTAAGCCTGTCAGTTGCCAGCGTGCTGTTGCTGGAAAAAAGTTGCGATAAGTGTGGCGGCTATGGCCTGCCGGGGTAAAGGCAGAAGAGCCGCGCAAGACATATTGATTGACCATGAATTTGCCATTGTATTCACCTACTGCACCAGCAGCCGGAACAAAGCCGGGGTAGGGGCTGTAGCTGCTGCTGGTCCATTGCCAGCAATGTTCAAATAACTGGCTCAATTGACCTTCGAGCTCATGTAGCTGCGCTGCGTATTCCCATTCGGCTTCGGTGGGCAGGCGCGCACCTGCCCAGGTCGCAAAGGCGCTGGCTTCGAAATAAGAGATGTGGCCAAGCGCTTGCTGTGGATTCAGCGGCAACAAGCCATGCAGCCCAAATTCCTGCCAGTTTTGTTGAAAATCATAACGCCAGTATAGTGGGTGACGCAGGTCCTGTTGCTGGACCCAGTCCCAGCCTTCGGCCAGCCACAGGGCAGGGTTCTGGTAGCCACCATCTTCTATGAATTCCAGGTATTCAGCGTTGCTGATCAGACGTGTTGTCAGCTGGAAAGCTTCAAGGAACTGGCGATGGCGCGGCCCCTCATTATCAAAGGCAAAGCCCTTACCCTCGTGACCAATCTCAAACAGGCAGGCATCATAGTCTTGCCAGCTCAGAGTATGAGATGCGGGCAGGGGTTTGAGCATCTCGCTTGCGGGATACAGGGCCGGGAACAGGGGGTTGCATGACAGCAGATGTTTGATGTCAGTCAGCATGAGCTCCTGGTGTTGCTGTTCATGTTGCATGCCCAGTTCCAGCAAAGATGCGAAGCGCGTATCGCTGAGTTTGTCCTGGCAACGCAGCATGCGTTCATCGACATTGCGCCTGTAGGCCAGCACGGTGTCCAGGGATGGCCTTGTCAGCAAGCCACGTTGCGGGCGCGGGTGCTTGTCACCAACACCGTTGTAATAGGAATTGAAGAGTACCCTGAAGTCAGTATGAAAAGCCTGAAAGTCGGATTCAAATTGCTCAAGGATAAAAGTCTCGAAAAACCATGTCGTATGCGCCAGATGCCACTTGATCGGGCTGGCGTCAGGCATGGATTGTGCCATGCAGTCTTCGGCAGACAAGGGCGCTGCAATCGCGACTGAACGTAACCGGATTGCTTGCCAGCGTTCAACCATGCTTGCCTGTTGCAGGCTTTGTCCCGGCTCTGTCAGGGAATCAAACAGCTTTGGCGTGGATAACTGCGAACCATTCATTTTTGTCCGTCCAGTGGCAGCTATGGGAAAAACCAGCATCGGCCAGCAAGGCATTAAAACCCTGTATGCTGTACTTATAGCTGTTTTCTGTGTGTATGTGTTCACCCTTGATAAAATTTCTTTGCCCGCCGGGCCAGGTGACATGGATATTTTCCCTGGCGCGCAGATGCATTTCTATGCGGAATTTTTCGGTGTTAAAAAAAGCCTCGTGCTGCCACTGGCTGATATCAAAATCAGCGTGCAGTAAATGATTGATATGGCGTAACAGATTCAGGTTAAAAGCGGCAGTGACACCCAACTTATCGTCATAAGCTGCATCCAGCAAGGTCTTGTCCTTGATCAGATCTACGCCTATCAGTATGCCCGCATCATTGTCACAGGCAGCGCGCAAATGACATAGAAACGCAAGTGCCTCTTCCGGTTCAAAATTACCTATGGATGAGCCCGGATAAAAGAACAGGCGTTTATCACGCCTTACTTCTACGGGTAGTTTCCAGTCCTGTGCCAGATCCAGCCCCAGCGCTGTCATCTCTATATGTGGGAAGCGCTGTTGCAAGCGGCGTACCGCATCCTGCAAATGAGAGACTGAGATATCAATGGGCACATACTGGTCAGGATGCAGCACCGGAAACAGCCGCGCTGCCTTGGCGCAATTACCCGCACCCAGGTCTATCAGGCTGCCACCTATACCGATGACACGCGCCATGTCAGCCATGTGTTGAGTAAAAATCTCTGCTTCAGTGCGGGTGGGATAATATTCCGGCAGCACGCAAATGGCTTCAAACAAGACCGAGCCTACGGCATCATAGAAATATTTGGGTGAGGTATGGGCGGCATCGGCGAGCAGTCCGTTTTCCAGCTCGCGGATAATGTGGGGTGGCGTGGTGCGCACACTATTGGCCGTGTTAGCCAGGCTATTGGATTCGGGCATGGTTTTGGGGCTAAGAAATTCAATCGGCAGGCCAGTGTGGTTTTGGTCTGTGCTTGATACTCAATACGGCCTTTCTTTCAGCCCGCCTTTATGCGGAGCTTGCCTTGGAGTCTAGTTGTGGACTCTGGTGTGGCACAGTGTACAACTTATTGTTTGAAAAATCTTGGGACGGTGTTTTCTCGGGTGGTTTTCCTACAAAGTGGGGTAATCTCAATAACGTAGTTTATGCGTATGCCTTTCAGCATTCTGCCAGAGTAGCTTCAAATGCAGATGGACCTAGAATCTTCACCTGGCTGTGAGCCTTCAATTACCGAAACCCTTATTAACGTCATTCCACCGGGCTGGCGCTCCAGCGTGAGGTTAGCTGGAATCCAGCGGCGTTCGTCGCATATTGTCGTAGCGTCTAATGTTTGATTCGTATTGCGCAAGTCTTTGCTTTTCAAATGCATGCACACGTCATTTAAGATTGCAGGCCGGTGGTAGACCGGCGGCTACTTACCTTTTTGCTTCGCCAAAAAGGTAAACCAAAAAGGCGACCCAGGCATCGTCGCCCCTACGGGGTTCCCGTTTGTGCAATACAAAAAATGGTAAGATCCGAAACTCGCTTCCCTTGCAGGGCGCACAATCGCTTGCAAGCGATTGCCGTTACGCAGGCGGACAGCATGCTGTCCGAAACCCCTGCTACACCTCAAACAGCGGTCCTTCTTTTTCCATTTTCTGTACAGCACAAACGGCGTCGACACATGGGAACTGCAGAAAGTCAAAAACAACGGCAAAGCAAAGTCAAAGGCAACCCCAAAGTCAAAACCGGATGATTTGCCGGTCTCTACTTTGATGTGATTGCCTTTGTTTTAATACTTTGTTAAAGCCTGCTCTTAAAACTTATGTTCCACCGACAGTTTCAACACACGTCCACGCAAAGGCAAAGAACTGCCTGGGCGCATTTGCATGATGGTGTCGCGGTTGAAGGCATTGAACAGGTTCATGGTCAGCAGCGTGTTTTTCCAGCCTTTGTAATTCAGCGAGAAATCAACTGTAGTGTCAGCAGCGACCCTGCACTGATCTGCAGTTACACCGCGGTCTATACAGCCTTGTTCAGTGTTGGCACTGTCCAGGTCACCCCAGCTTAATGTAGTGCCGCTGGTGTAGTAGATGCGCGTGCCTGCGTTCCAGTCACCCCTGGCCCAGCCCAGCTTGGCAATGGCGCGGATTTTTGGTACGCCACGACGGCCTACATAGTTTTCACTATAGTCATTAGTGAAGGAACTCCAGCTACGGTAGTCGGTCTGGTAATTCAATTCCAGGCCAGTATTGAGCTTGCCTGCTTCGCCCAGATTCCACTTGCTGTTAACATCCACATCGACACCGGCGACCTTGGTCTTGGTCAGGTTGGCATATTGCGCACCGATGGTGGCGATAGGGCCAATGGCAAAGCCCAGGGGTTTGCCAGCCAACTCAGATGCACGCTGTGCCAGATCAATGTCCTGGGTCGTCATTGCACCACGTTCAACCAGGCCTGCTTTCTTGTCTTCATTGGCCAGGGTTTCGTCTACACCAAGTACAGAGATTTCATCGCGGCGCTTGATGCTGTAGTAATCGATGGTGATGCTGGTGTCTTTGCTGGCTTGCAAGACCAGACCCAGGGTGATGCTGTTTGATTTTTCTGGTTTCAAGTCCTTGTTCGGCAAAACACGCGCCGGGAAACTGACCGAGCAACCGAGGTTGTAGGCGGTGCTGGCATTTGCCTGGTCGATAGCGTTGCCTTTTTTTAAGGCGTCTGACATTTGTGTCGCCATCGAGCAGCGTTTTGGATCAAGGTAACCATTATTGAACCAGGATGCACCGCCATTACCTGTTTCTGGCAAGCTAGGTGCGCGGAAGCCTTCTGCTGCCGTGCCGCGCAACATCAGGAAATCCGTGGCTTTATAGGATAGCCCCAGTTTTGGCACGACGGCAGCCTCCGTCGTTCCTGATTTGTCCGCACGCAGAGCAAAACTGCCTTCCAGCTGTTTGGTGAACAGGGCGTTCAATTCGGCAAATGCGGCACTGACATTGCGTGAGCCTTGTATCGATACACCGCTGAATTGCACGATTTGTGCATTCAAGACATTGTCGCTGCTGGCTTGTTCAAATGTTTCGCGGCGCAGGTCGAAACCGGTTGCCAGTTGCAAAGGGCCGCCGCTCAATGCCATCAGTTCACGCGAGGCCTTGAAGTCAAAAAAGGTTTGTGTCGATGTGCCATGTGATCCCATTTCCGGGAACATCTTGTCAAGCACCGCCTGCGAGTTGGTCGCACCAAATTTGTATTCACCCTTGACGATGGCATCGTGATAGCCATAACGATCACGGTACAGACGTTGTTTCTGGGTAGCGGTAGAACTCATCCTGCCGATAGCACTATCCCATTCCCAGCCAAAGTGATTACCTTCCAGTCCCACTACGACGCGATATTGCCTGGCTTCACCGACATTTTTGAACATTTCGGGGTTATCAGCAAAGCGATAATTCAAGCCTACCGGGAAGGAGTAAGGATTGAAGGCATGGCCGACTGGCAGTTGCGGGTCTGTGAAGTATTGCATCTGCCCCTTGATGGAGTCATACCATGTCAGCGGTACGCCTGTGATATTACTGCGAGGGACGGAGGTGTAATAAGTGCTCTTGGTGTTCGAGAAATTGACTTCAGCAAAACCGCTGAGATTTTCACCCAGCTTTTTCTTGCCCATGCTGAAAAACGCAATACGGTCCGCAGCAGGATTGGCATCACTGTCTTTCCAGTAGTCATAGCGGCACAAGCCACCGATCAGCAATTCTGGTGCGCAACCAGGGGCAGCGGTGGTGAAGGATTTGCCCGCCAGGGTTTTGTCAGCATAATTGGCTGGGTAGCGGCCAGTATAGTTGCCTGGATAGGCACCAGTAGACAGGGCGGCACGATCCGGGTTCATTTTCAGGTACCAGTCCGGCAGCATGCCAAAGACATCGCGGTCCTTGTAGGCACCACGATGATAAGCCTCAAGGTGGCCGAACACATTGTAGCCATCTTTCTCATAATCACCTGTACCCACGGTGATGGAGGCAGTCTGGGATTTGTTCAGCATGCTGTTACGCAGCGATTGCTGGGCGCTGGCATTCAGGG
Source organism: Undibacterium sp. (assembly GCF_030683615.1). Taxonomy (NCBI): domain Bacteria; kingdom Pseudomonadati; phylum Pseudomonadota; class Betaproteobacteria; order Burkholderiales; family Oxalobacteraceae; genus Undibacterium; species Undibacterium sp. The sequence goes on from NZ_JAUXQE010000038.1 coordinate 40,899, forward strand.
TCACGCCCTTGAAGTCCTTGCGGGTGATGATGTTGATCACACCTGCAACAGCATCGGAACCATACACCGCCGAGGCACCATCTTTCAGAATTTCTATGCGGTCTATCGCATTGGCCGGGATGGCATCAATGTTGACGAAAGTAGCCTGCAGGCCATCGGCAAAGCCATAGCTGGGCAAGCGCCGGCCATTCAACAAAGTCAAGGTGGCCGACAAGCCAAGATTACGCAAGGACACGCCGGATGCTCCACTGGCCCAAGAATTGGCACCACCCAGATCACTAATGGCGGTGCGGTCATTATTGCTGAGGTTGTCGAGGATATCCTTGACGGTATTGGCACCGCTGTCCATGATTTCCTGACGAGTCAGGATCTGTACCGGGGATGCAGTTTCACTGTCCAGGCGTTTGATATTCGAGCCGGTCACGACCACTTTTTGTACAGGTGCAGCATCTTGTGCATAGCTGCTTTGCAATCCCATCAGTGCCAGAGAAATGGCTAGTGCGGATTTTTTCATATCGGGTAGTTTTTTCAAAATATGCTCCATAGTTTTGAGGTCGCCCTCAGTCTCACCATTCAATCCCTCGAATGAACAGCCACCTCCATTTCGGCACATAAGCCAGCGCTGAAATGGATATCTTCCGGGTCTGGCTCTTGCTTTTCTATTGCCCGGCAAGGCCAGCCTTCTCTTTATCTTGGGCAAATCCATGTGCAGTTTTTCACGCCGCACCGTTAGTGCAGTAGTGTTTTTCGCTGCTGACATGTATTGCTGCTCGCCACCGGAATCGATACTGGAAATAAGGAATGTAAATTCCGGCGGGACTCAAATGTACCAATATAAATATATTTAAAGTATATTAATAAAATATTTTCGACATATTTACAACGAACCGATATCAAGATATAAATCTTGTTTGCAATAGAGAAATGAAAAAGGAGACAGAGTTGAAAATCAGAAATAGCGGTGCGCTGGCATTGATGGTGATATCAGCAGCTGGACTGACAGCTTGCAGTACCAATCCATCACAAAAGATCAGTGAGCGTGACCAGCAAATACAAAAAGTGTTGACGCATGTGCACCAGTGCAGTCCAACGCTAAGCCTGCGTTCGCAGGCATTGACAGCGGAAGATGAAAGTAAGTCTTGCCAGATGCTGGGGGCGCTGGAGCGGCAGTTTCATGGCATCTTTGGTACTGCAGGCAAACCAGTCAGAGATGATGGCAACAGCAGCCTGAGAGCAAATATTTATCAGTCCAAAGAAGACTATCAAAAATATGCGCCCCAGCATTTTGATATGCCGACCGATAATGGTGGCATGTATCTGGAGGGTTACCCTGAGCGTTTGGGTAACCAGGCAGAGTTTGTCGCCAACCAGAAAAAAGATGGTAGCATCCTCAATCTGGGTCATGAATATGTGCATTATCTCGATGGCCGCTTTAATCTGTATGGCGACTTTTGCGCCAACCTGCACGACTCGCATGCGCCGCCAGAAAACTGTGCCAAGCCTGCGCCGCTGACGCCTTACCTGGTATGGTGGACCGAGGGCATCGCTGAGTATGTCTCCAAGGGCAAGGATAATCCGGCGGCTATCAAGGCTGCTACTGAAAAGACCTATGCATTGAGCCAGTTATTCGACACCGGCTATGAAAACAATAATGGCACTGCCAGGATTTATAGCTGGGGTTATCTGGCGGTGCGTTTCATGATGGAGAAACACAGGCCAAAGATAGATCAGATGCTGGTGTTTACCCGTAGCGGTGATTATCCGCGCTACCAATCCCTGGTCAGGTCTTGGGGTACGAGCATGGATAAAGAGTTTGCAACATGGCTCGAGAGTCTGAGCAAAACTTAGCGGCAAAAAAATGAAGCCGGGCACTCGCGCCCGGTTTCATTTCTATTTCAATATCGACAGTTATTAGCTATTTTGCTTTTCTAGCCACAGGCACAAAATCAAATTGCCACTTGACAGGTGCTGACTGATCCGTGACTTTGACAGTCTGGCTCAGCGGCGGTTTGATACTGCCCATATTGGGATGCCAGGCCTTAATGTCGTAATTACCGTCTGGCAGTTTGTCCAGCATGGCTGTACCACTCTGGTCAGTCTTGACAAAATATGGTGTGTCCAGCACCAGTACATAAGCGCGCATCCAGTTATGCAAGAGGCAGTAGACGATGACGATGCCGGGTTTGTCGAAGATGACGGGTGGTGGAACCACGCCACGTTCATAGGTCTTGATTTCAAACTCCTTGGCTGCCGAGAAGGATTTCACATGGTGCTCCATCTTGTCGTAGTTGGGAAACCTGACTTGCGAGCCTGTGTGTATTGCCGTCACATACGGTGAAAACTGCATATCGTTTTGCGATATTGTTGCTTCGGTTTTTTCTGAGGGTGGCAAGGGCATACCTATCGGTGTTGCATACACGACGACATCACTCATGGCATTGCCATTTTTATCGACCGCCTGGAAATTCAGTTTGGCTGCATGCGCCTGCATGGGCGAGCTTACTGCCAGCGCCAGCGCCATCGCCAGGGCGAAGAGGGCAGGAAACTTTTGCATAAATAATGGTTTCATTATTTTTCCTGTCGTTACATTATTCATTTGGTGACGATCGGCCGCTGCATAGGTGCCAGCCTGGCAATCAGCTTGTTTTGCACTGATGATGGCACATCATGCTTTTCCATGGCGATTTGCAAGTCTTCCGCCAGGGCGTTGAAATGAGCGTTTGTCACCTGCATATCCTTGTGCGCTTCATACATGTCGCGCCCACTGTATTTGCAAGGACCTCCACTGAGTTCGCAGAATTGTTCGGTCAGCAAGCTGGCCAGTCTTTCCGTATCGGTATCCTTGAATGCTTTGTTGATACGGGCATCTTCTAGCACGATGGTAATAAAAGAATTGACGAAAGTGCTGATACCGGTTTTACCTCCCAGGCTCTGATACAGTGCGTCGTTACCACTTTGTGCATGGACAGACAAGCTTGCAAGCAAGAAGAGGCTGACAGTGATTTTGCTGATACGGGAAAGCATAGTGTTCATGACGTGATCTTTCTATAATTTGTAGCTGTCTATGGAGGCTCAGAATCCGGCTTGCAGGGACAAATACCAGCCACGCTGATTTTTTGGATTGAAGATAGTGATATCGCCCAGGGTTGCATAGGCAGCCGTGACAGACAGATTCTTGCTCGGGAACCAGGCGACAAAGACGTCGTAATAGTCTTTTTCATTGTCGACGCTGAGATTGCGCGGTTTCATGCGATATTCCGCACCGATGGCCAGTTTGCGGTTCAGCAGATAAGCGACCGAGGTTTCCAGCATGGGTTTATAGCTATCCTTCTTGTCGCCACCAAAGCCCAGTATGCCCATCTGGTTGGCTTTGGTCATGCGCAAGGTACCGTTCAGCAGCAGACTTTGCTCCAGCAGGATTTTGGTTGCTGAGACATAGTAGTCAACGCCGCTGTCGTCCTTGGCACCCAGTTGTTTGACATTCGTCACACCCAGGGCGCTCAGACCGCCTATGCCTTTATTGCGCTTGTACATAGCACCGACCGCAATTTGTGGCATCCAGCTACCTTGGTCGTACACGGCGTCACCAGCGACTTTGACTTTGACACCAAAAATATCCTGTTTGATATTCAAGGCATTCAGGGGCGCGAGTGAACCTGTAAATTCCTGACTGGCCAGTGACAACTCTACCAGGTCAGCGATACCAACTGCCACACCATAGGCCCTTAGACTGTAATCCTGAGTATTGACCTGGGTGTAATGAGCGTTGGCACCATAGCTGTCGCGCGTACCGTAGCCTGTAATGAGTGCCCATGGGGTCAAACCGCCACCGCCGGCACCTTCAAGCTGGCTGACTCCGCCAGTGGCGGTAAGTTTCCCCATGTCGGGTTTCAACATATCCTGAGCCTGAGCGACGTGCATACAGGTAGTGCTAATCCCCAGCAGTGTCAGGGTAAGGATCTTGTTCTTCATTTGCATCATTTCTCCTCTTGTTTAAGCGGCAATGTCGCACGGAAAACCGTGCACCTGCTTTTTATACGAAGGCGATTGAAAATCAGATTCAGATTTGATGCAAGAAATAGGAAAAAATCTCAGGGCCGGGTTTGAGGCATAACGATATCGCGTTTCATCGGTGCCAGTTTCGCCATCAGGCGATTCTGGGTGGCAGGGGGGATCGCCAGTTTATCCATGGCGATTTGCACATCTTCAGCCATTGCATAAAATTGCGCGGCATTGATGCCCAGGCCCTGATGCACGGTTTTCATATCGTCGCCCGTGTATTTGCAGGGGCCGGCACTGATGACACAAAATTGCTCTTTCAGTAACTGTGCCAGTCTGGGGATATTGGTCTCCTTGAACGAGGCTTTGATACGCTCATCCTGCAGGATGATGAGCAGACTTTCATCGACTATCTGGCTGATACCAGCTTCACTTCCCAAATCCTGAAACAAACTGGCTGGACCGGATTGGGCATAAACTGCAGTATTGAAGGTTAATAAAGTCACCAGAATGCAAGTGTGTATTTTCATGCGTATCTTCTCACTGGCCAATTTGTAGCGACAGATACCAGCCGCGCTGGTTTTTCGGATTGAAGACTGTGATGTCACCCAGATGCGCATAGGCCAGGGTCAGTGAAACTGACTTGCTGGGGAACCAGGCCAGGAAAGCATCGTAATACGCTTTTTCATTATCGACTGCCAGATTCTGTGGCTTGCTGCGATATTCCACGCCAGCAACCAGCTTGCGGTTGATCAGATAGCCAAGCGAAACCTCAGGCAAGAGCTGGTAGCCTTTGCGCTTGTCGCCACCAAAACCCAGCAAGCCCATCTGGTTTGCTTTACTCAGGCGCAAAGTACCATTCACAAGCAGGCTATGTTCCAGTAGCAGCTTGGTGGCAGACAGGTAGTAATCCACGCCGCTATCATCCACAGCGCCAAGTTGTTTGACGTTGGTGATTCCCAGCGCCTCCAGGCCCTTGACTGAGTGATTACGTTTATACATGGCACCGATGGCGACTTGGGGTTGCCAGCTATCCTGGTCAGTGACCAGGTCACCGGCAATTTTGAGTTTGATACCGACGATATCCTGTTGCAATTCCAATTGATCCAGTGGCGCCAGATTGCCGGTAAATTTCTGCTTTGCTAACGAAAATTCCAGTTTGTCAGCGATGCCTAAGGCGACACCGGTGGTTTGCAAGCGGTAATCCTGGGTAGCAACCTGGGTGATATGGGCATTCACGCCATAGCTGTCTTCACTGCCGTAGCCGGTGATCGTTGCCCAGGGTGTCAGCCCGCCGCCGCCGGCACCCTCCAGTTGTGTGACTCCAGCAGTTGCCAGCAGTCTGCCCTTGTCTGGCATGGGCAAGTGTTGAGCACTGGCTTGGTTGGCTGCTAGCAAACTGAGCAGAGCCAGGCTGGAAATGAGTCGTTGTAATAAGGGCTGCATGGGAGATCGTTACGGCTGATATTGATTGACCAGCATCTTGCTGGCAGAAAACCTGCGCAAGAGTTATTTATACAAGCTGGACACGGCTTGCACAAGTGGAATTAGCGCTTTGCAGCAAGTGCTGCAGACTTATTATTGGCAGTCTCGCGTAGGGGGGACTTGAGTTTGGCCTGGGCCTTGGCTTGGCCGCGAATGGCGGTTTCCTGCAAGTCAGCCTGTTCTTGTGCGCCTGGCAGCATGCTGAGTTGGGTGAACAAATTCAGGGCCAGGTGATAGTCACGCCTGTCCAGTGCCACATCAGCCAGTACGCTGATGGTCAAGGCATAATTGCGCGAATTGGTGAGTTTGGCCAATTGCTCCAGAGCTTCATGCAGCATATGTTCTGCTGCATCCAGAGAACCCATTTTGCGCAAAGTGTCTCCAATTTGCATCAGGCAATTTCCTATGCTGGGCGACCAGCCTGTAGGTTTCGCCAGCTTCAGGGCTTTTTGCAACCATTCCAACGCAGATTCGAAGTCATTTGCATTGCTATAGTTGTAACCAATATTGGCTGCTGTCAGGATGGCCCGCCGTATCTGGCCAGAGTCCAGGCATAGTTCGAAAGCTTTGTTCAGAAAAGCCCCAGATTCTTCCAGATGCCCGTTCAAGCCCGCATGCAAGCCAAGAAAATCATTCATCAGTGCTGCCAGTCCAGGATGAATATCCTTCGGAGTATTCCTGGAATCAAAATGGCGGTCGAAGTAAGATTTTGCCAGCTTGTCATCACGCAAGACGGCAACTCTGGCCAAAGCAGCAGCGGTGCTTTGCTTGCGCAGCATGTCGTCGGCCTTGCTGGCTTCATCGATGGAGATAGCCATCTCTATGTCGCACTCAACGTGCTTGCCCTGGTCAGAAAATATAAAGCCCAGCATGCGGTGGGCATCACTCAGACTGGCGCGGTCAAGGTGGACATCCGGATGCCTGAGTATGGCCTGGACTATGGCGGCAGCACCATCAAGGTCGGCATGCAACCATTTTTCTTCCGCCCTTATCAATTGCATGCGCAGATAAATTAGTGCTTTGTCAGTGTCACTCCGGCTTGAAGTGTTCAGCAATTTGCTGATATCTTCACAAAGCACCAAGGCACGACCGCTATCACGCTGTCGTAGATGCCACGCCAGCGTCAGCGCTTCATGCAGTTGCTCCTGTGTCACCTGACCAGTGAGTCGCTGCTCAAGCTGCCTGACTTCGCTTTCGGTGACGTATAAGTCCATAATGTGTTGTTTGCTCAAAAGAAATTTTCTTAAGGCTAAACGATTCAAGTTATAAAAGAAATGGATGAAAAGCTAAGTTGAACTTAGTATCTTGCTTTGGCGTATGCGTCCCTTTACCACAATACGCAAGATTTAATTTCTGTGTTGCTGCATAAGTTGGTTTTAACAATTTTTAACGGTATATACTTAAGCCCCTGATTTTTCTTCCGGGAATAATTCCTGACCAATTTCAAGCGCAACAGCTGTAGGCGGTCAGTCGGAGGAGACTGGAGTCAGCAAGAGATAATTACCGATTGTTTTTTTTGAGCCCAAGTATGAGTCGTTCGTCTTTGCGTCGAGAATTGGTGATACCGATTACAGTGCTGGTGATCGGTGTATCTGCCGCTATAGGTTGGGTCTCCATGAAGGCCGGGACGGACGCCGTCTATACCCTGACCCAGCGTATCCTGGTGGACATGGTCAACCGCATCAACCATGCGACTGAAAAACATCTGGATGGGGCCTTGATAGCACTGGAATCCGTGGCTCCCAGCTCCATCAATTTGCCCAAGGTGCAGAGCTTTTCTGCTGACATGAAAGCCCTGGAAGAGAAATTCTGGGCTGCCAGTGGTTTGTTCATGGATGTCAATAATTATGTCTATTTCGGTGGTAGCGATGGGCGTTTTGTCGGTGTCTACAGGGTTTCCAGAGAAACCGTGCAGCTATTCTGGCGTGAGCCTGATAGTGACAAGCGCACGGTATTTCGTGTCAGTCATGTGGGTGACCGTTCGAATATCTTGCGCAGCGATGATTTTGATCCTCGATTGCGGCCATGGTACAAGACGGCGCAAAACTCAGAGAAGCCGGTTTGGTCAAAAATCTATAATAATTTCTCTTTCCATTATCCGACCATCACCCTGGCCAAGTCAGTCTATCAAAAGAACCATGAATTTGCCGGTGTCATGGCGACAGATTTGACACTCAAGGAATTATCGAATTTCCTGCGCAAGCTGGAAATCAGTAAAAACAGTGTCGCCTACATTGTCGATGCTGATGGCTATATCGTCGCCACTTCTGGCCAGGAGCTGCCAGAACGCACCGTCAATGGCACGCCCGAGCGCATGCGTGCTATCGACATGAAGACTCCCCTGATCAGCGAAACCTTCCAAAAGGTGGGGAATCTGAAATTGCCAGCTACCCAGACCCAGTCCATAGAACTCAGCAGTGGCACCATCGATGTGGCAATTTCACCGCTAGGCAATAAGCAGGGCCTGAACTGGCTGACTGTGGTAGCGGTACCACGTGCTGACTTCATGAGCAGTATCAACCAGGGTTTCATGCAAAGTATGGTGGTTGCCCTGGCTTGCATCATCTTTGCATTGACCATAGGCTTGACCATTGTCGAGCGCGTTATACGCGACATCCGCAAGCTGACTTCAGCGGCAGAAAAATTTGGCAATGGCGAACCCATGCCTAGTCTGCAAATCTGCCGCACTGACGAAATAGGCATGCTGGCCCAAACTTTTATCGAGATGGAGAACAAGCTGCGCTATGACAAGCTGACCCAGGTAGCGAATCGTGAATCCCTGTTCACTCAGATTAACTACCTGCAAAAACACGCATTGGAAAACCCTGGTGCCAGTGAAGGCTTCAGCTTGTTGTTTATCGATCTGGACCGATTCAAGTACATCAATGATAATCACGGCCACGATGCTGGTGACAAGGCACTGGTGATTATTGCCGCTCGCCTGCGCTCTGCCATACGCGATACTGATGAAGTGGCGCGCTATGGCGGCGATGAATTTGTCTTGCTCCTGAAAGACACAAAGAACTCCATAGACATCAATAATATGGTGGAAAAAATCTGCAATATTGTTGAGCAACCCATTTCGCTTGACGATATCGTGGTCAGTGTCGGGGTGTCGATAGGCTGGGCCAGTTTTCCGGAAGATGGCTGTGACTATGTGCGCCTGATCAAGATTGCCGATAGTCGCATGTACAACCGCAAGCGTGACCGCAAATCAGGTCAGTTCGTTCACCTGGCCTGATCAGGCTTCCTGAGATTGCGCATGCTGATCTTGCCATTTACACAGCCAGGCGGGTAAGTCAGCTGAGGGCATGGGTTTGCTGATGTAATAACCCTGGGCCTGGTCGCAGCTCAGTTCTTTTAGCAAGTGCATGACTTCGATGTTTTCCACTCCTTCAGCAACCACCCGCAAGCCCATGTTGTGGCCCAGGTCGATAGTGGACTTGACGATCTTGGTGTCGTCTATATCCTTTTCCATTTTCAGCACGAAAGATTTGTCGATTTTCAATTCATGGACGGGCAGGCGTTTCAGATAGGCCAGCGACGAATAGCCGGTACCAAAATCATCGATCGATAACTCCAGCCCCATGGCATGTAATTTGTCCAGGGTCTGAAAAGCCCTGATCGGGTCATCCATGATGGCACTTTCAGTGATTTCCAGGCAAAACGAGGCTGCTTCAACTTCATTGGTGTGCAATATCTGGGCAAATTTGGCTGGCAAGTCCTGATCCAGCAAATCGCGGGTAGAAATATTGACCGAGATTTTCAAGTTGATACCTTGCTCTTGCCAGACACGGCATACTCGTGCTGCTTCATTCATGACCCAGTGGGTGAGTTGCCGTATGAAGCCGGTTTGCTCGGCAAAGGGAATGAATTGATCGGGAAAGATAAAGCCACGCTCAGGATGTATCCAGCGTACCAGTGCTTCAACCGCAACCACCTGGCCATGGATCAGGTCGACCTTGGGTTGTACATACAGGCGGAAGGCTTGCTGCTCCAGCGCCGCCCGCAACTCGCTCAGCAGAGACAGACTCTGCTGGCTGGATTTATCGATATCCGGCGAATAAACGATGGCGCCACTATTGCCGAGTTTTGCGGCATACATGGCGACTTCGACACGGCTCAGCAAGGTCTGGGCATCGCTGGCATGTTCTGGGAAGCCGGCAATCCCTATGCCTGCGCCCAGATCGACAGTCTGGTCTTCTATGGAAATAGGTTTTTCCAGCGAGCGCAAGATGCGGTTCGCCAGATCCAGCGCATCTTCTTTTGTGCTGTGCGGCAGGAGTATGGCAAATTCATCGCCACCAAGGCGGGCTGGTTTAGTGCCGCCGGCGCCGAGTTCCGCAGACAGGCGTATGGCAACCTGGTTCAGCAGGATATCGCCAAAACGGTGCCCCATGACGTCGTTGACATGTTTAAAACGATCCAGATCCATCATCAGCACATAGCAGGACTTTTCATGGGAGCGTGCACTGGCAATGGCTTCTTCCAGCATGTCGGTGAACAGGGCACGGTTAGGTAAATTGGTCAGGGTATCCCAGTAAGCCAGCCGGCTGATTTCCTTCTCACGCTGGGCAATACCATCGCGCATAGTCATGAAGGTGCGCGCCAGATCGCCAATTTCATCTTTTTGTTTGACGTTGATGGTGGCCGTGTAGTCACCGGCACCCAGGCTACGTGCAGTTTCTGCGAGCTGACGTACTGGCCCGGTAATGCGGCGTGCCGTGATGGCACTAATAATGCTGGCAACCACAGCACCCAGGACGGTTAGTATCAGGATGTTGCGTTGTAATTCCTTAAAGGGCGCAACTGCCTCGCTGATGGATAATTGCAGCACGGCGATGGTGCTGAAGTCTTCATTTTGTGCCAGTTTGAGTATGCGGGCGCTGTATTGATCATCATCGATTTGTAAGGCGGGCAGATAACTGACCTGTTTTTCAGCACTGGGCAATTGTTGCGCCAGTTTGCTGGCATTTTCGTCGCTCATGCTGGAGACATTCGCTGCCCAGCGCCCTTGTTTTTCCGAGGTCAGCAAAGTGATTTGCATACGTGACAATGCATGCATATCACTCACCAGGGCTTTGCCTATGGGAATAGCCATGACCACCCAACTGATCGTGACTGGAGCTTCAATAGGTACAACGACCATTTGATAGGGCTTGCCATCGACAATAGCAGTCCTGGCAGCACTGCCGGACTTTTCTGCAGTCTGTATCAGCGTGGCGACTGATTGTTGCAGGCTGTTGCTCAATTCATTATTCGCACCGTTACCATTGCCAGTGCGGTTGTTTTTGCTGGTGTTCGAGAATGCCGTGATTTTCCTGTCCAGGCCAACCAGCATGGTCAGGTCTGAACCTATGCGATTGCCGTGGTTGGATAATGTGGAAACGATGGTTTCAGTATCATGCGTGCCTATGGCTTCGCGAAAGGCATATTCCTTAGCCAGGACAATGGCACCCTGTATAAGGTTTTGTGCATTTTGATCAAGCAGGCGTAGCAGGAATTTCTCATTGATTATCAACCTGTCTTCAACGGCATCGCGTGCATTTCTGTCGATGGCATTGCCAATGGCAAAATAAGCTGCCAGTTGTACCGTCAATAGCAAGCCTATGAAGAGGGTAACGACACGGCTTTCCAAACTATGCAAACGCATGAACTTTCCTCAAAATGTGCATGGAAAAGTAATCTTATACAGCCTTGTAATTCAGTTTGACTGTGACAGCAGGATTGTTGCTGTCCATTTGCAGACTTTGCTCCTGCACGCTGGCAGTCGTAGGCTGTTTCGGATGCCAGGTCTTCAGGACATATTTGCCGGCGGGCATATTGGGCAGGCGGGCCGTACCGGCGGCATCGGTCTTGGCAAAGTAAGGGGTGTCCACGATATGAATATAGGCCACCATCTGGTCGTGGATGTTACAGCCAACAACTACCGTTCCCGCTTTGTCAAAGACGATAGGGGTAGCAGGTTTGCCAGAGTACAGCTTCAATTCAAAGGGCTTGGCTGGTGAAAATGAATATGCGTGATGCCTGACAGTGTCATTGTTCGGGAATGAGACCGAGGTGCCAGTTTGCACCACCGTGACAAAGGGCATGAACTTCTTGTCTTTTTGCTGTATCTCGGCATTGGCCATTTTGGCAGGCTGTGGCCCGCTGGCTAGTTCTGCATAGACCACCGCATCCAGAACTGGCTGGCCACCGCTGTCCGTAACCTGGACGACAGACCCGGCATATGCCGCACTGCTAACCATCATTGCAGGCATCAGTATCGCCATCATGGCCGGGGTGGATAACTTCACTTGTGGTTTGCACATGGTTTCATCCTGCCAATAAAAAAACGGTTGAAATGATCTCTTGTTATTTGGGCTTACGCAAACCTACCCCAGCTGCATTGCAACTCGTCGCCGTACTAAAGTACTGTCTTCGTCGCTACGCCTTGCTGAGACAATTTTGCTTAAGCCCTGTTTATATTACTTTAGTTCTGCGCAGGACAGAAAGCTTGTCGTTATTTACAAAAGTTTTTGTCTGAATATTTAGTATTTTTTACCTAAAACATGGTCGTACTGGAATTGTTTGCAGAATATCAGGTAAAGCCAGCCCTGTTTGTTATACTATTGCATAAGGGTAATTTGCGCACTTGAGTCAAGTGCCGTGTTGTTTATTGCTGGCGAGTTCGTATTGGTAATGATGCAGGGATCGGCTGGAATCGGCAGGAAGATGCAGGAATACGGGGCATGGAATCAATCATTAAACACCTGGTAGAAATTACCGGGCATCGCGATCACGATTTACTGAATATTTCAGTGATTACTGCGTTGCGTCAATTGACCAACGCAGAGTCGGCGCGGGTACTCGATGTAGTTTCTGTTGGTCAGCAAGTCTTTATTAAGCCACATATCTGCATACAAGATGGGAATGTCGCAATTACCGATGAGACCCAGACTGCCCCCTCATCAAGTGACTCCATAGAATTCTTCCCTCAGTTGAAAGAGGGTATTGCATTGCAGCAGCAAGTCATTGAACATTCCATTGAGGGCGGCAAGATTATCTGGTTGCCCATCTGGATCAATGAAAAGCTGCACACTTGTCTGGAAATCTATAAGCCAGCCAATTACACGGCGACCACCATGGAAGTCGTCAGCGGCATGCTGATTGTCTACCGCAACTTCCAGAACCTGCTTGACTACAGTGAGCGCGATTCACTGACAGGTTTGCTTAATCGTAAGACTTTTGATGATAATTTTTCTAAGGTGCTACGTAGCAGCGCCTTGCAGCAACGTGCCAGCACCGAAGCCGAGCGTGAAGAAGAAGAGCGCCGCAGCCATGAACCTGAACGTCAGCACTGGCTTGCCGTACTGGATATTGACCACTTCAAGCGTGTGAATGACCAGTTTGGCCACTTATATGGTGATGAGGTCCTGATCCTCATTGCCAATCTTTTGCGTAGTTCTTTCCGGCCTTCAGACCGCTTATTCCGTTTCGGTGGAGAAGAGTTTGTGATTTTGCTGCGCTCTACTTCGCAAGAAGATGCCCATAGCATTTTTGAGCGGTTTCGTCAGAATGTGGAGCAGCACCATTTCCCGCAGGTGGGGACGGTGACCATCAGCATAGGCTATGCCCGCATAGACCCGTTTGAACCAGCCGTTGCCATCGTTGGCCGGGCCGATCAGGCCCTGTATTTTGCCAAGACGAATGGACGTAACCGCACTTGTTTTTACGAAGCACTGGTGACCAGCGGGGACTTGCATACGGAAGTATCCAACGATACTGCCGAATTCTTTTAAAGCAGGAAAAGCAAGTGTCCCCAGACTTTTGCTGTTCCGCTGTTTCTTTTTCAGGTTGCCTTCAATCTTTAACTGGCAGTTTGTTCCTTGGGCTTTTGATGCGCACTCGTCAATACGACCACACTGCCAAGGATGATGCTCATGGCAAGCATCTCGCGCACGGACAAATGTTCACCCCCAAACGCCACACCCAGGGCAACCGCGATGACGGGATTGACATAGGCATAACTGGCAGCCAGACCAGCCGGTACTTTGGATAGCAAATACATATAGGCCGTGAACGCCAGCAAGGAGCCTGCCACTACCAGATAACCCCAGGCAGCCACCGCATTTATGGTGACTTCACCCGTCAGTTGCTCGCCCTTAAAAAGGCTGACAATAAACAGGAATAAGCCGCCTACCAGCATTTCACTGGCAAAACCCATGCCGCCTGCTGCCATCTTGAGTTTCTTTTGCGACAAAATTGAACCCACGTCCCAGCACAGTATCGCCCCCAGCAAGAACAGTATGCCTAAAGGTTGAGCCGAGAACTGGCCGTCTGATGCCAGCAGCATGGCTCCGGCAAAACCGCAGAATATGCCGACCCATTCACGGCGTTTGGGCCAGTCACCAAACAGGCCGGACAGGCCAGACAAGATCATGGGCGAGCAAGCAATGAAAACCGCAGTGAGGCCAGAAGAGACATATTGTTGTGCCACTGCTGTCAAACCGGTGCCGCCACCCAGCATCAGGATGCCGACAATCCCGCCATCGCGCCATTCACGCAAAGTCGGGTTGGCTGCACCGCGCCATTTTTGCCATGCATACAGGATAGCCCCTGCGACTAGAAAGCGTGTACCTATCATCATGAAAGGCGGGAATGCCTTCAGTGCCACTTGTATGGCAAAGTAAGTGGAACCCCAGACTATATAAACAGTGAGCAGGGCAAGTAAGACTTTACGTGGCAAATGGCGCATGACTGGGAAGGCTAAAATTAATTTCAAGTAAACAGTGTATGTTAGTGACATTGAATTTTAAATGGATAATCAAAGGTAAATCAGGTACATTTCTTTTAATCTCAACGAAAAAGCAGGCTTTTCCCATGAAGATAGAATTGGACCTGATGGATGGCAAAATCCTCGAGATTTTGCAGGCAGATGCCAGGGTCACCATGGCCGAGATAGGTCGGCGCATACATCTTAGCCAGCCTGCCGTGACTGAAAGGATCAAGCGCATGGAGGCGGCGAATGTCATCACTGGCTACCATGCCAGGGTCAACCCTGAAGCGCTGGGTTATGGCATCACCGCCTTTGTTCGCATTGCCAGCCGTGCAACCGATACGCCAGTATTGAAAATTGCCGAACAAGTACCAGAAGTAGTTGAATGCCATGCCATTACAGGAGAAGATTGCGTGATCGTCAAAGTCGTTGCACCTTCGGTGCGCGAGCTGGAGCGTGTGATCACCAGCCTGGCACGTTGCGGTGTGACGTCAACTTCCCTGATCCTGTCTTCATCAATAGAAAGACGGGCTATCAAGCCTGTGGAATAAGAAAAATGGAATTGCGCCAGCTACGTTATTTTATTGCCATCGTCGATCACGGCTCGCTGTCGCGTGCCGCACGGGTGCTGCATATCGTGCAGCCCGCCCTGACCCAGCAATTGCAGCAACTCGAAGAAGAACTGGGCGCAACTTTGCTGCACAGGTCTGCTCAGGGCATGCAAGCTACCGATGCCGGTAAAATATTCTATGAGCACGCGCTGGCGATTTTGAAGCAAGTCAGCGATGCCAAATCGGCTGTCGCGCAGTCGACCGATAAACCCAGCGGCACAGTCGCGCTGGGCATACCGCAAAGTGCTTCAGGCGCTCTGGCTTTTCCCCTTTTGAAAGCAGTGCGTACTGCATACCCAGATATCGTGTTTCAACTGACAGAAGAATTGACGGGCAACCTGACTGAGCAATTACGTTCAGGTCGTTTGAATCTCGCCATCCTGTTTGATGATGGTCAATTGGGTGGCTTCACTACTAAGCCACTGGTTGAAGAAGAAATGATGTACATCACGCGTACGGATTCGCAATTTGCCTGCAAACGTAAATCGATTACCCTGGCGCAGGCCTTGGAGGCTACGCTGATTTTGCCCAGCATACAACACGGTGTGCGGCCGCGCATAGAGCAGGTGGTCCGGCAGCAGGGAATGCGCATAGAAAATGTCATCGACATCACTTCGATCGCAATTCTAAAGTCTGCACTGCAGGCTGATATGGGCGCAACTATCTTACCTGTCTCCCCAATGCTGGCAGAAATTGAACGTGGCGAAATGCGCGCCTGCCCCATCAGCGATATACAACTATCACGCACTGTGACACTCTGCGCATCAAAAAATATCCCTTTGACGAATGCTGCCATGGCAGTGGAAAAACTGGTGCTGGAAATGACCCGTGATTTGAGTGCAAGTGGCAAATGGCTGGGCACCAGCAATCTTGTGGCGCAATGATGGACGGACTGGCGTATCGGGATAAAATCAAGAAACCAGTAATCACAGGCTGGTTTCTGTTCTGGATATTGATGGTGACCGTGGCTGTGCAAGATCATCTGAAAGGTGGCGGCAAGCATATCTGGGAACCCATATTCTGGGAAAGCTCTTCTGCTCTCGTTGGCACATTCCTGCTCTTGCTACAAAAGCGAAAACTGACTGACAGGCGTTTGCTGCAGACGCCAGCCAAATGGTTCTGGCAACAAATACAGTCTCTGCCTTTGTTCAGCACATTATTTGTTGTGCTGGTATATAGCCTGCGCCACTCGGTATATGCCTTGCTGGGACTCAGCTACCAACATGATGGCTGGCTCAAGGTTTATTTTTATGAATGCAGCAAGATATTCCTGTTTTTTGGCATGTTCTATGTCGTCATATTTGGCCTGCAAGCTTATGCCTCTTTGATGGAAGAAAAAGAAAAAACAGAAAAATCCCAGGCTCTGTTGCGCGAGGCGCAATTGCACAGGTTGACACAACAGATGCAGCCGCATTTCCTGTTCAATGTACTCAATACCATTTCATCGCTGATGTATAGCGATGTCAAACTGGCTGACACTGCACTAAGCCAGATCGCCTCACTCTTGCGCGCCAGTATGGACTTGGGCCAGCACAGCGAAACCAGCCTCGCAGATGAGCTGAATCTGCTGCAAGCCTATGCGAAGTTGATGAGCCTGCGCTTTGTCGACAGGGTTGAAATCCACTGGGACATTGCTGACGAAGTGCTGGCCAGTAAAGTACCCGTCATGAGCCTGCAGACCATACTCGAAAACAGTTTCAAGCATACCGTGGAAAAACGCAGCCAGCTTACTAAGCTAAAGATCAGTGCATATAGGGAGGAAGGGCAAGTCATCATACGCATTGCGGATGATGTCGGGCATTTGCATGAGAGTGATCAAGGCCCAGGCCTGGGCATCAGTAATCTGCGACAGCGGCTGCAAGTTTTGTATCAAGATAAAGCTAGCCTCCAGATGAGCAACCTGGTACCTGCTGGTGTTATGACCGAGCTGCGCTTGCCTTTGATGTCGGGGGCTTAGCGACATGAAAATCCTCATCGTCGATGATGAAGCCTATGCCAGAGACAAGCTCAGACGCCTGGTGGCCGAGCATTTGGCAGGCGCAGTTGTATCGGAAGCACGGGATGGCAAGGAAGCGCTGGAGTGTATACACAAGCAGCAGCCAGATCTCGTCTTTCTCGATATACAGATGCCGGAGATGGATGGTATTACCGTCGCCAGTCAATTGACAGCGCCTGTGCCTATGATCATCTTTGTCACCGCCTATGACCAGTTTGCCCTGCAGGCATTTGATGCGAATGCGATAGATTATTTGCTTAAACCCTTTGATGAAACGAGGTTCTTGCGCTCTCTCCAAAAAGTTCAGGAACGCAGGAGCGGCGCAAAAAAAATCCAGACAGATCAGCATTTGCTCTTGAATGAAAAAGGCCGTGTCACCGTCATCAAACTGACCGACATCATACGGCTGGAAGCGGCGGACAATTATGTCGTCATCCATACCGCTCAACAGCAGCACATGATGAGGCAAACCTTATCTGGTTTGCAGGAAAGGCTGGGCAATGGCTTTGTGCGGTGCCACCGCAGCCATATTGTCAGGCTGGACCAGATTACCCAGGTCGTGCCGGCACAAAAGGGCGATGCAGAGCTGGTACTGCTGAACGACATACGACTGCCATGCAGCCGTCAACACCGGGATGAAGTGGTACAAGGCTTAGCCAGATAGATCTGGAGAGTGCAAGGTTTCCATTTCACCCCTGCCCACATCCAGTCTGCCACATTTTTCTGGTACGAATCTGATCATGCTCTTAGCATGGCACCTGTGTTCATCAACGCCAGAAAATAGCCATGTCAAATTCAAGCCTCGCATTGCCAGGTTTGCCGTCCCAGCGGCTATACTTTCTTGACTGGGTCAGGATCATTGCCTTCTTCCTGCTGATCCTGTATCACGTGGGCATGTACTATGTGGAATGGGGCTGGCATGTCAAAAGTCCGCATGCAAGTAGTGCGATTCAACCGCTGATGATGCTGACCAGCCCCTGGCGCCTGAGCCTGTTGTTCTTCATCTCTGGTGTGGCATCTGCCTTCATGCTGGAAAAAATCGCCACCGGGAAATTCTTGCGCAGCCGCAGCCTGCGTCTTTTGCTGCCATTGATTTTTGGCATGTACATCGTGGTGCCACCACAGGCTTATCTGGAAGTCGTGGAAAAACTGGCCTATGCAGGCAGCTATAATGAATTCATGCAGTTATACCTGCATCGCTTCCGTGGTTTCAAGATCGAAGGCAAGGTACTGGACCTGCCTACCTGGAACCATCTGTGGTTTGTGTCCTACCTGTGGGTATATAGTGTGTTGCTGTGGTTCTGGCTGGCTTATAAACCAGCTTGGTTCCAGGCCGCCCGTAGCTGCTTGCAAAAACAGATGAAGGGCTGGCGCATCCTGGTTTTTCCTGCCGCTTATCTGGCGATGGTACGCATGGGCTTGCTCAGTTCTTTCCCGCCCAATAATGGCCTGACGGGCGATTGGTATAACCATGCCTGTTACTTGTTTATCTTTACGTTTGGTGCGTTGGTCGCGAATTCATCGACCTTCTGGCAAGAGCTGGCTGCCATGCGCTGGTTAGCCCTCAGGATAGCCGCATGTGGCTGGCTCTTCCTGATCATTTATTTCAATATCGATTATCCCGAAACACCAAAATGGCTACTCATGCTCCAGCGCTGCGTATGGGTTTGCATGGGCTGGTCAGCGATTATTGCAGCCTGTGGCTATGCAAAAGAGTATCTGAATGTCGACAGCCCGGCGCGACGCTATCTGACGCAGGCTGTGTTTCCTGTGTACATCCTGCATCAGACTTATATCGTCATCATGGCACATAGCATGAAGCCGCTGGCGCTGCCTGCGCTCACAGAAGGAATCTTGTTAATTGCCCTGACGGCAGCAACTTGCTTCTTCAGTTATGAAATCATACGTCGGGTATCTTTCCTGCGCCCTCTGTTCGGACTGGATATCGGGTTTGCTTATAAACCCAGATCACTGAGTCCAGGGTGATCATCTGGCCGCTTACCCTGGGGCCAGTGAAACAGGCGTTGATCTGTGCTGATGCGCAGATCATTAATGCTGGCAATGCGTCTGTGCATTAAGCCATTATCAGCAAATTCCCAGTTCTCATTACCGTAAGAACGTGTCCAGTTACCGTCATGATCGCAACTCTCATAGGCGAAGCGCACGGCAATGCGATTGTCGCGAAAAGCCCATAATTCCTTGATCAGGCGGTATTCGCGTTCAGCCGCCCATTTACGCTGCAAAAATTCCCTGACTTGCTCACGACCTTGCGGGAATTCATGGCGGTTACGCCAAGCCGTATCCACGGTATAGGCCAGCACCACCTTGTCCGGGTCGCGGCTATTCCAGCCATCTTCTGCCATGCGCACTTTTTGCATTGCTGTTTCAAGTGTAAAGGGAGGCAAGGGAGGGCGGGCAATTTCTTTTGACTTATCCATATTTATTCATCCTTTAAGTGACGAGTGCGAATTTGTAAAGGAGCAATTTACGCAATATCGTTTGTCTGAAGAATAGCCATCATTTACAATTGATTATTGTAAATTGCGGAATAATTGCTGGAGTGCTATGGATAAGCTGCATCTGATGACGGTTTTTGTGGCAGTCGCTGAAGAAGAGGGCTTTGCTGCCGCTGCCCGTCGATTGGCCATGTCGCCACCGGCTGTCACCCGTGCCATCGCCGCGCTGGAAGCCAGGCTCAGTGTCAAGCTGCTCAATCGCAGTACCCGTTTTGTCAGGGTCACAGAAGCAGGGCAGCGTTATCTGGAAGATGCGCGCCGCATCATTGCTGATGTTGAGGCCGCTGACGAGGCCACGGCTGGCATCAATGCCGAACCGCGTGGGCATTTGACTGTCACTGCTCCCGTGATGTTTGGCAAAATGTTTGTCATGCCCGGCATCGTTGAATATTTACAGCGCTACCCAGCCATGGATGTGTCTGCGCTATTCCTCGACCGTGTCGTCAATTTGCTGGAAGAAGGTGTGGATGTTGGTGTACGCATAGGCGAGCTGCCAGATTCCAGCATGAAAGCCATACGGGTAGGGCAGATACACCGCGTGCTGTGCGCCTCACCCGTTTATCTGCAGCAACATGGCACGCCAGCCAATCCGGATGAATTAAGCAGGCACAGTATCATTGCCGCTACTGGCGTCACCCCCATGGTGGAATGGCGCTTTGCCCATGCCGGGCAGAATATGGCTGTCAAGGTCAAGCCGCGTCTGACGGTCAGCAGCAACGATGCTGCCATAGTAGGCAGCCTGGCTGGCCTGGGCATCAGCCGGCTTCTTTCTTACCAGGTGGGCGGGTATTTTGATGACGGACAATTGTGTCGGGTCATGCAGGCATATGAAACCGCTCCCTTGCCAGTGCATGTGGTACACAGAGAGGGGCGTTACGCGAATGTCAAGGTGAGAAGTTTTGTCGATCTCATCGTTGCGCAATTACGTGAAAAAATGCTGCAACGCTGAAACCGACATTTATCCAGCAACAAAAATTGCCAGTATGGATACCGCATTGTTTGTTCTCGACGACAATTTGTTGACACTTGAAAACCCAGGGTGTTATATTTTGCCAGGATTTATGGTAACGTTTCCAATTGTGTTAAATTAACACAAGCAAGAATAGAACACTGGAAAGCCACCAGAAAAAAGCAGGCCAAGAACTGCTGTCTGGATACCGTCAACACGGAGACAAAATGCGTAAACTGAATAAACCGGCGCTGGCCATGGTATTGGCCAGCCTTGCGTCTGTCCATCTGCCTGCGCAGTCAGCCGGACAAAAGACGGAAGTCATGCACTGGTGGACTTCCGGCGGTGAATCAGCCGCCGTCGCCAAGTTTGCTGATGCCTATCGCGCCGCAGGCGGCACTTGGGCTGATACTGCCATCGCTGGCGGCGACCAGGCCCGCTCTGTCGCTATCAACCGCATGGTGGGCGGCAATCCGCCGACGGCGGCGCAGTTCAATATTTCCAGACAATTTCAGGACGTGGTCGAGCAAGACATGTTGAACAATGTCGATGAGATCGCCGCCAGAGAAAACTGGGACAAGACTTTGCCTGAGCCGATACGCAATGTGCTCAAGATCAAGGGCCACTATTATGCCGTGCCAGTGAACATTCATATGCCGACCTGGATATGGTATTCCAAGTCAGCCTTCAAAAAAGCGGGCATAGACAAGGAACCCGTGACACCGGATGAAATGTTTGCTGCGCTAGACAAGCTCAAGGCAGCCGGTCTGATACCGCTGGCACATGGCGGCCAGGCATGGCAAGAAACTATCGTCTTCATGGCCATGCTGGCGAATGTGGGCGGCAAAGACCTCTACCTGAGCGTGATACGTGACCGTGACACCGCAGCCATGAACTCGGAAGCCTTTCGTAAAGTGCTGCTGAGCTTCAAGCGTCTGCATTCCTATATCGACACTGCATCACCAGGGCGCAACTGGAATGACAGTACAGCCTTGCTCATCAATGGCAAGGCTGGCATGCAAATCATGGGTGACTGGGTCATGGGTGAATTTGTCGCCGCCAAACAAGTTGCTGGCCGTGAATATGGTTGCATGCCAGGCCTGGGGCCAAAAGCGCCCTACCTGATACAAGGCGATGTATTTGTCTTCCCAAAGAGCCGCAATGCAGAAACCATCAAGGCACAAAAACTGCTGGCCAGCATCATGGTCGCCCCTGGACCGCAACTTGAATTCAATAAACTCAAAGGCTCCATTCCTGTCCGGAATGACGCTGATCCTACACAAATGAATCTATGCGCCAAGGCTGGGATGGAAATCATGAAGGACAAAAGTCGCCACGCTGGCATAGGCGAGATCTATCTGACGCCTGATCAAAACGGTGCTTTGACCGATGTCCTGACTGCTTACTGGAACACCAATATGACAGTAGAAAAGGCGCAAAAGAATATCATCGCCGCACTGAAAAATTGAGCATAAGCTACCAACGACAAACTACATACGCACACATGCAAGCTACTTCTCGCTACGCCAGATCCAAAGGCAAGCTGCATCTGAAGCTCATACCTCATGCGGCCCTGTTGCCCATGAGTTTGACTGTGGTATTCGGCTATCTGGCAACAGTGCTGTGGACATTGAAAATATCACTGAGCAGCTCGCGCACTTTACCTATAAATAATTTCGTCGGCCTGACGCAGTATGAGCGCCTGTTTGAGAATGAGCGCTGGTTGTTGTCGCTGAATAATCTGGCAATGTATGGCGTGCTTTTCATTCTTGCCTGTGTTGTCATCGGTTTTCTATTGGCAGTTTTCATCGACCAGAATGTTACCGGTGAAGGTGTCTTGCGCACTATCTTCCTGTACCCTTATGCCATGTCCTTCGTCGCCACTGGCCTGGTGTGGCAATGGATGCTGACACCCGGCATAGGAATACAGCAAGGCATACGCCAACTGGGTTTCAAGGACTTTCAGTTTGACTGGATCATCGACCAGGACATGGTTATCTACACTGTCGTCATTGCCACGGTCTGGCAAGCCTCGGGCCTGGTCATGGCCATGTTGCTGGCAGGTTTGCGTGGCATCGACGAAGATATCTGGAAAGCCGCCCGCATCGATGGCATACCGGCCTGGCGGGTTTACCTGTCCATCATCATCCCCATGCTGGCGCCAAATTTCGCCACCGTTTTTTTATTGCTGGCAACTGCCGTCGTCAAACTGTTTGATGCAGTCGAAGCCATGACCCAGGGTGGCCCTGGCACAGCCAGTGAAGTACCAGCCAAGTTCATCATGGACCATTTATTCGGGCGCGCCAATCTGGCGCTGGCATCTGCCGGTGCCATCATGATGCTGTTGCCAGTGCTGGCCTTGCTGATACCCTATGCTTATGCGCGCGCCTGTACCCGTACCCTCGAGGGGAAAGTATGAAGCGACAGGCAAGGCGCACATGGACACCAGCTCGCATTGGCATTTATGCTTTCCTGCTAACTGCTGCGGCATTCTTTTTATTGCCGTTGTATATCATGCTGGTGACTTCGTTCAAGTCCATGGATGAAATTCGCCTTGGGAATATCTTTGCCTTACCCACGGACATCACCATGGAACCATGGCGGCAAGCCTGGAGTACCGCTTGTACAGGTGTGGCCTGTGAAGGTATCAGCGGCGGTTTCTGGAATTCGGTAGCGATTACCTTGCCCAGCACCGTGCTGGCGATTTTCCTTGGCGCCTTGAATGGCTATGCGCTGACTTTCTGGCGACCGCGTGGTGCGCAAATCCTTTTTGGCATTTTGCTGGCAGGGGCTTTTATTCCCGTACAAGTCATGATGTTCCCGCTAGTGCGTGTGCTGGCTACTCTGAATATATTCAGTACCTTGCCCGGCATAGTCATGGTGCATGTCATCTTTGGCATGCCCATCATGACTTTGTTGTTCCGCAATTATTATCTGGGCATACCGCAGGAATTGTTTCATGCAGCACGCATAGACGGCGGCGGGTTTTTCCGTATCTTTGTGCAACTGATGTTACCCATGTCCCTGCCCATGATAGTGGTGGCAGCCATCATGCAGGTCACAGGCGTATGGAATGACTACATCCTCGGCCTGGTATTTGCCGGGCGTGAGCATTTGCCCATGACGGCGCAACTCAATAATGTTATCAACACGACGACTGGCACCAGAATGTACAACGTCAATATGGCAGCAACCATATTGACTGCCTTGCTGCCGCTCGCCATCTATTTCATATCAGGCCGCTGGTTTGTACGCGGAATTGCCGCTGGCGCGGTCAAGGGTTAAGGACGAGTGCATGGCATATGTAAGTCTCAAGAATCTGGGTATAGAGTTGGGTGGTCAAACGATCATAGAGCAACTGGATCTCGATGTTGAAGAAGGCGAGTTCCTGGTCCTGCTGGGACCGTCTGGTTGCGGCAAATCAACCTTGCTGCACAGCATTGCCGGCTTGATCGATATTGCAGCAGGCAGCATAGAAATTGCTGGTATCGATGTCAGCGATGCAGAACCCAGTGACAGGCAAATAGGCATGGTGTTTCAATCCTATGCCCTATACCCTACCATGACGGTGGAAAAGAATATGTCTTTTGGTTTGCGCATCAATGGCGTGCCAAAAGCGGAGATACAAGAGCGTATAGCACGTGTAGCCGAGATGCTGCAATTGCAAATTTTACTGCAACGTAAGCCTGCGCAATTGTCCGGTGGCCAAAGACAAAGGGTGGCTATAGGCCGTGCACTGGTCAGGGAAGCCAGGGTCTTTTTGTTCGATGAGCCACTCTCCAATCTGGATGCCAAGTTGCGTACAGAACTGCGGCGTGAACTCAAGCTCTTGCATCAGAATCTGGGTTCCACCATGCTGTATGTCACGCATGATCAGGTAGAGGCCATGACGCTGGCCAGCCGCATCGTCGTCATGCGGGCAGGAAAGATACAGCAACTGGGTACGCCCACAGAGGTGTATGAACGTCCGGCCAATATGTTTGTGGCTGGCTTTCTGGGCGCACCTGCGATGAACTTCATTCCGGGCAAACTTGGCGCTGACAAGAGTTTCATCAGCGAGCACATGGAGCTGAACATGTCGGCTTATGTCTGCGATGCGCAAAAGCCAGAAACTGAAAGGGTGGTGCTGGGCATCCGGCCAGAGCATATGCAAATGCGGGAAAATGGCGCATACAGTGGCCAATTGGGCCTGGTCGAGCCTATGGGAAACCACCAATTGCTGTGGCTGAATGTGGGTAGTCAGCAACTGTGTTTGCTGGATCATGACAATCGCAACTTCAGCGTGGGTGAGGTCGTGAGTTTCGATATTGATGCTGGCAGGGTGTCTCTGTTTGAGGCGACATCAGGCTTGCGCTTATAGTCGCTGAAAATTGTTCACAACAGGCAGGGTAAATATTTTATATACTGGGCTAATCAATAATTTGGGAAAAGAATCAAGTGGCGACAATCAAGGATGTGGCCCGCCTGGCGGGTGTGGGATTGGGGACGGCTTCGCGCGTGGTCAGTGGCAAGGGTTCCGTGTCGGCCAAAACCGGGGAGCGTGTCAGGAAGGCGATAGCAGAACTCGATTTTCGCCCTTCTCATGCGGCCCGCAGCCTATTGTCTGGCAGCTCGCAAATGATAGGGGTATATATCCCTGTGCTCAAGGGCACCTTCTACATGCCCATCCTGCAATCCATCGATACAGAATTACGCCTGGCTGGATTGCATATGGTGGTTGCCTTTGGTGTCGGCATAGGCGATGAACGGCGTCAGGGTATAGAGGGCATAGAATTTTTGATGGAGCGTGGTTGTGATGGTCTCATCGTCATGAGTAATGTGCTGACGGATGAGGATTTTTCCATCCTTGGCCCCAAGCGTGACCGTCTGGTAGTCCTGAACCACGAATCAGAAACCATCGCCGAGCAGTGTTTTTCTGCCGACCATGTCTATGGCGGTGTCATGGCTGCCCGTGCACTACTCGAATACAAACACAAAAAAATCGCAGTCATCGCCGGGCCCGCAAGCTCACCGGACAACGTTGAACGCATCAACGGCTTCCTTGGCGAGTTGAACCGGGCTGGCATCAATACCACAGATATGTGGATAGCCGAAAGCGATTTCTCGCCAGAAGGTGGCTGGAATTGCACCAAGGAATTACTGGATTCCGGCCACGCCTTCACAGCCTTGTTTTGCGCCAATGATGAAATGGCCCTGGGGGCTTTGTCTTACTTCCAGCAAGCCGGTATTTCAGTGCCGCATGACGTGTCTGTCATAGGCTACGATGACACCATGAGTGCGGCTTACGCAGCACCACCGCTGACTTCTGTGCATATACCATGGCGCGATGTCACGCTCAGCGCCCTAAATGAATTGTTGAACCGTTGTTATGACATGAAGCGACCGGTGGTGCGCGACTACCCTATCAAGCTGACCATGCGTGCTTCCCTCGCCAGGCCCGCACCACAGAAGCGTAAAGCCGGTTGAGGCAATTGTTTTAGGTATTTGAAAAAATTTAAAAATGACCTTAATTAATTGAAAATTTCCCTACGGAATTTGTTGTGGAAATGCTGCAAATAAAATAAAAATAATGAATGGAACTTCTTGACTGTTCATTTTTTTTATGAAAACATGGAAACCTTTCCATATGACCTTATATGTAATTAATGAAGGATGCAGATACTGGAAATTCAGTTTTCCATGCGGTAAGTAGCTGGATGCATAAAAGCTGTCTGACTGTTCAATAAATAGAACAGGAAGGACAGGTAGTGAGGCCAAAAAAAGCGCTGTCCTGCAACACTGTCTAGCGTGCGGACAAGAGTTTGTACTATATGAAAAATGATGAGCAGCGAATGCTCAAAATTTTTTAACAGATATTGGAAACGTTTCCATTTAATTGGATTCTAAATTACTAATTTGATTCACCTTTAGTGAGTACGCAAAATATGAGCAAAAGTCTTCTTCATCCTGGCGCGGCACCTGGTTTGCAATTGCGACGCACAGACTTTACAAGCGACTTCTTGTGGGGCACGGCAACTTCTGCTTACCAGATCGAAGGGGCCGCAGCCGAGGGTGGCAGGGTTGCCTCCATCTGGGATAGTTTCTGTGAGCAGCCTGGCACCATACGTGATGGCAGCAATGGCTCCATGGCCTGTGACCACTATCATCACTGGCCTGAAGACCTGGACATAGCGCAGGATTTGGGAAGCAATGCCTATCGATTTTCCATTTCCTGGCCACGCATATTTTCCGGCCCTGGCAGTGCTCCCAATCCAGAAGGGCTGGCATTTTATGCACGTCTGGTGGATGGCATGCTGGAACGCGGCCTGCAACCATGGGCAACCCTCTACCACTGGGATTTGCCGCAATACCTGCAAGACCAGGGCGGCTGGCTGGAGCGCGACACCGTGCATGCCTTTGTAGAATTTGCTGATGTCATGAGCAAGCATCTGGGTGACAGGGTCAAGCACTGGATTACCCATAACGAACCATGGTGTACTGCCATGCTGGGTCATGCCGATGGCATACATGCACCGGGCATCAAAAACTTCAAGACAGCCATCCAGGTTTGCCACCATGTGTTGTTATCGCATGGCCTGGCGACGCCCGTCATACGCGCCAATGTCCCGGATGCCAGTATAGGTCTGGCTCTGAATCTGCACCCTATCTCGGCAGCCAGCGACAAGCCGGAAGACTTCGCAGCGGCGCGTCTGCATGATGGCTTGCGTAACCGCTGGTATCTGGATCCATTGTATGGACGTGGTTACCCCCAGGATGTGTGGAAAGCGCTGGGGGATTATGCCCCAGTGGTGCACGAAGGTGATATGCAGGCAATGGCAGTCGCCACCGATTTTCTGGGAGTGAATTTCTATTTCCCAGAAATCATAGAACATGCACCCGGTGCTTCCCCGTTGAATACACGCCTGGTTGATGCTGTTGGTGTAGAGCGCACCGCCTTCGGCTGGGAAATCGCACCAGAGGGCATGACCAGCTTGCTGAAACGCATACAAGATGACTACCAGCCGCATGCCATGTACATCACTGAAAACGGGGCCACCTATGATGATCATATCGACGCCAATGGCGAAGTGCGGGATGAACTGCGCCGTGATTACCTGATACGCCACTTGCTGGCCGTCAAGGAAGCCATTCGTCTGGGTTGCCAGGTGAAAGGATATTTTCTCTGGAGTTTGCTGGACAACTTCGAATGGGCAGAAGGTTGCTCCCGGCGCTTTGGCATCGTCTACGTAGATTTTGCTACGCAAGAGCGCACGCCCAAACTGAGTGCACATTGGTACAAAGATTTTTTGCGGAAAGCAGATACAGCAGCTGAAACCAGCAGGTCAGCTACACCAATCAGGGCATCTTCTGTCGCATGACGCGTCCAAGCAGACATCAACACATGGCGCAGTGCAGGGTGCATTTTTATTGACAAATAGAAACGGGGGTTGCACTATGTTTTTTCGGTAAAATTGGAAACCTTCCCATTAAATGGGATTAGCAAGACAGTATTTCAGCAAGATGTGTGCATGGCACGAAAGATGCCAGCCAAAAAATATCAGTAATAAAAAATACCAGTAAAACCGGCATGTAAATCCATGCACGGACCACGGCGACCACTGTTACAGTTCACTACTGTCCGCCGATAACTGAAAATAATATGGGAGACATGATGTTTCATCAAATAACCAAGCGTACCCTGATCAGCCTGGCAGTCGCCAGCGCCTGCGCACAACTGACTACATACACCTGGGCACAAGATCAGGAAAGCAGCAAAACAGCAGAAGTCGAGAGCAAATCCAAAGCAAAAAAATCAGATGCAGATAAATCTGAAGTGCAGGAAGTTACCGTTACCGCTACTCGCCGTGCCACATCCTTGTTGAAAACGCCATTGGCAGTGACTGCCTTCAGCCAGGAAAAACTGAGCAAACAAGGCATCACTAATCTTGCTGGCATCTCTGGCGAATTGCCAAATGTGCAGATGGATGGCCAGGCCAATGACTCCGCCGTCAAGATCACCATACGCGGTATTACTGCCACCAATTTCACCGAAATTGGTGATCCTTCAGCAGGCTTGCATATTGATGGCCTGTACTCGCCACGCCCACAAGGCGCACAGGCGCTGATGTTTGACCTGGACCAGGTAGAAGTCTTGCGCGGCCCGCAAGGTACTTTGTTTGGCCGCAATTCGACCGCAGGCAGTATCAATATCATCCCGGCCAAACCAGAATTTGGCTCTACCTATGGCAGTGCCTCATTTGAAACCGGCCGCCTGAACTTGCGCAATATCAATGTCATACAGAATATTGCAGTCAGTGATAACCTGGCCCTGCGTGCCACCTTAATGAAAGTCACCAGGGACAGCCCGTTCAACCAGATGCAGGATTTCTCGGAAGCGAATATCCCGGCACTAGGCTGGAAACCGGATGGCATACCTGACGTGACCCAGCGCTTCAATAGCAAAGTTTCCAAGGCGGATGGTTACAATAACCAGAACCAGTGGGCAGGGCGTCTGGCTGCCAGGCTGAAAATCAATAATGACCTGGAATGGCAACTCGCCTATGAACATTTCCAGGATTCTGGCGCAGGCTACATCGGCATGCGTGACTGCGATCAGTCCGCTGGCACGCGCTGGGCTTGTGTACGTGGTCAATATGATGTGCTCATCAATGTGCCAGGCAAAGTGGATATGTCGATAGACACAGTGCGCTCCAAGGCTATCTGGAACATGAACAAGAACACCACGCTGGAATATGGCTTTGTCTATGCGAACCAGAAACGCAGCCAGTTGCATGACGATGATGGTGGTGTCTCACCCTATGCCTTTGAAGTCACTGGCCGCAATCCGGTAGATGGCAACTGGTCAGTCTGGCCTATCTCGGATAACCTCACGCGCACGCTGGATTCTAAATACCTCTCTACCGTGCATGAGCTTCAACTGAAACAGAGTTTTGATAACTGGCAGTATGTGGCTGGCGCTTTCTGGATGCATGAAAAGAATGCCATCAATTTTGGCCAGGAACAAATGCACTATGGCCCCAACAACATTCCTATCAGCCAGTTCTACGCCCAGCCTGACCGTCAAATCGATTCCAAGGCCCTGTTTGCACAGGCTGACTGGAAATTCACTCCAGTCCTGACGGCCACGGTGGGTGCACGTTACACCCGTGATACCAAGACCGACGTAGGCGGCATGAATTATGGTGGCAATAGCTGGGGCGGCCAAAGCTATGGCTACTACAATGGCATGTTTAATTACGGCATCCCAGGTACTGATAGTTACCGTACACCGAATGGTAACCAGATCACGCCACAAATGGGCACGCTGGGTGGTGCAGCCGCTTATGCAGGTTATGGTCCTGGTACCAATAATGATCATAGCGACAGCTGGAGCAAAGGCACTTACCGCCTGGGCTTACAAGCGCAATTGACACCAAGCGACATGGTGTATGCAGCCCTGGCTACCGGTTACAAATCCGGCGGCTTTGGTGACCGTACGAATAAGTGCGGCCAGACTACCTGCGTGTATGGTGACAATAAAAAAGAGCAGATCACCTATCTGACCTACAAGCCAGAAACAGTCACCAATTTTGAATTGGGCTACAAAGGCAAATTGCTGGATAACCGTCTGGCCTTGTCCGTGGTTCTGTTTGCCATGCAGTATAAAGACATGCAGCAAACCGGCAGCAACTTCCTGGCCAAGGTCACGACACCAGACAACTTGCCTTGCCCATCATGGGCGCCGACTTGTGATGTGGCAACCGCATGGCAAACCGTCAACGTCGCCAAGGTCAATTTGTCGGGTATAGAAACCGAGTGGGATTATCGTCCATGGCCCGGTGCCAAACTTGGTGGCTTCTTCAGTTACCTGAAAAGCGTGATCCATGATTATGATTCTTATGATGATGGCTATGCCTGTGACCAGCGTGCAGAATTTGGTGCGGTTCCTTGTCCGGCAGTTTATCTGGGTACCGATGACAGATTGCGTGGTCGCCGTGCCTATAACCTGGAAGGCAATCAAATGCCGAATGCGCCCAAGTTCACCTTTGGCATGAACTTCTCGCAAGAGTTTGCACTCGACAATGGTTATACCCTGACACCATGGATAGGCATGCGCTGGCAAGACAAGGTTTATTTTGATTTGCGCAATTTTGAAAATGCTCATATTGGTCTGACACAAAAAGCCTATGCCAAGGGCGATGTGTCACTCAAGCTGGTGGCGCCAAATGACAAATGGTTTATTGAGGCCTATGTACGTAACTTCACCGATGCCAAAGCCAAGACCAATGGCTGGAATGCAGGCGGTGGAAAAATGGGGGCCAGCTTTATAGATCAGCGTTCTTATGGCGTGCGTGTGGGTATGAGTTACTGATCATTAGCCAGTTGCTGGTCAGACGGGCGGGTCTGGGAAATCAGTGCCGCCCTATTTCTGGAGAGACCGCATCAATGAAGATTTTTTTTTCATTCATTAGTTTGCTTGGTGCCCTGGCTATAAGCGCTTGCGGCGGTAGCGCCAGCCCGGCTGTCGCACCTGTGGTGGATGTTGCAGTTGTCAGCAAGCCAGCCTGGGAATTGCTCTGGCAAGACGAGTTCGACGGCAACGCGCTGGATCAAGCAAAATGGCAAGAAGAAATTGGTGGTGATGGCTGGGGTAATCATGAACTGCAGTTCTATACCAAGCGGTCCGACAACCTGCGTCTGACAGGTGGAAAACTGATCCTGGAGGCCCGCAAGGAAAACTATTCCGGACGTGAATTTACTTCTGCACGCATCAAGACTGCAGGTTTGCGGGAAAGCACTTATGGCCGCTTTGAGGCCCGCATAAAAATTCCAGCCGGTCAGGGTATCTGGCCTGCTTTCTGGATGCTGGGCAATAATATGAATGCCGTAGGCTGGCCAGGTAGCGGCGAAATCGACATCATGGAAAACATAGGAAAAGAGCCTGCAAGCATCCATGGTACGGTGCATGGCCCTGGATATTCTGGGGCGAATGGTCATGGCAAGGCCTACCACCTGAGTAGTGGCAGGTTTGCCGATGACTACCATCTGTTTGCAGTAGAGTGGGAAGCGACAGAAATACGCTGGTATGTCGACGACCAGCAATACCATAGCGTACGCCCCGATCAACTGGCCGGGAAATGGGTATTCGATCATCCATTTTTTATCATACTCAACCTGGCCATAGGTGGTGACTGGCCTGGTGCGCCGGATGCGGGTACTGTTTTCCCGCAACAGATGTTGGTGGATTATGTGCGCGTATACAAACGTAAGAATTAAGCAAAAAAGTCAGCCTAAAAATTGAATGCCGGTTATATACACGATTATTGGCATACATATTGATAATTAAGTAGTCCTCATCAACAAAGAGACAAAAGCGAATCCACCGATTCCTTCTATAAAAGAGCACACCATGATGAAATTGAAAAACAACGTAGTTGGACTAAGTTCTGCACTCTTGCTGGGATGCATGGCAGGCAATGTCAGCGCGGCGGATACTGCAACAAAGTATGGACCAGGCAAGATGCCTGCCAATGATCTGGCCGCCTGGCCGTCTATCCAGAGTGTAATTGGCAAAGACCCGGCAATTGAGGCAAAAGTCGCAGCCATCGTCGCGAGCATGACTCTGGAACAGAAGATAGGCCAGATGACGCAACCGGAAATCAAGTCGATCACACCAGATGATGTGCGACGCTATTACCTGGGCTCTGTCTTGAACGGTGGTGGCAGTTGGCCAGATCGCGACAATAAACGTGGCTCGGCGGCTGATTGGGTGGCTCTAGCTGATAAATATCATGCAGCTTCGATGGCAACTGATATGCCAGTCAAGATTCCCGTCATCTGGGGCATAGATGCGATACATGGCAATAGCAATGTCTACGGTGCCACGCTGTTTCCGCACAATATAGGTCTGGGTGCAGCCCGCAATCCACAACTGGTTGGCCAGATAGGGCGCTCCATGGGCAAGTCTGTGCGAGCCACCGGCATCGCCTGGGTGTTTGGGCCTACGATAGCGGTGGTACGTGATGACAGGTGGGGGCGTACTTACGAAAGTTTTTCAGAAGACAGTGCGCTGGTGCGCCAGTATGCAGGCGAATATGTCAAGGGCCTGCAAGGCTCATTCATGGATGAAGCTAATGTCGTGGCCACGGCCAAGCATTTCATGGGTGATGGTGGCACTGATCAGGGCAAGGACAGAGGTGTGAACCTTTCCACCAATGCGCAGATGCTCAATACGCACGCACAGGGCTATATGACTGCATTGGCTGCTGGCGCACAAACCGTCATGGCTTCCTATAATAGCTGGAACGATAAAGCCGCGGGTGCAAATTACGGCAAAATGCACGGCAGCAAGGCGTTACTGACGGATGTGCTGAAACAAAAAATGGGCTTTGATGGTTTCGTCGTCACGGACTGGGATGGCATAGGTGAAGTACCAGGCTGTCGTAATGACAGTTGTCCACAAGCGATCAATGCCGGTATCGACATGGTGATGGTGCCGGATGCCTGGAAGGCGTTCATCAGCAATACCATCGCCCAGGTCAAGTCGGGTGAAATCCCCATGAGCAGGATAGATGATGCGGTGACGCGTATCATCCGCGTCAAATTGCGCGCTGGCTTGTTCGGCAAAAAACCTTCAGATAATATCTATGCGGGCAAGCAGGAAGCCTTGCAAGACCGTGAACTGGCCAGGCAGGCAGTGCGTGAATCCCTGGTCTTGTTGAAGAACGACAGCGCAACTTTGCCACTGGCACGCAACAAAAAAATCCTGGTCGTTGGCAAGACCGCTGACGATATCTCCAACCAGACTGGCGGCTGGTCGCTGACCTGGCAGGGAACTGACAATAAGAATACTGATTTCCCGAATGCTGATTCGATACTGACAGGTATCAAGGCAGCCGTAGGTGAAGCCAATGTCGAGTTCAGTGCAGATGCCAAGGGTGTGGACGTCAGCCGTTTTGATGCCGTGATTGCCGTTATCGGTGAAACACCGTATGCAGAAATGTATGGTGACATAGGACCGGCTGGTACGCTCCGACATAGTGGCAGTTATCCTGAAGACCTGGCCGTCCTTCGGGCTGTGGCAGGCAAGGGCAAGCCGGTAGTGACACTGTTCGTCTCTGGCCGCCCCTTGTACGTGAATGACCTCATGAACTTGTCTGACAGCTTCGTCGCAGCCTGGCTGCCAGGATCAGAAGGTAAGGGCGTGGCGGATGTCTTGTTCCGTGCAGTAGATGGCAAAGTGGCGCATGACTTCAAGGGCACGCTGTCTTTTTCGTGGCCCAAATCTGTCTGCCAGACCAGCCTGAATTTTGATGAGCCAAACTACTCGCCTCTGTTCAAACTCGGCTATGGACTTACCTATTCCAACAAGACAAAATTAGGGAAACTCGACAGCAAATATCCATCTGGTGGCTGTGGCGTGACCAACGCTTATCCAGTATTTAATCAGGCTGACCGTGCAACTTATCCTCTGTATGTCGTCAGCGGCACTGAACAGCAAGCAGTCGGTGCAGATTTGAACCGGGTATTGAACATGCCAGGCATCAGTGTCCAGACTTCACAGGTGAATAGCCAGCAAGATGCCAAACTCGTTAGTTGGAGTGCTGCGGCAAGAGTGGAGGCGCGTGCTGCTCATGCCAAGGCTCTGCCTGCCTTTGCCAGCAAGGATGGGGCGCTGACTTTTGATACTATCGTTGCGACTGCACCTGCAGCTCCGGTCAGTCTTTCCATGCACTGTGGGAATAACTGTGTCGCTACGCTGGATGTGACAGATGCCTTCAAGCGCCTGGCTGGCAAAAAAGAAAAGCAGACGGTCAAGATACCACTCTCCTGCTTCGTTGCCAAAGGTGTGAAATTGCATCATGTTGATGTTCCATTCAGCATCAGTACCACATCGACATTTAGCGCCGCTTTCACGAATATACAAATTGTCGGCGGTGCGGCCAAGGACCAGGATGCGTTAAATTGCACAGAGTTGAAATGATGGGCAATCAGACCTACCCACGCTTGCTGGCAGACATAGGTGGCACCAATGCCCGATTCGCACTGGAGACGGCTGAGCGCCAGTTTGTTGCAGTCAGGGTGCTGGCCTGCGCTGACTTCCCCGGTTTGTCTGATGCCATGCAAAGCTATCTTGCCAGCCCTGAAGTTCAACAGGTGCCGGACAATGCTGAGCTGCGCATCAGGCATGCGGCGATAGCCATCGCCAACCCTGTCGATGGCGACAGCATCCGCATGACCAATCATCACTGGAGTTTTTCAATTGCTGCCGTGCGCCAGCAACTGGGCTTCAGCACTCTGTTGGTCATGAATGATTTTACTGCCCTGGCCATGGCTTTGCCTTACCTCGGTGCCAGCCAGCGCCAGCAAATCGGTGGAGGCGTAGAGCAGCCTGGACGTACCATCGGTCTCATTGGCGCTGGCACTGGCCTGGGTGTGTCAGGCATTGTCCCGGCTGGCAAATCATGGGCACCTTTGGCCAGCGAAGGCGGGCATGCCAGTTTTGCACCCGCCAATAATGAAGAGGTGCAGATATTGCAAAGCCTGTGGCAACAATATCAGCATGTGTCGGCAGAGCGTCTCTTGTCTGGCAAGGGCCTGGAGCTGATTTTTGCTGCCATCTCCGGCAAGACCCTGAGCGCTGCCGAGATTACGCACCGGGCGCTGGATGGCAGTTGCAGTGCCTGCCTGCGTACGGTTGAACATTTCTGCGCCATCCTCGGCAGCATGGCAGGCAATGTCGCCCTTACTTTGGGCGCAACTGGTGGCATGTATATAGGTGGTGGCATCGTGCCCAAGCTGGGCCCCTTGTTTGCCGCATCTGCCTTCCGGGAACGCTTTGTTGCCAAAGGCAGGCTTGGCAACTACCTGGCACAAATACCGACTTATCTGATTACTGAAGAATATCCCGCTTTCCTGGGTGTTTCAGCCATGCTGGCCAGGCATCTTGAGCAAGAGAATAATAAATAACTGGAGACCATGATGGAAAATTCCTTATCCGTTACCTCGACGGTATTACCTGACAGCCAAGCCAGGAGCCAGACCAGCTCTCTGGTCATCGTGACTATCCTGTTCTTCATGTGGGGTCTGCTGACTTCACTCAATGATGTGCTGATCCCGCATCTGAAATCCATTTACACTCTCAGCTATGTGCAAGCCACGCTGGTGCAATTTTGTTTCTTTGGTGCTTACTTCATTGTCTCCGTACCGGCAGGCATGCTGATCAGGAAGATAGGTTATCAAAATGGCGCTGTCACTGGCCTGGTCATCGCCGCGGGTGGCTGCGCCATGTTTTATCCAGCTTCCATGGGTAGCTATGCCTTGTTCTTGCTGGCATTTTTTGTGCTGGCGTCGGGCATCACGATCTTGCAGGTGGCGGCTAATCCCTATGTTACGGTACTGGGCGATGCCAGGACAGCATCCAGTCGTCTGACGTTGACGCAGGCTTTCAACTCTCTTGGGACAACGGTAGCGCCGATTTTTGGTGGCATCCTGATCCTGTCTGGTGCGGCACTTACTGTTGTGGAACTCAATGCATTGCCCGCAGCAGAGCAAGCCGCTTATCACGGCAGAGCTGCCGCTGCTGTACAAATGCCTTACCTCTTGCTGGCTGCGGCCTTGCTGTTGCTGGCGATTCTGTTTGCCTTTGCCCGCTTGCCCAAAATCACCCATACGGAAGAAGTCAACACTGACACCAGCAGTGACAATGCATCGGTGTTGTCGCATCGTCATCTGGTGCTGGGCGCCATAGGCATTTTCCTGTATGTCGGTGGCGAGGTCAGCATAGGCAGCTTCCTCATCAATTTTCTGGGTGAACCCAATATAGCAGCCCTGACGCCAGCGGCTGCAGCCCATTACGTGAGCTTCTACTGGGGCGGTGCCATGGTGGGGCGTTTCATCGGCTTTGCTGTCATGCGCAAAGTCAGCCCAGGTAAAACCCTGGCCTTCAATTCTGCTGCCGCCATCATCTTGATTTTAACTGCCATCTATAGCCAAGGTTCGCTGGCAATGTGGGCCATATTGGCGGTGGGTTTGTGCAATTCCATCATGTTCCCTACTATCTTCAGCATGGCCTTGAACAAGCTCGGTAAATTCACTGGCCAGGGTTCGGGCATATTGTGCATGGCGATAGTTGGTGGTGCCCTGGTCCCTTTCCTGCAGGGCTATCTGGCGGATACCCTGGGCCTGAGTCTTTCTTTCTATGTGCCGGCGGCTTGCTATACCTTCATCCTGTATTTCGGCGTACGCTATGCGGGCATGTATTCCACCAAAGCCGAATAGTATTTCTTCCTTACAGGGGAATTCGGGAGCTTGATGCTCCCGTTTTTTTGCATGCCCCGACATAATGAATAATAATGTGCGTTCTTTATTTGCATACTGGCGACTGGGAGAATGACTACAGCTAGAAAAGAACGCTGGGCGACACTGGCAGGCATCTCTGCCTTTCTTGGAGGCTTGCTGCATGTCATTGCCCTGATAGGCGGTGCAGACTGGATCTATTTTTTTCACGCTCCACCCTCAGTGGTTGAGTCAGCACGCCTGGGCACCTGGCTTGCCCCGGTGAGCACTTTGCTGATCACAGCCCTGATGTGGTTATGCAGCCTGTACGCATTTTCTGCCGCCGGTTTTGTGCGCCGCCTGCCATTGCTAAGAACTGGTTTGTTTGTGGTAGCTTTTATCTGCATAGTGCGTGGCCTGATCTTTTTCCCGCTGATCATGATTGACCGTGTCTGGTTGAGTCGCCTGGATACTTTTGAAATAGTCGCTTCCGTGATCTGGCTGGCAATCGGGATTTTCTTCGCATTGGGCTTGCGTGCTGCATGGAAAAAGACTTAGCGATTTTTTGAGTACATCGCCCATTTTGTCCTGAGTGTAGATTTGCACTTGTATTGGAAGGGTATCATTTTTTATGATACCCCTATTTTAATTCCATATTTTCCACGAAGACTTATTCCACCTACACTGTGAACACAGCAGATTTCAAAGGAAGTCGAAGAAGCGCTGCAGCGAAATTTCGAAAGCTTCTTTTGATGTCTCTTTGATCCGGATAGAAGGAAATACAGACGCTGTCAGCCGTATTTGACGTTGGCAAATACGACAGACGTAGTGTCTTGACATCGAATTTTGTCCAGGATTCGAATAAAATGGTAGTTATCACTACCAACGCAACGAGAGCCTATCTCTGATACCTCGCTATAGGCTCCGAGCAAAATTGTGTCTTACCGGATACAACGCATGCTCTTTGCGATCTAAATCACAAATTTTGGAGCCACCTTATGTCATCCGACACCACAATGGAGTCTGCTGGACTCTCGTCCCTGCCGTCCGCCAAAGAAGTCCACACCGAGCCTGTCCAGGATGCACTCGAAGCCAGCCAGATCACCAGCCCCCCGCAATTGAATGATGTGCAACTCGACGATAAATATACGTCGAACAGCGGCACGATCTTTTTGTCAGGCATACAAGCCCTGGTACGCCTGCCCATGATGCAGCGCCAGCGTGACCTGGCTGCAGGCTTGAACACAGCGGGATTTATTTCCGGTTATCGTGGTTCACCGCTGGGTGGTCT
Organism: Undibacterium sp.; assembly: GCF_030683615.1. Lineage (NCBI taxonomy): Bacteria > Pseudomonadati > Pseudomonadota > Betaproteobacteria > Burkholderiales > Oxalobacteraceae > Undibacterium > Undibacterium sp. The sequence goes on from NZ_JAUXQE010000038.1 coordinate 78,761, forward strand.
GGATGAAACATTGTGGAAAACCAAAAAACTGCTGCAACAAAACCATGTGCAGTTCGTGCCTGGCGTCAATGAAGACCTGGCTGCAACAGCAGTATGGGGTTCGCAAACGGTAGACCTGATAGGCCCGGCCAAATACGATGGTGTATTTGGCATGTGGTATGGCAAAGGCCCGGGCGTCGATCGCAGTGCTGACGTTTTCAAGCACATGAATCATGCGGGTACATCCAAGCACGGTGGCGTCTTGCTGGTGGCTGGTGATGACCATGGTGCCTATTCATCGACGCTGCCGCACCAGTCTGACCATATTTTCTCAGCGTGCATGATACCCATGCTGTATCCCAGCAATGTGCAGGAGTACCTGGACCTGGGCTTGCATGCCTGGGCCATGTCGCGTTTCTCTGGTTGCGCTGTCGGCTTCAAGGCACTGGCCGACACCGTGGAATCGACCTCGTCTGTGGATGCCGACCCTTTCCGCCTGCAAATAAAGATACCGCAAGACTTTGTCATGCCTGAAGGTGGCCTGAACACCCGTTTGTCTCTGGATACCCTGGGCATACAGGCACGCAAGCAGGAAGCCCTGATGCAGGATTACAAGATCTATGCAGCCCTGGCTTATGCGCGTATTAACAAACTCAATCATGTCACCATAGACAGCCCGACTGCAAGGCTGGGCATAGTTGCCTCAGGCAAGTCTTATCTCGACGTGCTGGAAGCGCTGGAAGAACTGGGTATTGATGAAAAATTCGCCGCCGAGATAGGCATACGCCTGTTCAAGGTATCCATGCCATGGCCGCTGGAGCCGGATGGCGTGCGTGAATTCGCTCAGGGTCTTGATGAAATTCTGGTAGTCGAAGAAAAACGCCAGATGGTGGAGTATCAGCTTAAAGAGCAGCTATATAACTGGCGCGACGATGTACGCCCGCGAGTCATCGGCAAGTTTGATGAAAAAGGCGAATGGGTACATCCGCGCGGCGAATGGCTGCTGACTTCCAAGGCTGATTTTTCAGTGGCACAAATTGCCCGCGTGATTTCTTCACGCATTGCCCGCTTCCATACCAGCGACCTGATCAAGGCACGCCTGGCATTTTTGGAAGCCAAGGATGTCGTGCTCAGCAAGCAAGTCAATACGCCTGCACGTCCAGCTTACTATTGCTCTGGCTGTCCGCACAATACCTCGACCAAGGTGCCAGAAGGTAGCCTGGCATTGGCGGGTATAGGTTGCCACGTCATGGCGACGGCGATTTATCCTGAATTTAATAAACTGACGACCCACATGGGTGGCGAAGGTGCACCCTGGATAGGTCAGGCGGCATTCTCGACCTTGCCGCATGTATTCCAGAACCTTGGCGATGGTACTTATTTCCATTCCGGTTATCTGGCAATACGCGCTGCAGTCGCTGCCAAGGTCAATATCACCTACAAGATTCTGTATAACGATGCTGTCGCCATGACGGGTGGCCAACCAGTCGACGGCATTATCAGTGTACCGATGATGGCGCAACAAATGGCAGCAGAAGGCGTCAAGCGCATCGCCCTCGTGACTGAGGATTTATCACGTTATACCGACAGATCCAACCTGCCCAGCTTTTTGACACTGCATGACCGCAAGGACATGGATGCGGTGCAACGCGAATTGCGCGACATACCCGGTGCGACCGTACTCATTTACGACCAGACCTGTGCTGCAGAAAAACGCCGTCGCCGCAAAAAAGGCGAATTCCCTGACCCAAACCAGCGCATGTTCATCAATGAAGCAGTCTGCGAAGGCTGTGGCGACTGTGGCGTGCAATCCAACTGTACTTCCATCATGCCGGTGGAAACAGAGTTCGGCCGCAAGCGCAGCATAGACCAGTCGTCCTGCAACAAGGACTATTCCTGCGTAAAAGGTTTCTGCCCCAGCTTTGTCACGGTAGAAGGTGGCAAGCTGGTCAAGTCCAAAACCGGTACGGCAAAGACCGATGACTTTGGTGCACTGCCAGAACCACAATTGCCAGCCTGCGAAAGCTCATACAACATCCTGTTGAACGGCATAGGCGGCACTGGTGTGATTACGGTCGGTGCCTTGCTCGGCATGGCTGCGCATCTGGAAGGCAAGGGCGCATCGGTACTCGACATGACAGGCATGTCGCAAAAAAATGGCTCGGTGACTTCGCATATACGTATCGTCAACCAGGCTGGCAAGTTGCGTGCACAGCGTATAGCGACTGGTGAAGCTGACCTGATTTTGGGTTGCGATATTTTGACTGCTGGCGCACATGACGCGATTTCCAAAATGCGCGCAGGCCGTACCCGCGCTGTCATCAATACCCATGAACAACCAACCGGCCCGTTTGCCAAGAACCCTGACTGGCAATTCCCCCTGGAATCCGTTGAGCACCTGATTTCTGAATCAGTCGGTGGCAATGTCGATTTTATCAACGCAACCAAACTGGCAACGGCTCTGATGGGTGATTCGATAGCCACTAACCTGTTCATGCTGGGCTTTGCTTATCAGAAGGGCGCGATACCCGTATCTGAAACAGCCTTGCTGCGTGCAATAGAACTGAATGGCGTAGCCATAGAAGCCAATAAGAAAGCCTTCCTCTGGGGCCGCCGTGCAGCGGTGGATTTTGCCCGTGTGGAAAAAATCGCCATCCCTGGCCAGCCTGTCGTCATCCAGATGCCACAAAGCCTGGATGCCCTTATCAAGCGCCGTATTGCGGTATTGACCGATTACCAGAACGCCGCCTACGCTCAGCAATATGCAGACCTGGTTGAAAAAGTACGCAAGGCGGAATCTACATTGAATGCCGGTAACAAGTTCAGTATGGCAGTCGCCAAATATGCGTTCAAACTCATGGCCTACAAGGATGAGTATGAAGTCGCACGTTTGTATACCAATGGCGATTTCACAGCAAAACTGAAGCAACAGTTTGAGGGCGACTTCAGCCTGAAATTCAATCTGGCTCCCCCTATCTTCTCAAAGAAAGACGGACAGGGTCATCTGGTCAAGGCCCAATATGGCTCCTGGGTCTGGCAGGCATTCAAACTGCTGGCCAAACTCAAGGGCTTGCGCGGTACGGCACTGGATATCTTTGGCCGCACCGAAGAACGCAAGGCCGAGCGCGCACTCATTGTTGAATACACGGCCCTGATGGAAAAGCTGGCGGCGGGTTTGAATGCAGATAATCTGGAGCAGGCCATCGCCCTAGCGAACTTGCCTGAAAAGATACGCGGTTACGGCCATGTCAAAGAAAAGGCCATGCAGGCGTATCATGCAGAGAAAGCAGTTTTGCTGAAGCCTCAAAATACAACAGTGATCAAGGAAGTGTCGCGCGTAGCCTGACCTGTGATGATGCAAGACTCACTTTATATAAGAGTGAGAGAAGTGAGTCTTGCAGTGCCTGTTGATTACTTGCTGCTGAATGTTTTGCTCAAAAACCGACCCCATCCTGGCGTAATTTTAATATGCTTAAAAAACTCTTTTTTGTATTGATTGCAGTAACTGGCTTGAGCGCTACTGTTGCTAATGCAGCGCCAGCATCAACTTTCCGTGTCTTTTTCCCCAGGCTGGCGCTGGCTGTAGAAGATGGGGAACGTGTCACTGAGCTCAAACTGACACAAACCTGTGGAGAATTCTGGGGCCTGGCAGGCATACCCAAAGACTGGGGTGTAGAGATTGTCAGCCCCAGTTCTTGCACTGCCAGTTTGCATGCCAGTGCTGGTCATGGTGCTTCCAGCCAATGGAATGGGGTAGTACAAATATCAGGTACGCATGCCAGATGTAAGGACTTGAACGCAGTCATTACGACAGAGACGGTTGAGCGTCGCAAGGAATATTATTTTTCCGGACGTGAGTTGCAATTGCGCAAGTGACGGAGTGATAAATGTATGCATTGCCAATTCGTTAATATCAAGACTTATATGACAGCGATGAATTGCATGAAAAGCATGATCATAATTTTTAATTGACGTTTACGTTAACGTCATATAACTTAGCCTAACCCAAACATAGTGAGAATTTTCTAAATAGCAATAATCACTGTGATAAAACAAGACCGATGAGGAAGACATGACTGACCTGTCCGTTGCCCAGAACCTGACTGAATACAAACCTGCCAACAAAGTGCGCTTTGTTACCGCCGCTTCCCTGTTCGATGGCCATGATGCCTCGATCAATATCATGCGCCGCATTTTGATGGCGAATGGTGCAGAAGTGATCCATCTGGGCCATAACCGCTCGGTAGAAGAAATCGTCACTGCTGCTTTGCAGGAAGATGCCCAGGGTATTGCCATTTCCAGCTATCAGGGTGGCCATGTCGAATACTTCAAATACATGATAGACCTGCTCAAGCAACGCGGCGGTGCGCATATCAAGGTATTTGGCGGTGGCGGTGGTGTCATCGTGCCGGAAGAAATAGCCGACCTGCATGCCTATGGCGTGACCCGTATTTTCAGCCCTGAAGATGGCCAGCGTATGGGTCTGGTGGGTATGATTTTGTCGATGATACAGGCTTGCGACAGCGATCTGTCCGGCTATGCGCCAACGACGTTGGCAGTATTGCAGCAAGGCGATATCGCCGACAAGCACCGCCCGCTGGCACAATTGATTACCGCGCTGGAAAACGACAAGGTCGCGCCAGAATTGCGCACGCAATTGATGGATGCGGCCAAAGCCAGCAAGACACCAACCCTGGGTATCACGGGTACTGGTGGTGCCGGTAAATCTTCACTGACAGATGAACTGATACGCCGCATGCGCCTGGACCAGGATGACCATCTGAATATCGCCCTGATCTCCATAGACCCGTCGCGCCGCAAATCTGGCGGTGCCTTGCTGGGTGACCGCATACGCATGAATGCGATCAACCCATGGAAGGGCAAGCTCAAGGTTTTCATGCGTTCACTGGCAACCCGTGAAGCAGGTTCCGAGATTTCGCAAGCTCTGCCCGATGTGATTGCGGCCTGCAAGGTCGCCGGTTTTGATCTGGTCATCGTCGAGACTTCAGGCATAGGCCAGGGTGACGCTGCCATCGTGCCGCATGTAGATGTATCCATGTATGTCATGACACCAGAATTTGGCGCTGCGTCACAACTGGAAAAAATCGACATGCTGGATTTTGCCGATTTTGTCGCCATCAACAAATTCGACCGCAAAGGTGCACAGGATGCCCTGCGTGATGTCGCCAAACAATACCAGCGCAACCGCGAACTATGGACACAGAAGCCAGATGAAATGCCAGTCTATGGCACCCAGGCTTCACGCTTCAATGATGATGGTGTGACTGCGCTGTACCAAGGCATCTTGCCGGCACTGGTGCAACGTGGTTTGCTGGCCAAGCCCAGCAAGCTGGCTGCGATTAATGTCAAATATTCCAGTGCCAAGAATGTCATCGTGCCACCAGCACGCAGCCGTTACCTCGCTGAGATTGCAGATACGGTACGCGCCTATCACAAAAATACCGGCAAGCAAGTCTTGATTGCCCGTGAACGCCAGCAACTGCAAGAAAGCAAACGCATGCTGTCAGTGGCAGGCAAGTCTGCTGACTTTGATGACTTGATCACCGAGCGTGAAAATCGCCTCGATGGTGAATCCAAAAAACTCATCAGCATGTGGCCAGACATGCAGGCTGCCTATGCGGGCGATGAATATGTCGTCAAGATTCGCGACAAGGAAATCCGCACCCGTTTGGTACAGCAATCCCTGTCTGGCACCAAGATACGCAAGGTGGCTTTGCCACGCTTTGTTGATCACGGTGAAATCCTGCGCTGGCTGTTGCTGGAAAACGTGCCTGGTTCTTTCCCCTTTACCGCCGGTGTGTTCGCCTTCAAACGCGAGGGTGAAGATCCTACCCGCATGTTCGCCGGTGAAGGCGACCCTTTCCGTACCAACCGCCGCTTCAAGCTGGTGTCGCAAGGCATGGATGCCAAGCGTCTGTCGACTGCGTTTGACTCCGTGACCCTGTACGGCGCAGACCCGGCCATACGTCCTGATATCTACGGCAAGGTCGGCAATTCTGGTGTGTCTGTTGCGACGCTGGAAGACATGAAGGTCTTGTATGATGGCTTTGATCTGTGTGATCCGGCCACATCGGTATCCATGACCATCAATGGCCCGGCACCGACCATATTGGCTTTCTTCATGAACACTGCGATTGATCAGCAGATGGAAAAATTCCGCGTCGATAACAAACGCGAACCGACTGCCGATGAATCCGCCAAGATACGCGCCTGGGTATTGCAGAACGTGCGCGGCACCGTGCAGGCAGATATCCTGAAAGAAGACCAGGGCCAGAACACCTGCATCTTCTCGACAGAATTCTCGCTGAAGGTCATGGGCGATATACAGGAATATTTCGTCCATCATCAGGTGCGCAATTTCTATTCTGTCTCCATCTCCGGTTACCATATTGCCGAAGCAGGTGCGAACCCGATTTCTCAACTGGCATTCACCTTGTCAAATGGCTTCACCTTTGTTGAAGCCTATCTGGCACGCGGCATGCACATCGATGATTTTGCGGCCAACCTGTCCTTCTTCTTCAGCAATGGCATGGACCCTGAATACACAGTACTGGGCCGCGTGGCCCGCCGTATCTGGGCAGTGGCCATGCGTGACAAATATGGTGCGAATGACCGCAGTCAGAAACTGAAATACCATATCCAGACCAGTGGTCGTTCCCTGCATGCACAAGAGATCGATTTCAACGACATCCGCACCACACTGCAAGCCCTGATTGCGATCTACGACAACTGCAACAGCCTGCACACCAATGCCTATGACGAGGCCATCACCACGCCTACTGATGAATCAGTGCGCCGTGCTTTGGCAATCCAGCTCATCATCAACCGTGAATGGGGCCTGGCGAAAAACGAGAACCCTATCCAGGGCAGCTTCATCATCGAAGAACTGACCGACATGGTAGAAGAAGCCGTCATGCAAGAGTTCGAGCGCATCGCTGAACGCGGTGGGGTATTGGGTGCCATGGAAACCGGCTATCAGCGTGGCAAGATACAAGAAGAATCCATGCACTATGAACACCTGAAACATGACGGTACTTTGCCTATCATCGGGGTGAATACTTTCCGCAATCCAAAAGCCAATGACACGCCGCAAAAGATAGAACTGGCGCGTTCAACTGAAGAAGAAAAACAGTCGCAATTGCAACGCCTGGCGGATTTTCATAGCCGTCATGCGGATGTGGCGCCGAAGGCACTGGCGGCCTTGCAGCAGGCGGCGATCAATAATGAGAATGTGTTTGCCAAACTCATGGAGGCGGCGCGTGTCTGTTCGCTGGGGCAGATTACTACTGCGTTGTTCGAAGTTGGGGGGCAGTACAGACGCAATATGTAGCTGAGCCACGCGGATAAAGTGTCACGCTGATAAATCCAATTAGCGGGCGCATAGCTGCGTTGCAAATGCTCGCAATACCGACGTATTGCTGTGCTTTGCGCCTTGCTCTGCATCCCGCGAATTGAATTTTTCAGCGTGCCACGGATACGGTTTGCTGGCAGCACCCAAAGCAAAAATCCCGGACTTGTTCCGGGTTTTTTTGTTTTGCGTATTGCCTGACTTTTATTGGGAAAATATAGTCTATTTTTTTTGTCGATCTGACATTTTGTGATGCTACACTGTTTAAGCATTCACCTATCTTCTGTCAGAGTTTTCATGCCAACTTTTTACTCTCATGATTTTCCTCAGTACACAATTTCTGATGCACTCAAGCTTGTCGAAGCGAAAGGCATAGAATTGATGGGAAATACTTTGGGCGAGCTTCTCATTGATCTTGAAAGCAAGACGGGAATTTGCGTCATACCGCACGATGCACCAAAATATTTCAGGTACTTCGAGACGCGGCAATCCTTTGATTTTGTTCTGGTCGATATTCATATAGTGCGCGGCGATGAAGTAATTTGCCCAAAGCAGGATTTGAATTTTTTACTGTTACCGACAGATAAAGTAGATGCTGGGATGCTAGCCTGCTGATTTGATAATTAAAATTTTTGGCATTGATCTATGGACTTCGAATCAGTTTTCAAAACGTGGTTGGGATTATCTCTAGCAGAAACGACTTCGCTCGAAATCAAAGCATACTCATTTAATTTGTTTGAAAATGCTAAAAATCAGAATTCAAAATTTGGCATTGAATTGATTGGTGCTGGTAGTTTTGATTCTGCTGACACCGACTGGGCTTGCGATGAAGTGTGGCAGCCAGAAACAAGGGCAATTGATATACCTTTTTCTTTTTCAGGTCCAGAATGGGAAACCTGTTTATCCAGGATTGAAATTCTTATCAGCGCTTATCTCACGGACGAGATGGAAGCTAAAGTCTTGTTGGATAGTCGAGCTGTAGGTGTTGGTTTTGTAGATGGTGACCTATCACTTTTGTGGCAGTCTCAATAATTCTTACTCGCGAGCGCTAAATGCTATCAGCGACAAACAATACGTGTGATTCATCAAAGCCCGGAACTTTCCGGGCTTCTTTGTTTTTTTGTTCAGCGCTATTTATTGCTAGAATACCTATCTACATATAATCTGGTCGTGGCTGCGGTCTGCGGCTTTCAGGAGTATTTCATGCGTACCATTCTCGTTTTAGCTTGTATCTTTGTTCTCGCTGCCTGCAACAAACCACCAGAACCCAAGGTGGAGCCCAGTGCTTCGGCTAATTTTCTTTCCGAGCAGAAAGCACAGCTGGATAAGGCGAAAGAGGCGGCGCAGTTGATGCAGCAGAAGGCGGATGAACAAAGAGCGATTGTTGAGGTCCAAACTGGTGGGGCTGCTGCCAAGCCTGCCAAGAGTGACGCTGGTAAGTAGTGGCTCTTGGTCGGGCCCGGGTAGCAGAATTTTCTTTCCAATAGGAGCCATTCATGTTGATTTCTTGTCGTCGTCTCGCCTTAGTTGTCTCTCTTAGCCTGCCCTTGCTTGCTTACGCGCAATTACCTGTGCAGGCAAATCCTGATCATGAGGCCATGCTTGCCAGTGCAGATGCACGACTGGCTACCAACAAACGTCTGGTGTATGACTTTTGGCGTGAAGTATTTGAAGGTGGTCACATGGAGTTGGCAGATAAATACCTGGCGGAATCCTATATGCAGCACAATCCCAATGTAGCTACCGGGCGCGCGGCTTTTGTCGAGGTCTTCAGTAAATTCGTCAAACCAAAGGATATACAGGCCAGAGTCAAGGCGCCATTGGTGGCGATTACTGCCGAAGGTGATAAAGTGATTTTAAGCTTTGTCAGTACCGTGCCAGATGCCAAAGATGCCAGTAAGAAATACACAACAACCTGGTTTGATATGTTCCGCATAGAAAATGGAAAGATTGCAGAACACTGGGACCCGGCTTTAAAAGACAGTCATTGAGAGGATTGCACCTGGATGTTGCATAAGAATTTGATTTCCGAGGCGGCTTCATTGCCGACCGCCTGGCGTTCCACGATACTGGGCAAGGCTGGCGGTGCGCAAGTCAAGGTCTTGCGCATGGATGAATGCGACTATCCTGATGAAACCCATGATTTCACTGAAGCTCTGCTGGTGCTGGACGGGCAAATGAATCTGGATATCCACGGTGAGATTGTCGCCGTCAAGGCGGGCGAGTTGTATCTGGTGCCTGCGCATACACCGCATGCTGTTGCGGCTGGCAGCAGGGGGACTTTGATCATCATTGATCAATAAAGCAGCAATGCAGAATTAAGTGTTGGCTGTAGCTTGTAAATCCTCTTGAATCTATATTTAAAATGGAGACGGCATCATGCAAAAAATCACACCTACCCTCTGGTTTGATCATCAGGCCGAAGAAGCAGTACATTTTTACGTCGACATTTTCAAGGATGCAAAAGTCCTGGATGTAGTCCGATATGGCGAAGGTGCCCCCCTGCCCAAGGACACGGTGTTGACGATCAAGTTCAGCATGGCCGGGCAAGAATTCGTCGCCCTGAATGGCGGGCCTGCGTATAGTTTTACTCCTGCCATTTCCTTCGTTATCGATTGTGAAACGCAGGAGGAGGTGGATTATTACTGGGATAAATTATTGGCGGGCGGTGGTCAGGAAAGCCAGTGTGCCTGGCTCACCGACAAATATGGGGTGTCCTGGCAAGTCGTACCGCAAGCATTGATCCGTTATCTCGGTGATGCCGACCCGGCCAAGGCGCAGAGAGTGATGATGGCTATGTTCCAGATGAAAAAAATTATTATTGCTGATCTCGACAAGGCCTATACAGGTTCGTGATTTTGTAACTTGTGTAAATGTTTTTGCCAGCTGTAAACGTCTTGCTTTATTTATGTAAAAGTATCAGTCATGTCAGTTTCAGTGAATTTTTACTGATGCTGTTTTTCTGAATTTTATACAACCATCATGCATACAAAGGTACATCAAATTGAAATTCTTAACATCATCGATAGCGGCGCTTTTTCTCTGCGCCATTGCGGGGTTTAGCATGGCGCAAACTGCTGTTGTTAACCCTTACGGTAAATTCCTCGAAGGCGAGGATGTAGAAATCGAAGTGGCGCATTTTGCTGCAAAAAATGCCAATGGCCTATATGATGTCTTGCTGAAGATGCGTGGCGCGGCGGCTTTCAATGCAGGTATAGATGGCAAGACCATCAAATACAATGCGGTACCTGGTGGCTCAGGAGTTGATTACCAATTCAACGGAAAAACCCGCATGACCATGCGCCAGAATAACGGCACTTCTCAATATCAGGTGTTCCTCGATGGCAGGGGGATTTTCATTAGCGAAGTCAGAACGCGCTCCCAGGAAGTGCGGCCTTTGCATTTGCTGACGGCGTCGAATGAAGGTGGAAAATAAGTTGTTGAAAAAAGCCTGTCTCTAAGACAGGCTTTTTTTATCTCTATTTATTTACCCATTTGCTATACATCTCTGAAGTTCAGCACACAGTTACATTCATGGCTAAAATACTTGCCTGAATGCGGTAGGAAACAGTTACAGCCAGTTGATTTTTTTTAGAGGTATTATGCAAACTAGGAAGCTTTTATTGAAGTTGTTTGAATACAAGGCATGGGCGAATGCTGATTTGTATACCTTGATGCATAGCCTGAAGTCAGACCTACATGCGCGTGAACTGCATGATGCCATACGCATACTCAATCATATCTATGTCGTGGATCAAATTTTTGTTGCTAACCTGCAGGGCAAACGACATGGTTACACATCCCTGAATACCAAAGAAACGCCCGCACTGAGAGACTTGCAGTTAGAGGTGCAAGCTGTGGATGAATGGTATGTTGCTTATGTCGCTGCACAAGCAGAGATTGGCTTTGCTGAGGATATAGACTTCACTTTCGTCGATGGCAAACCAGGCCGTATGTCACGTGGCGAAATGCTCTTGCATGTGGCTACTCATGGTAACTACCATCGTGGAGCCGTTGGCCGTATCCTGTTCCAGGCAGGCATACAGCCACCAAAAGATACCTTGACGGTATTCATGGGTCAGCAAGCGGCATACCTACCTTGATCATCATACGAAAAGCATGTGCTCAGGATGCTAGTGTACTGCAAACCATTTACCGCAGATGCGTTATCGAAGCAGGATGGCGACAACCTACAGCAGGGGTGAGCGAAGATTTTGCTGATGTGACGAAAGGCGAAACCATCTGGATCGCTGTTGATGCACAAGATCAGGCATTGGCTGTTCTGGCGGTGCAGGAAGGCGATGCCTATATCCATCATTTGTATGTGGATCCGCAAGCTCAGGGGCAAGGACTGGGCAGGGCGCTCTTACAGCACCTTCAAAGTCGCTTGGCATTTCCCTGGCGCTTGAAATGTGTGGCGCAAAATCATGACGCCCTGAAATTTTATGCCCGCATGGGATGGCATGAAATTGAGCAGGGCCTGGGTGAGGATGGCCTGTATTACTTGCTGGAACATGCCGGGCCGCTGTTATCTACTATTTCTATTGAATAAAGCGCCGTATGAAGAATAAGACAATACTTGTAGCCTGCTTGCTGGCAGTGTCTGGCTCCGCCTGCGCCGATGTTGATGTCAATATTAAATATCTACATTCACAGGCATTGGAGCTGAGTTATCAATTGCCACCCGCGTGTACACAACTGGTCTTTAAGAAGCATGGTAGTGATGCAGCAAAAATACGTAGCACCTGGCAATCACTTGATACTTGTGCCAAGGCGGATGGTGAACATGCGAGTAGCCAGCAAGCGGTGTGTACACAATTGCGTTTTCAGGTGCCTGTGAGCGTAAATAAAGTACGGGGTTATCCTGCGGCCTTTCCTGTAGGAGATGCGATTTACGTCCATACCAGCAATTTCGCTGTGGATGCCACTTGCGGCAAGGTGAACTACAGTTTTAGTGCGCCGGGCATTGCCATGAATGCTCAGGTGTATGCAGACAATGCGAAGGCGGCTGATGGAAAAGGTGGTGATATGGCTGCCTTGTTGTTGCCAAAATCATTGACGCTGGAGGGTAATTTCATCGGCTATTTTGATACCGCAATGGGGGAAACCAATATCCGCAATATACGCAAGACAGGTGATGAAAGCATCGCATTCTTGCGCGAGGTTTTGCCTAAAGCAAAATTCGAGATGCCCATAGTCGCCATCTCCAGAGTAACAGGCCCTGGTCGGGCCAGGCCAGATGGCGATGCCGCTGACGTCATGCGTCTGGGCTTTGTCAATTGGCCATTGCAGCCGGATGCTGAGGCAGAACGCACGATGACATTGTTTGTGACGCATGAGTTTAGTCATCGCTTTCAGATGCGCGATGCAACTGATGCCTATGCAGATGCTCGTTTGATCCACGAAGGTGGTGCCGAATTCTTGCGTTGGTTGATGGGGGTACGCAAAGGGTGGCTGACAAATGCGCAGGCAGCGGAAGACTTGAACATGGCCCTGGGCGAGTGTTTGCTCCATGTACGCCACGCAAGTTGGGGTAATCTGACCGCAGACCAAAAACGTGGCGGGCTACTTGATTATCGTTGTGGCTTGGCAACCTATATCTATGGATTGGCCGCCCGTCAGGGTAAGGCAGGGCCTTTTGAGCGTTTTGATGGGTTTTATGAAAAACTCAGACTGGTAAGAACGCAAGAGTCGCTGCCAGACTTTGCCCATGCATTGGAATGTGGCGACGAAGTTGGATGCAAGAGTCAATGGCTGTCACGTCTGCTTGGCAAGGAAGAAGGCATGTTAGCTGTATGGGAAGACTTTTTCCGGCAGACAGGATTTGCTCATCCAGTTGTTGCCAACCAGCAGCAAAAAAATGCCATGCTCAATCAAGCCATACAAGCGTTGATGATCGAGGATTGCGGGAGTTCCAGCGTGTTTCCACAAGCTGACAAAATCAGCATCGACGATGTTAAAGGCTGCAAAATGCTACGTGGTGGCATGAGCATCACCAAGGCAGAACACTTGCCTCTGTTTAATCATCCTGACACTCTTTCTGCCACCATTGCAGCTTGCAAGCAGCGTTCTCAAGTCAGCTTGACCATGGAGTCTGGTCTGCAACTGGATATGCCCTGTAAAACCGCATATCAGCCAGTTGAGCTGTTTTATTCAGTTGACATGGAGAAACTGTTGGCTCGCCTGAACCGCTGAGTGTATCAATTTCTACCTAGCCAGATTTGGCGCTTGTAGTCTCTGCCGGTTTGATGAATACTGGAAACTTAATAGGGAGTCTATTTCCTCCATCTTCAACTCAATCAGGGCTGCCCATGCCAGGCAAAATTGAAGTGTCCAGAGTTGCCCTATACCGCGCTATGGTAGAGCAGGCTCTGGATGCCTTGCTGGTATTGGAAGATGGTATTTTCATTGATTGTAATCCCAGTGCCGAAAAAATGTTTGGCTTATCAAGAGAGCAATTACTTGCCAGTGCGCCTGTACATTTGTCTGCTCCCTTTCAATTTGATGGCCGGGATTCCCTGACTGCCGCAAACAGTTATATAGAGCTGACCAAGGCTGGTCAACCCCAGCGTTTTGAATGGGCTTCACGCAGGGCAGATGGCAGCCTGTTCACCTCCGAAGTTGCTCTGAGTTTGCTGGAAGATGGTGGCCGTCTATGCATCATTGCTGTGGTACGTGATATTTCCGAGCGCAAGCAGGTAGAGCTTGCCGCACGCAAAAAAAATGAGAAGCTGCGTGTTTTGCTGGAAAATTTTCCCGGCGGCGTTTCATTGATCGATGAAAATCTGCGCGTAGTTGCCTGGAACAGCGAACTGTTGCGCATGCTGGATTTGCCGCCAGCTCTGTTTCAGGGCCCGCCACCGCTGGCCCGCGCGGTGTTTGAAGCGAATATCAAACGCGGTGAATATGGTGAATTCAGCAGCGCCAGTGAGGAAGAAAAACTGGCTAAACTCATGGCCATCATACAAAGTGATACTCCCTATACTTACGAACGCCTGCGTTCTGATGGCAGCATCATAGAAGTGCGTGGCGTGCCGGTAGAGGGCGGTGGTTTTGTCACCACCTGTATGGATGTGACCGCCAAACGCCGCATAGAAATAGAGTTTCGTAAGCAATCCCTGTTTTTGAAAGCCGTGCTGGCGCATATGCCTCAGGGATTAAGTGTGTTCGATGATCAATTGAAACTGTATCTGTGGAATCAGGGTTTTCTGGATGTGCTTGGTTATCAAGCTGATACGATTTACCAGGGTGTGCCATTTGAAGATTTATTACGCATCATGGCAGAGCGCGGGGAGTATGGTGAAGGTGATATCGAAGAGCTCATCAGCACGCGCCTGAAGCTGGCCAGGGAGTTTAAGGCACACGAATTTGAACGCACCCGCCCCAATGCCCATACCCATCTGGTGCAGGGCAAGCCAATTCATGAAAATGGCAAGCTGCAAGGTTTTGTCACTACCTATACCGATATCACTGAACTTAAAAAAGTACAGACGGCCTTTTCAAAAGCCAATGCTTTGCTGGAGCAGAGTATCGTCGAGCGAACCACAGAACTGCGTCATACCCAGGATGACTTGATGCGCAGTGAAAAACTGGCTGCCCTGGGCTCACTGGTGGCGGGTGTTGCACATGAACTCAATACACCTATCGGTAACAGCTTGTTGACGGCCGGCACCCTGCATGCCAAGACCCAGGAGTTCGCCCAGAAGGTCGTTGACGGTAATATCCGCCGCTCAGACCTGACTGCCTATCTGCAGGCAGCACAACATGCCAGTGAATTGATAGAGCATGGTTTGAACAATGCCGCCGACCTGGTAGCCAGTTTCAAGCAAGTGGCAGTAGATCAGGCCAGTTCCAAGCGTCGCCGCTTCCACCTTGGCAAGGTTTGTCATGACGTGATCGCCACCATGATGGCGAAGATACGTCAGGCAGGTTTGCAGATCAGCCTTGATATTCCTGTCCAGATAGAACTGGATAGTTTTCCGGGACCATTGGACCAGGTAATCTGCAATCTGGTCGACAATGCCATCCTGCATGCCTTTGAGGGGCAGTCTGACGGACAAATCTGCATCCGCGCCACCATGCAAGGGCAAGACAAGGTAGAACTGCGCTTTGACGATAATGGCGTGGGCATACCCAGCGAAAACCTGGTCCGGGTATTTGACCCCTTCTTTACGACCAAACTGGGACAAGGCGGTACCGGGCTGGGCATGAATATCGTCTATAACATAGTCACCAGTTTGCTGGGTGGTGATATCCGCATAGAAAGCGAAGAGGGTGCCGGCACCAGCTTCATCATACAAATCCCCCTTGTTGCTACTGTCGTTGATACCGAGTGATATGCTCGGGTATTCATGACCTGAGAGGGTGGTCGGCTATACTGTATATCTTTTCGCATCAAGAAAGCCCCACATGTCTCAATTCCCCGCCTGCCCAGTCTGCTCCTTGGAAAACACTTATCCGGATGGCGACAATTATATATGTGCCGATTGCGCACATGAATGGCCCATGCAGGCAGCCACAGCGGCTGATGATAGCGATGAGCGCATCGTCAGAGATTCGAATGGCAATGTGCTGGCTGATGGAGATGCCGTCGTCATCATCAAGGACTTGAAAGTCAAGGGTTCATCCACCACGCTGAAGATGGGCACCAAAGTAAAAAGCATACGTCTGGTTGGTGGCGATCATGAGGTAGACTGTAAAATGGATGCAGGCAATTTCATGTTGAAAGCCTGTTACCTGAAAAAAGTCTGATAGGGAGTAATGCATGCGGCACATCCTGGTCTACGGTGATTCCATGTCCTGGGGCCTGATCCCGACAACACGCAAACGTCTGAACTTTGAAGAACGCTGGCCAGGCGTGCTGGAGATAGGCCTCAACAGTGCCGATCATCATGTAAGGGTGGTCGAAGATTGCCTTAATGGCCGCCGCACAGTCTGGGAAGACCCCTTCAAGCCTGGGCGCAATGGATCACAGGGCCTGGCGCAACGCATAGAAACCCTGACCCCGCTGTCACTGGTGATAGTCATGCTGGGTATCAATGATTTCCAGTCCATGCATCAGAACGATGCATGGTTATCGTCCCAAGGGCTGGCCGTGATTATCAACACCATACGCCAGGCACCGATAGAACCGGGCATGCAGGTCCCGCCCATACTCATCGTTGCACCGCCACTACCTGGCATACCCAGAGGGGCGATCGCGCCCAAATTTGCCGGCTGCGAAGGAAAATGTATCGGCCTTGCAGATGCTTATAAAGAAGTCGCTGCCGCTGCTGGTTGTCACTTCTTTGATGCTGGCAGCGTCGTCACTTCCAGCGAATATGATGGCGTGCATCTGGATGCAGACCAGCATTTGATACTGGGTTGGGAACTGGTCGGTGTGGTATCTGCGGTCTTGAAATAAGCCAGCTTCAAGCTGGCTTATTTCAGATACATTTCAGACTAAATTCATTACGTTGGCCTAGACTCAGGCAAACTGAATTTGTCCGTCTGCAATGCCTATCAATGCAATTGCAGCGGCAATATCTGTCGCAGTGACTGCAGAAGCAATCGCAATACCATTCGTGATGGAAGCCTCTGGTGTCAGATAATTCAGGCCCCATTCGACGGCAAACTGATTGGCGACCTTGATTTTATTGTCGAGTAAATTGACGACCCAACCCCAGGTTGCATCATTCTTGAAGGCACGTGCACCTGCCAGTACGGCTCCGACCATGGAGCCACGGCTGTGTATGCCAGTCTCCAGTTCATTGAGCCAGTATTTCATGCCCGCAGGATCTGCACCATCGGTCCTGCCCATGGCATTTTTGTAAATGATATTGATGAAATCAGTATTGCTGAGGCTGGCGCTGTAACCGGTTTGTGCCGGGAATTGCGCTGCAGCGACAAAAAACGCATCACCGATCTGTTTGAATGTCATGCCTGCCTTGAACTGATTAATCCAATAATCCAGCCCATCAGCATCCGGTACGCGATTGAAATACGCAACATACAACTCTTCCAGCGACTGCAATTCTGTCGTCTTGATGCTGCGGGCATTGTCATACACCGTTGTGTTGACGATATAGTCAGAAAACTGGATTTTTTCTACATTATGGGTAGCCCAGTAAGCCGCATTCTGATTCCCCAGCAACATGGTATTGCTACCGATTTCATTGACGAAATAGCTGCCGCCACCTTTGCCCAGCTTGGCACTGATCACCAGGGTATCAATACCGCTACCGCCATCAATATAGTCATAGCGCACAGTTTCAGGAGCACTCAGGCCGATCAGATTATTGCTCGCATCAAATTGGTAAATACTATTGTTGGCATTCAGGCTGCTGCTGGCACCACTGACATTGATAATGGTTTTGTCCAGTGTCGTATTTTCGACTTGCTGTGTGGCACTCAGGTTTTTGCGTATGTAACCCGTGTTATCTACCGTCGTCAGACTCAGGCTGGCGCCGGATTTGTAGGCACCCGAAGCATAGGCGTCAAAATAGACTTTATCGCTACTACTAACCGTGTTGCCATTGATTTTCCAGGTAAAGGACAGCAAGCTGTTGTCAGGTGTCTCTGGCTGGTATATGCCAGGGATGCTGGAATACAGGTTAAGATAATCTCCTATGGCTGCATAATATTTCAGGGCAAAGGCTTCTTTTTCAGGTGCACTGAATGCCACGCCCAAATGATTCATCTTGGAATCCTGGGTTGCCCTCCAGATGCCAGTGTTACGGTAATAACCACCTTCATAGGTGCCGACGACGCCGAGGTCGCCGTCCTTGTAACCCAGCCAGGCTGACCAGGGTATGCGGCTCAGCGAATCGGTGACATGGGCGCTATTCTGAAAGCCCTGATCAGCAATCGGGTAATTGCTGGAGATAGCGGTATCCACATATTCATCTTGCAAGTTAGCAAAGCTGTGGCCAATTTCATGCAGCACCACTTCAGCGGAGGAAATGTTCCCGGCAGAGGCCCAGGCGATAGAGCCACCAGCACCACCGTACAGCGAGGTATTGACCAGCACGATGACCAGCTCTTGCGCATTACTCGCGACTGCACTGTTGACGACAGTACCTACTTTGGAAAAATCGCCATATAGCAAACGGCCGTCACTGCCGTGCTGGGTAGCATCGAAATAGGTATTGACGCTGATACTCTTGTTCGGCTGGTCTGTACCTGATTGCGCAGAGGCGACAAAAACGGCATTGGCATTAAACAGTTTCTTATACGGTGAAAATGGCGCATTCAGTTTGGCATTGGCATCGCCCAGCATATTATCGAGAAATTTTTGCGCATCGGCCAGGAATTTGGCACGTTCGTCGGCCGTATAACCCTCAGCGACAAAGACAATATCAACGCGATTTTTGCTGTTGCCTGTATTTAATATGGTGGTGACGTCTGCCATGGTGGATGAGCCTTGTAGATAGTAACTAATTTGTCAGCAACACTGACTTCGCTGTTGCCAAGCTAAAAATAAGCCTCGTAAATATATTAAGGAAACGGGCAAACGCTATCGTACAACAATGTCTATGAAAAAAGACATGAATTTCATGTAGGGAAATGCAACAAGTGTTGCAAAATTGAACTACGGTACTGGCGACTCATTTCCTGGCAATCATCTTTTGATGAGATTAGGTATCCTGCACTTAGTAGACATCACGTCGGTACAGCCCCAATTCTGCCATGCTTTCCAGTTTATCCAGACCCAGCAGATTACTCAAGGTCTGGTGTACATCTTCTGCCATGCCCTGCAGGCTGCCACAGATTAGTATGGCTGCGCCTTGTTCGACCCATGCCCGTATGTCAGCCCCTTGCTCTTGCAGAGCATGTTGCACATAGCGGCGTTCAGCCTGGTCACGCGAGAAACACAAATGCAATTTGCTGATTGCTCCGTGAGTTTGCCATGCCAGAATTTCTTCTCGGTGGAAAAAATCATGAGCCGCATTTCTTTCGCCAAAAAACAACCAGTTGCGTAAATGTCCACTTGACGCGCGCGTTTTGAGATGCGCGCGCAAGCCTGCCAGCCCTGTGCCATTACCTATCAATATCAGCGGGCAGTCGTGCGCAGGGGTGTGAAAATTGCGGTTTTCGCGTATCCGCAGATTGATGGACTGCCCAATTTCTGCATAGGCTGTCAGCCAGCCCGAGCCAATCCCCAGACTGCCATCGGGCCTATGCATCTGGCGCACCAGCAATTCCAGCTTGCCATCGGCAGGCAAAGAAGAGATGGAGTATTCGCGATGTGGCAGGGCAGGACGCACTGCCATTGAATTTTGTCCTGCCGGATAATCAGGCCCAATTTCAGCGATATCGCCAGCTTGCCATGCATAGTCAGCGACGCTTGCATTTTTGGGCGGAATACAGGCGATGCGATAGACTGGCCCACCCAGACTGCCGGGATTGAGCAATTCTCTTTCTGTCAAGATCCATTCCTGGTAACCAGGTTTGCTCCAGTCTGCCATTTCGGTATGGCCGCTCAGCAATCCCAGATAATGCTGCCAATGACGAAGTGCACCTTCATCACCATTGTCAACTTCTATCATGTCAAACAGGCTATGTGCATGTTGGTGTTTAAGCCAATGATCCAGTCTGTGGGCAAAGGCGCAAAATTGCTGATAGTGCCGGTCACCCAGGGCCAGTACGGCGAAATGCAAATGTGATAAATCGATTTTCTGGCTCATCAGCAAGCGAGTAAAAGCTGCTGCGTTGTCGGGCGCATCGCCCTCTCCGGTGGTACTGACAATAAATAATATGCGGCTGGTCTTGCTCAGGGTTTCTGGCTTGATGGTGGCCATACTGTTGATGGCGACTGTCATCCCGGCATCTTGCAAATGTTGTGCTGTTTTGACTGCGATCTGCTCTGCAAAACCTGTCTGGCTGGCATAGGCTACCAGTATGCTTTGCGCATTGGCATGATCCAGTTCAGAACTAAAACCTTGATGCTGGGTGGCTATCTCATCCTGATGTCTGCGCAGGGTTTGCAGGCAAAAACTCAGGTAGCTGATGACGACCAAGGCAGTGCTGAATTGTCTTTGGGCAGGTAAGGGAAGAAAAAAGCTGGCTACGCACAAGAGTGTTAAAGTCAGGCAGATACGGTTCATCCAGCTTAAAGAAGGCAGGCGCATGATGCTTAATCCAGCATGGCCATGAGGGTCTGGCTCATTTTTTCTTCGAACCCGTATGCCGTTCTTTGCAGAAACAAAGCGGCGATCTGATGTTGATTGGCAAAGTCCAGGCCCGCAGGACAACCCAACACTGTCAATGCAGTTGCCAAGGCATCGGCTACCATACATTCGGGGTGCAAGACCGTCACCGAGGCGAGGTCATTGTCTACCGGATAACCAGTGCGCGGGTCAAGGGTGTGCGCATAGCGGCGGCCACCCTGTTCAAAAAACTGGCGGTAATCACCAGAAGTCGCAATTGACAAGCCGTGCAGGGCAACCAGATACTCCTTGTCCAGTTTTTCATCATTTTCAACCGGGCATTCTATGTTGACCCACCATGGTGACTGGTCTCTTTTCATGCCCAACCCGCGCAACTCACCACCCAGCTCTATCAGATAACTGGTGATTTTTTGCGTATCAAGGTAACGGGCGACCTGGTCCACGGCAAAACCCTTGGCAATCGAGGATAAATCAAGCGCGACATTGTCCGTCTGGCGCAGGCGCTGCTCCATGTGATCCAGCTCCAGTGACTTCCAGTTGCCAGCTTGCAGGGTCTTGCTGATTTCGGTTTCTGTTGGCTTGTTTTCGCGCTTGCCTGCAGGGCCAAAGCCCCATAGGTCAACCAGTTTGCCAGCCGTGATATCGTAAGCCCCGCCTGTCTGTTGTGACAGGTACAAACTGTAATCGACCAGCTTGAAAAATTCTGCTGGCAAAGATTGCCAGCTATGCGCCGGTGTGCGATTGAATTCGCATAAATGTGAGGATGTGTCCCAGGTACTCATTTGCATGACAACCTGGTCCAGTTCTGCTTCTATGCCAGCCCGCAATTCTTGTGCGTCGTGGACTGGCAGGCAAAGTAGCTGCACAGTCCAACTGGTGCCCATACTTTTACCACTCAGCGTATGGCTGATGGCATGGGCAGGTGGAAATTGTGGTTCCGCCACATCCAGCGGTATAAAAACACGACGCATATTGCTCAGTATTGAAAACTATTACGGCGAACTATTACTGCGGCAAGACTTCCAGAGTTGCTACATAGGTGGCAACTCTGGACTTGGCAGGAGCTTTGACTTGCTTGTCATCCTTGAGCTCGGCTTCCAGCCAGTACATGCCTGCATTTCCCCAAGTCACGCTGAACTTGCCTTCGCTATCGGTCTCGAAAGTTTTTTCATCGAGTTTTTGGCGATAGCGCAAGCCGCCAGCAATCAAGGTAACACTGACTTTAGCCGCTGGTTTGCCATCCAGGGTCAGACGAAACTGCGCCGTTTCACCGGCCACCAGGTCATTCGGATGTGTGGCACCGCTCATCTCCAGGCCACTGCCTGAGATTTCCATGGATTTGCCGCCGGGCTTGCCGTTGGTGACAAAAGTTTCTATGCGGCCGCTACGTTGTGTGACTTGCAGTTCTGGCGCATTGGCAGGCACTTCCTTGGCGAATGCTTCTGCTGTACCGCGCCAGCGCTTGACCTTGCCATCTTCTTTATAGCTGGCAAACAGACCTTCATTCAGAATGCCTATCCTGTAGCTGCCAGTCTGGCTGAGTTTGACATCAAAGGTACTGCGGTATTTGCCGGTACTGGCGTTTTCTGGTTTCAGTGCAGAGCCATCGGGTGCGGTGATAAACAGATTATCCAGCTTGAGTGCATTGTGGTCAAAAACAAAGACATCGGTAGCAGCGGCTGCATCTACCGTCACCCACGGGGCATTGCCAGCTACCACTGTCGAAGACGGCACCAGAAAGGCGCGGTGAGCCTGGGCAGAGTATGCTGCGCAAGCCAGAGCGGAGAAAAGGGCGATTTTTTTTAAAGTTTTCATGATTATCCTTGAGCCAGGTTTATTTGATGATCACAGCAATAGTTCCCAGCTCATGACTGCCCTGGGCTTTGAGGTTTTGCTCGCCTTTGGCTTGCCACTGGAATGGCACCTTAACGACTTCACGGCCGCCGCCTTCACGAGCGGCTTCAACGATGAGTTGATATTCACCAGCTGGCAATTTGGCCAGTACACCTTTGTCACCGGCAAAGCTCAAGGTTTGCTCGCCTGTAGTGCGGGTGGCACCGCTGACACCTTCCACCGGCATCTGCAATTCACGACCACTACGACGCCACCATTGACGCATGTCCTTCAACCATTTTGTGCCTTCATTGTCCTTTTTCTTCAAGTCATACCAGACGGCCAGGTTGCCAGCAAATGTCTGGTCTGGCTTTTCCAGCCAGATCGCCACATAGGGTTTGTGATATTCAGCCACATTCAGGCGCGGTACTTCGACCTTCAGGGTCAAATCAGCAGCGACAGCATTCATGGCCGGGACACCCAGCAAACTGGTGATGGCAAACGGGAGCAATTTACGCATGGATAAACAACCTTTTAATGAACAAAGAGTGAACGGTTTAAATATGTAGTGAACTAGTGGATAAACATCAGGGCAAGTATGAGTGGCATGACGAGACCAAACACCACCACTGGCCAGGTACTCGGACGTTTGCTCGCATGCATCTTCAACAGGAACAGGCCAGTCACACAAAAAATCAGACAGGCAACTGCAAAGACGTCAATAAACCAGCTCCAGGCAGTGCCAGTATTGCGGCCTTTATGCAAGTCATTGAAATAAGCGATCCAGCCACGACTGGTCAGCTCATATTCAATCTCGCCATTGTCCAAAGCGATACGCAGCCAGGCATCACCGCCTGGACGGGGCATGCCTACATACACTTCTTCCGGCGACCATTCTGGTGCCTGGCCATTGAGCTTGATACCCAAATCCTGGGCCAGCCAGTCATTGACTTCACCAGGTATGGCGGCATCATCGGTATTTTTCAGCGCATTCAATTGCGACAACAAGGCCAACGGCAGCCTGCCCTCTTTCTTGCTCACCACTGGATGCGCTTCTATTTGTGCAGAATGATTCAGGGTGATGCCAGTGGCAGCAAACAGGATCATGGCAATCAGACAGAGTGCTGAACTGATCCAATGCCATTGATGCAAATGGCGCAACCAGAAAGCCCTGCTTTGTTGTTGCGATAAATTGTCAGTACCGGATTGCATGAATTTATTCTTGCTCATTCTAAATGATAATTATTCTCAATTGTACATGGAGTGGGGCAAAAAAAGGAGGTGGAATTGTACATTTATGTTTCTGTATTACGGCGTAATAGACAATTTGGCAAGTCTTTTGCACAGTGAAGCAAAGCTGCGCGTGATAAACTTTCAGGGATATCCACTTCCATTTATTCCCTATGAACGTTGTTATTCTTGCTGCCGGCATGGGCAAACGCATGCACTCTTCCCTGCCCAAGGTCTTGCATGCTCTGGCAGGCAAGCCCTTGCTGAATCATGTGATCGCCACTGCGCGCCAACTTCAGGCCAGTAATATTTGCGTCATTTATGGCCATGGCGGCGAGCAAGTGCCAACTACCGTCGCTGCGGAAGACTTGCGCTTTGCACTGCAGGAACCGCAACTGGGTACTGGCCACGCCGTTGCCCAGGCTTTGCCTGTGCTGGATGTCACTCAATCCACTCTGGTCTTATACGGTGACGTGCCATTGACTACACCAGCCAGTTTGGCGCGCCTGATAGCGGTGGCTGGCAAGGACAAGCTGGGCATATTGACCGTGGACATGGCTGATCCTACTGGTCTGGGCCGCATCGTCAGAGAGGACGGTGTTATCCAACGCATCGTTGAACAAAAAGATGCCAATGAGACTGAGCGCCAGATCACGGAAACCAATACCGGCATCATGGCAATACCGACTGCACATCTGCAAAAATGGCTGGGCAATTTATCCAACAAAAATGCCCAGGGCGAATACTATCTGACTGACATCGTGGCCCAGGCAGTGGCGGATGGTGTGGAAGTCGTTTCCGCTCAACCAGACGCCGTCTGGGAAACCCTGGGTGTCAACAGCAAGGTGCAACTGGCCGAGCTGGAATGCATTTATCAAAAAAATATCGCCTACCAATTACTCGAACAAGGCGTGGGCCTGTATGACCCATCACGCATTGATGTGCGTGGCAACCTGCAATGCGGGCGCGATGTCATCATTGATGTAGGTTGCGTCTTTATCGGTGATGTGCAACTCGATGATGGCGTGAAGGTAGGCCCGAACTGCGTCATCAAGGATGCCCGCATAGGCGCAGGCAGCACGATCAAGGCCTTTTGCCACATAGAAGATGCCGTCGTCGGTGCTCAATCACAGATAGGTCCGTATGCCAGATTACGCCCAGGTACAGAGCTGGCAGAGGATGTGCACATCGGCAATTTTGTCGAAGTCAAAAACAGCCAGATCGCCGCGCACAGCAAGGCCAATCACCTGGCTTACATCGGTGACGCCACTATCGGCAGCCGCGTCAACATTGGTGCAGGTACGATTACCTGTAATTATGATGGCGTGAACAAATCCCGCACCATCATCGAGGACGACGCTTTCATCGGCAGCGATACACAACTGGTAGCACCAGTCAGAGTGGGTAAAGGTGCGACGCTGGGCGCGGGTACCACACTGACCAAGGATGCACCGGAAGGCAAGCTGACCGTATCACGTGCCAAGCAATTCACGATCGATGGCTGGCAGCGTCCAGTCAAAATCAAGAAGTAGAAAATAGTGCTGTAGCGGCCAGTCATTAGCTGGCCGTATTTACAAAGTACATCACAAAATCAGGACAATGTTTGCAATAACTGCGCAGCTTTTTGAGCTTGCGGCGCGTTGTTTTTCAATATTTCATTCAGATATTTTTTCGCTTCATCGGCACGATTTTTCTCTGCTGCCAAAGTTGCAGCACGCAGCCACACCGCACCGCGGAAACCTACATCGGTCTGCGCAAATTGTTGGGCATCGATAACATCTTTCAGCAATTGCTCACCCTTCTCATGACGGTTCATGAATTTTGGCACCGCCAGATAAGTGCTGGCCGCCACGAAGCGCACCTCTAGAGCGACCGGTATGCTGCCATGCATGGCTTCACTATTGCTCGCCAGTTGCAAAGCCTGTTCCACCATCGCAGTGCCATCTTCCAGTGCCGTGTTTTTTTCACCTTTGGCGAATTTGTCCAGTGAAGACTTGGCAGTGGCCGCACCGGCATAGGACATCAGCAAGGGGTTACCTGGCTCCTGTTTCAGCAGATTGTTGAAGGTGCTGGCCGCTTGCTGGTTGGCGATTTTGCTGGCATCTATTTCTGCCTGTGCCAGTGAATTGATGTAATCCTGATTCAACCAGGCGCTGACTGTATTGGTGGCATATTGTTCCTGAGTGATGTTAGGCGTGTTCACCAGTTGTTTGACGGCAGTCTTGAATTCAGTTTCCGTAAAGGCCATGACATTACTGGCAGAAAGGGTGGCGATACCTGCGGCCAGTAACATGTTTTTGATGGTGGTAGTTGTAATAAAGTTTTTCATGATGGACTCCATTTTGTAAGTAATCGGTGTGTTGTTGGGAACAGCAATGACAGATTAAGACCTGGCTACGCAAGCCACTACCCGTATGAGATCAGCAGCAGGAATCTGGTGTAAAGCGCAAAGAAATTGGCGTGAAAGGAAAAAATAGACTGCTCAGATATGTCATTCCTGGTCTTGCAGCAGAGAGGCAATTTCACAACACCAGGATGATGGTTCGGCCCGCAAAACGGGCTTAGAAAGGCAACTGAAAGCTTGTACTCCTTAGCATGTGAAGCGACCACATGACACGCATGTTGTCTGCAAAACAAAAAATTCTATAGGAGAACACCGATGAAGAAGTTACTCGGCGCGGCCACGCTGGCATGCATGGCAACAGCAGCGCATGCGCAAACCAGTGTCACAGTTTATGGCCTGATTGATGCCAACATCACCTACAACAATAATGCCGGTGCCAACAAAGGCAGCCAGTTCAAGCTCAATAGCGGTGGTATGAATACTTCGCGTTTTGGTTTGCGCGGCAGTGAAGATCTTGGTGGCGGCTTGAAAGCCATCATGCAGCTCGAAGGCGGGGTCGTGCTCGACACCGGTGCTTCTGATGGCGATATGTTTGGCCGTCAGGCCAATGTGGGTTTGCAAGGTGATTTTGGCCGTATCATCGCTGGCCGCTCTTACAGCACTACCTATGATTTCATCTTGCCATTTGATCCCATGGGTTATGCACCGCAATATTCCTGGGCTACCTCTGCAGGTGCTACAGGTAGCCGTAAAGACGGCATGCTGACTGGTGTCTCCAATCTCTTGAAATATCAATATGATGGCAAGGGTTACAAGCTGGGTGCGACCTATGGCTTTGGTGAAGTTGCAGGCAATACTTCAGGTAATGCCAAGTACATTGTGGCAGCCAGTGCATTTGACGGTCCATGGGCCGCGGTCATTACCTACGAGCAAAACAATAGCGCACCGATAGCCAATGGTTCTTACGACCAGGCCAAGGTATTGCATGTGGGTGGGTCGTATGCTTTTGGCCCTGCCAAAGTGTTTGCCGGTTATCGCAACTTCAAGAAAACCCTTGCTACCGGTGCAGCAGACCAGCGTAGTGACACATTGTGGCTGGGGGCGAATTATGCAGTGGCACCTTCCTGGACTCTGACAGGCGTCTACTACTATCAGGACATCAAGAATGTCGCCTCAGGTGCAGATGCTGATCCAGGCATGCTTGTATTGCGCGCCAAATATGCGATGTCGAAACGTACTGACATCTATATCGCCACAGGCTATGCCAAGGCCAGCAATAACAAGCTGACTGGCGTATCGCGTGATGATGCAGGTTTTGCGTCGAACCAGACTTCAGCAACTGTTGGTATCCAACATCGCTTCTGATGGTCTGATGCTGCAAGAAACAAAAAAGCCCTGAACTGCCAGACATCTCAGGGCTTTTTTTGTTTTGATGCTGCTGCTTCAGTGCGGCCTGACTTCCTTCTTCAAGGCCGCCATCGCCATCTTCTCGACCAGGCCAGGGGCGATCAATTTCAACCAGCGTCCCAGCTTGCCCTTGAAGCTCATGACCACTTCGCGATCACCACGTTCATAGCCGCGTATGATCAGGGAGGCGCATTCTTCCACCGACATGGCATCGTCTTCTTTCAAGCCGCTCTTGCCAGCGGCTTCACCAGCGGCGTTATAACCGTGGTAACGTATTCTGGTAGCGACCACGCCGGGATAGGCCAGCGTGACCTTGATGCCAGCCTCTTTCACTTCAGAACGCAAACATTCAAAAAAGCCGCCCATGGCGAACTTGCTGGCGCTATAAGCAGTACGGCCAGGCACCCCGATCAGGCCAGCCAGTGAAGAAACGGCGACGATGCTGCCACGGGATTTTTTCAAGTGGGGCAGGGCAGCATGGGTGCACCAGACACTGCCCCAGAAATTAATACGCATCAGCTCTTGATACCAGCCCAGGTTATCCACTTCTTCCAGCAGTGCCTGGGCAGATTTGCCTGCGTTATTGATCAGTACATCGATACTGCCAAATTGTTCTACGGCTGCTTCGATCAGATGACGGCAATTGGCTTCCATGCCCACATCGGTTTTCACGACCAGTGAGACTGCACCAAAGGTCTTGCATTCGGCAGCGACTTGCTTGAGCGCGTCTTCATTGCGTGCCGCCAGTACCAGTGCCAGGCTGGAGCCGTATTTTTTGGCCAGTTGACGCGCAATTTCTGCTCCTATTCCATCTGAACTGCCGGTAATGACAACAACCTTATGCTTTGCCTTCATAGTTTATAGCTTTCATCCATGCGATCGAGTTTGCGTATCAGGGAAGGCCAGACAAAGGCACCACCCAGACCACCAGTCTGTACGCGCATGGCTTCTGACACACCTTTGACGATGAGGGGATTCACATGTACCAGTTCACCACCAGCCTGCGCAGCCAGTTGTATCTGGCAAGTCGCTTCAAAGGTGTACATGGACAGGAAGGCATCCGCGATCGACTTACCCGCTGTCAATAAACCATGATTGCGTAACATCAAGAAGTTAGCCTGTCCCATGTCAGCTTGCAAGCGCGGCTTTTCATCTTCCCTGAAGGCAACGCCTTCATAATCATGATAAGCCAGCGACGCCAGCACAAATGTCGATTGCTGAGACAGCGGCAACACACCACATTTTTGTGCGCTGACAGCCACCCCGGCACGTGTATGTGTATGCAAAACACATTGCACATCTTCCCGCGCGGCATGCACAGCACTGTGAATGACAAAGCCAGCTGGGTTCACCGGGAAGGGGGAATCAATCACCTTATTGCATTGCTGGTCCACCTTCACCAGAGAGGATGCCGTGATTTCATCAAACATTAGACCATACGGATTGATCAGGAAGTGATGTTCAGGTCCAGGGATACGTGCGCTGATATGAGTGAACACCAGATCACTCCAGCCATAAGCGGCAACCAGGCGATAACAGGCGGCCAGATCAATACGTAATTGCCATTCTTCTGCGCTGACCTGATCCTTGACTGAGGGTATATGCATATTGTCTCCGTTGTTGTTTTTTTGTGACTTGGGCTTACACAAAACCGCCTCAAAGCGTTGCAGCTCCCGCATTTAGCAAGCCCTGGTACTAAAGTACTGTCTTCGTCGCTACGGTGTAGTTGGGATTTCAGACAACATGTTGTCTGCCAACCTAACGAACCGCTCCTGCAAGAGCGGTTTCCCACAGCGATAGCCTTGTTGGGACAATTTTGTGTAAGCCCTATTGATTATTATTTATCGTTAATGGAGCTGATGGCTGCCTTATAGATGGTATTGCGTGGCTGGCTGAACAGCGTGGTCAGCATGGGTTCAAATTCCACCAGCGGGAAAGTTTCTGCATGCGCATCAAAAGAAGGGTTGTCGTACAAGGCACAAAATTCTGCCGTGCGTTCAAAATGCGGGTGAGCGCGGAATTGCTCGCGCATGTCCCTGTCCATGCCTATGTGATGGAAAAAGTAATAACCCTGGAAGATCCCATGGTGTTGCACCATCCACAGGTTTTCTTCGCTGACAAAAGGTTTCAGGATGGCGGCGGCGATATCGGGATGGTTGAAAGATCCCAGGGTATCGCCAATGTCGTGCAATAGCGCGCAACAGACATATTCATCATCCCGACCATCCCGCAAGGCGCGCGTGGCGGTTTGCAGCGAATGGGTAAAGCGGTCTATTGGGAAACCGCCATAGTCCCCTTCCAGTAAACGCAGATGTTGCATCACCCTGTCGGGCAAGCCCTGGGCAAAACGGCGGAACTCACCGCCGATCAACTGCCAGTCTTCCTGGGTACTGTCCTCCATACGGACAAAATGGGCGCGGTGTTGCATTTGTATACTCCCTGAAGTTAATACACTGACATACCTTAAACGCAGTTTTAAACCTGAACTGTCAAATCCTTTACAATTTGCTTCATTCGTTTTTGCTGGACACGTTTCCTTTATGGCATCACAAGCAAATGTAATGAACAACCTGCTGGCCGACCCCTGGTTCGCCAGCTTGCCAATGGCTGACCGTAAGTTCATGTTAGCCTCATGTGAACATTTGCGCTTGCGTCGAGGTGAAATGTTATTCCGCCAGGGCGATCAACCCAGCGGTTTCTATGCCTTGCTCAGCGGTAGCCTCAAGATGTCTACACTCAGTGCAGAGGGGCGCGAAGCCATACTCATTTTCCTGGAGGCAGCCACCTGGTTTGGTGAAATTTCTCTCATCGATGACCTGCCACGTACCCACGACGCAACAGCCCTGACTGAGGTAGAGTTGCTGGTGCTGGCCCCGCAAGTTTTTCGCAGTCTTATGCAGCGCAATTCCTTTGCCAATGCAATTACCCGCATGCTGGCAAAACGCATACGCCTGCTCTA
Source organism: Undibacterium sp. (assembly GCF_030683615.1). Taxonomy (NCBI): domain Bacteria; kingdom Pseudomonadati; phylum Pseudomonadota; class Betaproteobacteria; order Burkholderiales; family Oxalobacteraceae; genus Undibacterium; species Undibacterium sp. Next base: position 109,030 of record NZ_JAUXQE010000038.1, read on the forward strand.
CGGCATAGTCGAAGACGCAGGACTGCGTTCGGTACGTGCCAGAGTGGCACGCCGCCTGTTGTTGCTGGCTGAAGTGGCGAATCGCCAACAAGATGGCCATGCCGTGGTGCCAGTTACCCAGGAAGCGCTGGCCATGATGCTGGGTATGACGCGCCAGACCTTGTCGAAAGAATTAAGATTTTTCAAGCAAGATGGTTTGATACGCCTGGCTTATGGCAAGATAGAAATCCTGTCGGAAAGCAAGCTATCCGCTTTATGTGACAAAGAGTGACTTTCTTGAGCGCAATCTTGCTTGTGGTAAAGCCGCTTTCTAGTCTATCGTAGAGCTTCATTCTCAAGGTGATCTTGATGAGTCTGCTGACAAAGTGCAGGTTTGTGCCTGCCATGCTGGTTTTGCCCCTGAGTCTTTTTTCTTCGCATACTCAGGCAGCCTGTTCACGGGTGATCAATGCACCTGTCACATCGCTGGGCTTTAGCGTCATCGTCAATGGCGATAGTGTCACGGGCATTTATCCCGATATTTTTCGCAGCCTGTCTTCCAAAGAAACTTGCCAGTTTCAATTTTCAGCTGTGCCGCGTGCGCGCCTGGAAGTGATGTTTGAGAACGGCCAGGCTGATGTCCTGTTTCCTGCCATACGCACCGCCAAACGGGATGAGCATGGCTACTTCATTCCCCTGATTCATACCCGTGCCACCCTGATTTCCCTGCAATCTGCGCGCCCCGTCATACGCAGCCAGCAAGAATTGCTGGAGCAAAAAACGCTGAAAGTGGTCGTCGTGCGCGGCTTTGATTATGGCGAGGCCTATCAATCCATCATCACAGAACTGCAGAAGCAGGGCAGATTGATCGTCGAGGCGGATACTGTTTCAGCCGCCAGGATATTAAAAGCCAGCATTGCCGACTATACCATCATGGCACCATATATCTTTGCCGGCGCAGTACAAGGAGATGCCAGGGTAGAAGACATGGCCGACAAACTCAGGTTCGACCCCCTGCCTGAATTACCCTGGAGTGACAGCGGCATCTACCTGTCAAAGAAAAGCCTGAGCCAGGAAGACCGTAATGTCCTGCAAGAAATGATGGAAAAGGCAATCCGTTCAGGCATGGTCTGGAAAGGCTTTTCACGTTACTACAAACCCGAAGTGCTGAAAGAAGGAAATCGCCCGCGTTAGTCAGGCAGCCCGTGTTTGCAATGACTGCTTTTAAAGTGATGATTTAATTGGGCAGATATTAATGAAATTTCAGACGCATACAGCAGTATTAAGAATAATATTGTTTGCTGGTCTGGCAGCTTTTTCAGCGCCGACCTTTGCAGGCTGTTCACGTGTTATCAATGTGCCAGTCGCCCCGACAGGGCGCAGTGTCATCGTCAACGGCGAGCAAATCGATGGCATTTATCCTGACATCTTGCGTAGTCTGATGGAAAAAGACAACTGTAAATTTGCCTTGTCCGCCGTACCCAGGGCCAGGATGGAACTCATGTTTGAAACCGGTCGGGCAGATTTGCTGATACCCGCCAGTCGTACCCCCAGGCGAGATGAGCTCGGCATTTTCGTTCCCATGATTTATAACCGGGCCACCTTGATTTCGATAGAAAGCAATCGTCCCACCATTACTTCCCTGCAAGATTTGCTCGACAAGAAAGATTTAAAAGTTGCACTGGTGCGCGGCTACGACTATGGCACGGCATATCAAGATCTCATCAAAGAACTCACCAAACAGGGGCGCTTGTATCTGGATGTCGACCCTGTATCTGTCGCCCGTTTGCTCAAGGCCGGTATCTCTGATGTCACCATCATGGCACCCTCCATCCTGGCTGGTGCCATCATGGAAGACGGGCGCGTGCAGGATATGCTCGACAAGCTGCGTTTCGAGTCTATCCCTGAATTGCCCTGGGGCGATAGTGGTGCCTATATTTCCAAAAAATCACTGAATATGGAAGACTCTGCAGCACTCAAGGACATGCTGGAACAAGTCGCCAAATCCGGCGTGGTCTGGAAGAGCTTTCAGCGGTATTATCCAGCACATGTACTCAAGGAAGGCATACGTCCACGCTGAGCGGGCTAGCCAAAAACCTACAGCGCAATTGCAGTTTCAAACTTGCTGCGCAAGATAGAAAAAAAACTACGCACATTACGCACATTGGCATGGGTGGCAAACAGTCGGTGCGCCAGCGCATGATAAGCCGCCATGTCCGCCACCTGTATCACCAGCACAAAATCTGGCCCCTGCGACACACGATAACATTGCTGCACCGCCCCTTCTTGCGCCACCAGTTGCTCAAACTCCACCAGCTTCTCAGTCGCCTGATGATCCAGCGTGATTTCTACTATGGCCGTCAAACCCGCCCCCAGCTTACTGGCATCCAGCAGCGCCACCTGGCGGCTTATGATGCCTTCCTCCGTCAGCCGCTTGACACGACGCAGGCAAGTGGGCGCAGACGCATGTACCCGCAAGGCCAGCTCATGATTGGTCAGTGAGGCATCTTTTTGCAATTGCTGCAAAATGCGTTTATCCAGTTCATCCAGCTCATTGACAGTAAGCATGTGATTAATAATTCCAAATTTACATACATATTGAAATAATAGTTCAAATTGAAAATCGATGCTTTATAAATTTCAATAATAGATTAATTTTGAAAGAAAATATCAAGCCATCTGCTTTAGCATGAACGCATATTCATTCTTTATCAGAGGTCATTATGTGCGGTATCGTCGGCGCAGTTGCTCAACGCAATATCACCCCCGTCTTGCTCGAAGGCTTGAAGCGGCTTGAATACCGTGGTTATGACTCATGCGGCGTTGCCCTGCATGTAGATGGCCACTTGCAACGCTCACGCAGCACATCCCGCGTGGCCGACTTGCAAGCACAGATAGACCAGTCCGGTCTCGCTGGCTTTACCGGCATCGCCCACACGCGTTGGGCCACCCACGGTGCTCCGTCATCATCCAATGCCCACCCGCATTTCTCGCGCGAGCGCATCGCCCTCGTACACAACGGCATCATAGAAAACCATGAAGAACTACGCGCAGAACTGACACAGGCTGGCTATGTCTTTGAAAGCCAGACCGACACCGAAGTCATCGCCCACCTCATAGACCACCTCTACCGCGGTGATTTGTTCGAGACCGTGCAAATCGCCATCAAGCGTTTGACCGGTGCATTTGCTATAGCCGTATTTTGCCGCGACGAACCACACCGCGTCGTCGGTGCACGCCAGGGTTCCCCATTGATCGTCGGCGTAGGCCAGGGAGAAAACTTCCTCGCATCAGACGCCATGGCAATCGCAGGCACCACAGACCAGATCATCTATCTCGAAGAAGGCGACGTGGTAGACCTGCAATTGCAAAAAGTATGGATAGTCGATAACGAAGGCAAATCCGTCCAGCGCGAAGTAAAAACCGTACACGCCCACAGCGGCGCTGCAGAGCTTGGCCCTTATCGCCATTACATGCAAAAAGAAATCTTCGAGCAGCCGCGTGCGATTGCCGACACGCTCGAAGGCGTCATCAACATCATGCCCGAGCTGTTTGGAGACGGTGCCTACAAAGTCTTCAAGCAAATAGACTCGGTATTGATACTCGCCTGCGGCACCAGCTACTACGCTGGCCTGACGGCTAAATACTGGATAGAAGCAATAGCAAAAATCCCCGTCAATGTAGAAATCGCCAGCGAATACCGCTACCGCGAAAGCGTGCCCAACCCCAATTCATTGGTCGTCACTATCTCGCAAAGTGGCGAGACAGCAGACACCCTGGCAGCATTGAAACATGCACGCAGCCTGGGCATGCTGCACACCCTCACAGTCTGCAACGTCGCCACCAGCGCCATGGTGCGTGAATGCGCCTTATCCTATATCACCCATGCCGGGGTAGAAGTGGGCGTCGCATCCACCAAGGCTTTTACCACACAACTGGCAGCACTCTTTTTGCTGGCACTGTCCCTCGCGCAAAGCAAAGGCCGCCTCAGCGAAACTGACGAAGCAGAACACATACGCGCCCTGCGCCACCTGCCCGTCGCCATCAGCGCCGTGCTGGCGCTGGAGCCACAAATCATCTCCTGGGCAGAAGAATTCGCCCGCAAAGAAAACGCACTCTTCCTCGGTCGCGGCCTGCATTACCCCATCGCCCTCGAAGGCGCATTAAAACTCAAAGAGATTTCCTACATCCACGCCGAAGCCTACCCAGCCGGTGAACTCAAACACGGCCCCCTGGCCCTGGTCACCAAGGAGATGCCCGTCGTCACCGTCGCCCCCAACGACACCCTGATAGAAAAACTCAAGTCCAACATGCAAGAAGTCCGCGCCCGCGGCGGCGAACTCTACGTCTTCGCCGACGCCGACTCCCGCATCACCTCCAGCGAAGGCGTACACGTCATCCGCCTGCCAGAACACTACGGCCAGCTGTCACCCATACTGCACGTAGTGCCGCTGCAATTGCTGGCCTACCACACAGCACTGGCAAGGGGGACAGACGTTGACAAGCCACGTAACCTTGCCAAAAGCGTGACTGTTGAATAAGGCAGGGCATTGAGTTACATTGCCATGATCACCAGGCCCCCAATTTTTGGAGAAGCAGATCATGGCAAAGTACCTCATTTCATTTCCCAGTGCCGCAATGAAAGTCGCCGGCAGTGAGATGGAGACAGTCGGGCGAGACGCCCACGCCGTGATACGCGAGACCAAGGAAGCAGGCGTCTACGTTTACGCTGGCGGCATTGATGAAACAGTGTCGCCCGTTCTGGTATCAGCCAATGGCGCAGTCGCCGAGGGCGGCTACCCTTGGGCGGCGCCACTCAATGGCGGCTTCACTGTACTTGAGCTTCCTTCAAGAGAGGACGCCATCGCATGGGCAGCACGTCTCGCCAAAGCCTGTCGCTGTGATCAGGAGCTAAGGGTGTTTGGGTTTGATCCGGAGTCGTGAGCTTGGAGTGTTGCCGCACATTCTGCTGGCTCATGAGATACTCACTGCGGAGCAGTGAGTTTGAGCTAGTGAAGTTTTTGATTTGGATTGATATGGACCGTCTTGCTTGTCTCGACCAACTTGATTCACTGGCCGTTTGCCAAGCCACTGTCAAGCCTACCGCCCAATCAACGTTACTCATCAGAGCGCTTCTTATAAATCAAGCGTTTAGTGATGTAGGTTCGACCAATTTATTCGATGGCAATCAAATTGAGTTAAAAAATACCACACGTATTGCGCTAATTAGGATTTATATAGACAATTTAACGGGCGCATTTTAAACTGTAGAAATTGCATTATTTGCAATTCTATTTTTGATGCTGCATTTTCCGTATGCTGCTTTGAAACAGTTATTTCTGAGATTTTGATATTTACGTCCGAATGAGTTGCGGTTTTTGGTAAAGAGTCTATGGACGCACACCTCGACGCATACCTTGAAAGTTGGACTAATGAGTTGGACGCACGTTCAAATCGTGTCCGTCAGCTTATTGGCGATGCCCATTGGCTGTCTGATGGACACCACAAAGAAATAATTATTAAAGAATTTCTGGCGCGGTATCTACCAAATCATTTATCAATATCAAGAGGATTCGTCCGGCCCGCCAAAAGTCAAGGCCACTGCTCGCCAGAAATAGACATACTTATATCTGATCCGCATAAAAGTATTCCGTACTTCTCTGAGGGTGGTCTCCAAATTGTTCCGCCTAATTCTGTAGTCGCTGTAATCGAAGTTAAGAGTTCATTTTCTAGAAAAAATCTTGACAATGCGCTCTTAAATATTTCCAGCGTAAAGAACTGTGTTAGGCAATCTAATTCGTTTAACAAACTATGGACATGTATTTGTTTTTTTTCATTAGAGCAGACAAGAACCAGTCAAAGTTTTTTAGATACTTTAACTGATTCATTAAACTATCTTCGTCAAGAGCAATTCTCAGGTCAATCAGCTGAACACTTCATTCAGTTCTTACCGTCTTGCATATCCACGCTTTCTCGCTATTTAATTTTCTTGAAGCCACTCGATGGGGCGCAATTACAAGTGCGAATTTTCGACTTAGGTAAATATGCGTTGCCATGTGCCATCATTGATTTGTTTTCCTCTGTAACGATTCACACAGGGGGAACAATAAGCAATGACTATGATGATGTTATTGACTCCGTTGTTACGATCGCTCCTTTGGTTTCAATCCTTAAATTTGAAGAGGTATAGCTCTGTGGCAGACCTTCCATTGATATCTTTAAGTGACGCAATTGAAGCATTGAGTCGCAAGCCTGGCATTGTTGTTGGACCGGGCGTGACCACTTTGCCTGGGACATTAACCCGTATTTTTGTTGAGGCTTTCAAACCCTATCAAGATCAAATATCATTTGAGCAACCAATTTCTGGACTGACATATAGAGCCGCACTAGACACGCTCACACAATTACTACCTGATCAGGTGCCAACAATTCAGCGATCTATTCGCGACGAATTGCAAAAACTATCTGGTTCTCTAGATTTACCTTATCTCGCAAAAGCTGGCTGGTCAGCGTGCATATCTTTAACTGAAGATGTTTTATTTGAAGCTGCTTTACGCAATTACTTAGATAGTAAACCCAGTTCATTGTCCGCGACAATTATAGATAATCCAGCAATCATGCCGCATGAAAGGACAATTCCAATATATAAAATGTTGGGAAATATAAATGCTTTAGAGTCGGATAGCTCTCTCGCAATAACTGAATCTGACATGTTGGTACGTTTCCAAATGTGGTCACAAATTCTAAGGACATTTCCAGACTACCTTAAAGAGGCGCCTTTACTAATCATAGGTACCGAGGCCATTACTCCTTTTGTTCGAAACCTATTAGGAACTCTCCTGGGCCTCCCTCGGCCAAGTGTTTCAAAATTTCTATTTTTGAAAGATGACCGAACATTGATAGATCCAACTATTAGAGCGTTGTGTAGTCAACGCTCAGTTGAGCTTATTGATGCTTCGCTACGTGAGTTTTGCAATGCAATTGCAGATTTAAAACCTATGCGTTCTAAGTCGATGGCGATATTGATTCCTCAAAAGCAGGATACTTTATCCAAAAATTTATCAAATCACGAGAGCATAATATCTGTTGTTCCTTTCGAACCAATTGATGACGCTACAACAGCGTTAAATCTCCCAAAGTTAATTGATGGTCTTTTTCGGCCTGCATCCATTGATTGGAGGCCATTTTTGGCCGGCCTAGACTTAAGACGATCATGTACTGATAAGGTTAAAAATCTCGTATTAGAGATATTTAATGAATCTGCCGCATCGAAACTACGTTCTATAGTTTTGCATGGCGAAGCTGGTATAGGCAAGACGCTATTACTGAAACGTGTAGCAATTGAACTTTCCGCGCAGGGATTGACAGTAATGTGGTGCCGTCGTGCGCTTGCAGGTGGATATCTACGCTCTTATAGAGAATTGGCACAGACATTAGCTGATCATATAAAGATAAAGGGTAATGAAGAAGCAAGGTTCGTACTTCTTTGCGATGATCCTTGGTCGTTAAGATTAGACGCTAGTGAGCTTTTAGGATGTTTCGACAGGTTTCAAGGTAAGTTAGCTATTGTTTTTACAGTAAGGAATTCAGACTACTTTGCAAACGACAATTCTGCATTAATAAATGGTGTTTCACGAACAACAGAATTTGAAATTCCGTTTGAATTGGACACGAATGAAATAACTGATTTGGTCGCAATGCTTCAAAGAATAGGTGCTGCAAGGAATGAGGAAGAAGCAAACATTGAAGTCAAAAAGCTGTCAAAACGTGATGCAGCAGATATTTTATGTAGCCTTTGGTATTTGGTTCCTGAAACTCGATCACAGCTTACGGAATCGTTGCGTGATGAATATTGTAGGCTAGGAAGCATTCGTAGTTCAGTGGCTGGAATGGCTGGGGATGTTGCGAGGAGTAGTGCAGTCGCCCATAAAGCGTATGAATTCGTTACAGTAATGAGTAATTTGGATATTGGTCTCCCGATTGAGGTTTTGGTTCGGGCGTTAGGAGTTGACTATTCCGAATGGTTAGATATGGTAGTTGATGGACGTCCCTTATGGGGTTTACTTTATGATGAACAAGAAACTGAAAATTCAACCGTATTATTTCGTACTAGAAATAAGATAGTTACATACATTCTCTTAGATTTAGTAAATGGTGGTGTTGGCCATGCAGGAGAGTTTCGGGTATTAAAAAAACTATTGTATGCTTGCGAGGCGGGCTCAGGTGTTTATCGGACGTTCGTCTTGGACATTCTAGTTAGAGCACGGCCGAAGTTAGAAAAATTCCTGACATACGATGAAGGAATAGAACTCTTTGAAATTGCCCGCGAAACACTCCCGCATTCTGACAGAGTTATCGAACACCATCGTGGAATCTGGATGCACGACAAAGGCCACGATTATCGTAATGCGTATGCTCAGTTTGAAAATGCGCTTCAATGTGACATCTATCCTGGTTCAGAGCGTGATGCTCCGCAAGAACATATTCACACATCTATGGCTGCCGCTGTTCTACAGATGGTCAAGCAAGGCACTCAAGATAAGGAACATGGCCTTGAGCTCGTTCGTCAACATTTACGTCAAGCCACTAGCCTCGCATTTTTTAATTCACATACATCTCATGTTGCCGCAAATCTCCTATTTGAACTCGCGATTCAAGGCGGAGGTGCAACTAAAGACAATATTAGTTTGAGTTCTTTAGGTGAAGCATTACAGGAAATTGAAAGGGCATTTCAAAACATTGGATCTCATGTGCGCGGCTACAGTAAGCATGAAAAGAGCTTGGGAATGTTGCTAAATCTGCAGAGAAAGATATTGGATGCCATTCCCGATATCGTGCGTTTAAAGACTTTAGCTGTGGAGAAATTTGAGCAATCGCTTACACAAATTGGATTTGAGGTGGCTGCTCGGCGTATGCTAATTGAAGCAAACGAAACCGGTAAAGGTAAGAATTATAACGAGTTGAATAATTACCTGATTGAATGCAAAGAGTTGATTGAGTCAAAGAAACAGAACTTATCCCTCGAATTGATTTCTACGCGTTTAGATTTGATAATTCGTTGGAAAATTCAGCGACATGGTCAGTTAAATTGGCGAGAGTTTAGACTAGATTTGGAAGAGTTACTTAAGCACTCGGTATACCGTGACAATGTTATCAAGCAGTTTTACTACGCGGTCGCTCTTTTTCAATGCGGAAATCTAACCGAAGCTAATGCTTCATTTGCTGGCCTAAGACGTGTTCATTCTTCAGGGAGTAGTTTGTCCCCCAGAGAAATCAGATGCTACTTTTTAAACGATAACGGTGATCCTCAGCGCTTCCAATGTCAAATTGAACGTGAGCATTTGCAATGGTACGTTCGAATTTCTGAACTAAACCTTACGATACCCGCGCGAGCGCCTGGCGCACTTGGTGGACCAGGTGCGACTGTGCATGCTTATGTGGGATTTACTTTGAACGGACCGCTGGCAGTTTTTATTAAACCTGGCGAGAATGATAATTTGTTGGCATAGACATCAATTTCCCGTATTGACACTGACACAATCGAACTGTCTCAGCGGAGTTGATGATTTAATAGGATGTAGTCATGCTCCTTTATGGTACTTGAGACGCTAATGGCCTTGCACTACACGGCCACAGATATTTTGCTAAACCTGATTCATAAGCTGTGCAGATTACCCAGCAAAGTAAATGAAATTTTAGTGAAATCACGAAGTCGCCCGACAAGCTTTCCTGCTCATCCAAAAAAAGACGGATAATACCGCCTACACGATTTTGAACACTATTTTGGAACTCCCCCATGGAAATTAAGGTTAACTTTCTCGATAAGCTTCGTCTTGAAGCCAAGTTCGATGATTTTACGGTGGTGGCTGATCAGCCTATCCGTTATAAGGGGGATGGTTCTGCGCCTGGTCCTTTTGATTACTTCTTGGCTTCGTCGGCCTTGTGCGCGGCTTATTTTGTGAAGCTGTATTGCAATACCCGCAATATCCCTACTGAAAATATACGGTTGTCGCAGAATAATATTGTTGATCCTGAAAACCGTTACGCGCAGATTTTCAAGATACAGGTGGAATTGCCTGCTGATATTTCTGCCAAGGACCGTGAAGGTATCTTGCGTTCCATTGATCGTTGCACGGTCAAAAAAGTGGTGCAGGCGGGGCCGGAGTTTGTCATTGAAGAGGTCGAGAACCTCGATGCTGATGCTCAGGCTTTGCTGACCTTGAACCCGAACGCGGATGCAGCAACTTATATCCTGGGCAAGGATTTGCCGCTGGAGCAGACCATTGCGAATATGTCTGGCTTGCTGGCGGGGCTTGGCATCAAGATAGAGATTGCTTCGTGGCGCAATATTATTCCTAATGTGTGGTCGCTGCATATACGCGATGCGCATTCGCCCATGTGTTTTACCAATGGCAAGGGCGCGACCAAAGAGAGTGCGCTGGCATCGGCCCTGGGTGAGTATATCGAGCGCCTGAGTTGCAACCATTTTTATGCGGGTTCGTTCTGGGGTGAAGACATCGCCAATGCGGCCTTTGTGCATTACCCGGTAGAGCGCTGGTTCAAGCCTGGCAAGAGGGATGCGCTGCCTAAAGAGATACTGGATGAGTATAGCCGGGAGATTTATGACCCTGAAGGTGAGTTGCGTGGCTCGCATCTGATCGACACCAATTCCGGCAATGCCGAGCGTGGCATCTGTTCGCTGCCTTACGTGCGTCAGTCAGATGGTGAGGTCGTCTACTTCCCATCCAACCTCATTGAAAACCTGTTTGCCAGCAATGGCATGAGTGCTGGTAACACCCTGGCTGAAGCGCAGGTGCAATGTCTGTCTGAAATTTTTGAACGTGCCGTCAAGCGTGAAATTCTCGAAGGTGAAATCGCCTTGCCTGATGTACCGCAAGAAGTGCTGGCGAAATACCCTGGCATATTGGCTGGCATACAGGGGTTGGAAGAGCAGGGCTTTCCGGTGCTGGTGAAAGATGCATCGCTGGGTGGCCAATATCCTGTCATGTGCGTGACCCTGATGAACCCGCGCACGGGTGGCGTGTTTGCCTCTTTCGGTGCACACCCCAGCCTGGAAGTGGCGCTGGAACGCAGCCTGACAGAATTGTTGCAGGGCCGCAGTTTTGAAGGCCTCAATGATTTGCCTCAGCCAACCTTTGTCAGCAATGCAGTGACTGAGCCAAATAATTTTGTTGAACACTTCATCGATTCCAGCGGCGTAGTGTCGTGGCGCTTCTTTAGTGCGAAAGCCGATTACGAATTTGTTGAATGGGATTTCTCAGGTCAGGGTGAAAATTCGAATGCCGATGAAGCCGCGACCTTGTTCGGCATACTCAAGGAGATGGGCAAAGAAGCCTACATGGCCGTGTATGACCACTTGGGTGCTACCGCCTGCCGTATCCTGGTGCCGGGTTATTCTGAAGTGTATCCGGTAGAAGACCTGATCTGGGATAACACCAACAAGGCTTTGTTGTTCCGCGCTGATATCCTGAATCTGCATACGCTGGATGATGAACAACTGGAAGACTTGCTGGAACGACTGGAAAATAATGAGCTCGACGAGTACAGCGACATCGCTACCCTGATAGGCATAGAGTTTGACGAGAACACGATCTGGGGCCAGCTCACGGTTGTGGAGTTGAAGCTGCTGATCAATCTCGCCTTGCAGGACTTTGAAGAAGCGAAAGAGCTGGTCGAAACCTTCCTGCAATACAACGACAACACGGTTGATCGCGGCTTGTTTTATCAGGCCCTGAATGTAGTGCTGGAAGTCACGCTGGATGATGATCTGGAGCTAGCTGATTACGTCGTCAACTTCCGCCGCATGTTTGGCAATGAGCGTATGGACGCAGTACTGGGATCAGTCGATGGCAGCGTGCGCTTCTATGGCTTGACGCCAACCAGCATGAAACTGGAAGGGCTGGACAGGCATGCACGCCTGATAGACAGCTACAAGAAACTACATGTGGCACGCAGCAAGGCTGCTGCATCGAACTAAGCTGCTCATGTATGACTGGTCTGAAATGATGTGTTCATTGCAGACCAGGCTGGTGCATATCCACTCGCATTTCCAACGTCGAGCTTCAGGCTAAAGCTCTTTCCCCGGCGCGCAGCGTCAAAACCTGTACGCCGGTTTTTGTGACCGCCACCGTATGCTCAAACTGGGCGGATAATTTCCCGTCTATGGTGACGACAGTCCAGCCATCATCTTCGGTCTCTACATCGTGGCGGCCCTGGTTGATCATGGGTTCTATGGTGAACACCATGCCTTCCTTTAATATCAGGCCTGTGCGTGGCCGTCCCCAGTGCAGCACTTCGGGCGGTTCGTGCATTTCGCGGCCTATGCCATGTCCGCAATATTCCCTGACGACCGAGTAACCATTTTTCCTGGCATGGCTTTCAATGGCATGGCCTATGTCACCCAGCCTGGCACCTGGTCGCACGGCTTTGATGCCTTTCCACAGGGCTTCATAGGTCACTTGCACCAGACGTTTAGCTGATGCTGTTACTTCGCCGACCAGATAGGTTTTGCTGGAGTCGGCGATAAAACCGTTTTTCTCCAGGGTGATATCAAAATTGACGATATCACCGTCCTGCAAAATTTCTGTTGCGGATGGCACGCCATGGCACACCACGCTATTGCGTGATGAGTTCAAGGCATAGGCATAGCCGTACTGGCCCTTGCTTGCGGGGCGGGCCTTGAGTTCATTGACGATGAAGCTGTCGACCAGGTCATTTACCTGCATGGTCGACATGCCGATCAGATTCAATTGATCAAGGTGGGTAAACACGCTCGCCAGCAGCTTGCCTGATTCTGCCATCAGGGCGATTTCTTCTGGTCGCTTGGTCATGTTAACGCTCCCCTGAAAGCCAGGGGTTCCACACCTGCAGCTTTCAGTTCGTGCACCACAATCTCATTGAAAGACATGGTCGGGTTCATTTCGCACAGCATGCCTATCTTGATCCAGAAAGCAGCTTGCGCATTGATTGAGCGGCAAGCGACAGAGCTGGCTTTGCGCATCTGGTCGTGCAGATCATCGTCGATGTTGACTATGCCCATATGGCACCTTTATATATGAAACGTATATGAATTGTATATTCATCTCATGTACTTGTGCAAGTGGCTTTTAAAGTGGCTTTTAAGGGGGATTATCTGGAGGACAGGTTTGCGCTGGTCAAAATGGTTTGTTGCATATATAGTGTTTTTAATATTTTTTCCAAATTTCTGTCAGTTGCTGCAACAATCAAAGAAAAGGAAAAGTACATGGGCCCGATCAAAATCATGATCATCGGCCATGCAGAAAAAAACTGGTACATTTGGCGCAAACACTTTGAGCAGCGTGAATTTATTGGGAGGCAGTGATAGTCAGTCACTGGTGACTCTGGGTTGGGAAAGGGCAGGCGGAGGAAAAGTCACTTTGCCATTTCCTTGCTTAGTCAATCATAAGCACATGATATCTACGCCGTTTATGCCTCTGGCACGTATTTCATCGACAATTTCTGACTGGTAGTTGGGGTTGGATATCAGCAGCAAATCGCCCGGTTTTGCAGCTGCAAAAAAAGCTTCCTTGCTTTGAATTTGTACGTGTGAGCCTGGTAGAAATTTTCCGCATTTCTGGGGATTGACATCAACGGCAAAGCCAGTCTGCGCGATGAGTTTTCCCTGGTTCATGCAGTGCACGAGGAACATGCATCCCTTCGTCGCAGCGCCCCAGATGTAGAGTTTGCTGTCTGCTGCGAGTCGTTCTTCTATGGCGCTTATCTTTTCTTTGAGTTGCGGGAAAAGATGTTCAAAATCCAGATCTTTCCATTCGCCGTTTTCATACAGATAGGCAAACTGTGTTGATACTGCATTGATGTCAGCAATGGCATACTGGTATTGTCCATTGAAGCATAAGCCTGTTTTTCTGACGGCTTGATCAAATAATGCCAGCAAGGCATTTTTTGAAAAGTAGTTAACATGCTCGTAGGTGATGTCGAAGAATGCCTGGTTGTCCAGGATCCAGTCATAGCTGGGCACTTCTATGTAAATGGCGGCATTGCCAAATACCTGTTTAAGCATCATCAAAAATGCATGCGGTGCCTTGATGTGTTCCAGCACGTGGCGCAACACCACGATATCTGCCTGGATGTTGTCATCTGCTGACAGATATCTTTTTTGTATGCGGGGATTGCTCCCTTCATAGGTGGCGTCATAACCAGATGCGACGAAATGCCCATCAGCCTGGGCAAGCTCAACAAAGTCCCCCTTGCCGCAACCAACTTCAACCAGGACACTGGACGGCGGAAATTCTGCCTTCAAGATGTCCAGCACATTTCTCATGTGCGCCTGAAACAAGCCAGAGTGTGCCTGACTGTTTTGATAGTTGTCGTCGTAGGTAGCGAGCCTGGTGTCAAATGCGGCGTTCTCAACAAAGCCCAGGGCTTCGTTCAGGCTCAGCCGCATTTCCCCAAACTTTTCTTCGCCCTCAATCGAGGAAAGAGGGCTGTTCGGGACGGTAGGTAGGAGTAGCTTGCCCATGCATTAAACGCGCTTGAGAAAGCCATCCGGTGCTACGGTGATCAACAATTGATTTTCAATCTCTTTATCGATGATGAAATTCAGTTGTCCGTCATCCCGGCCCGTGGCATTGCTCGCCTCTAGTTGTTTCAAGTATTCCCACACGGCGGTTTTGGGATTGTTGGATTTGCCCCATGGCCTGACTGGGCCGCTACCGGCAGGCAAGTCTTCAATAATGGTATCAAACACGACGCAATAACTACCTTTGCTGACCAGTGGCGCATACAGCTTGAGTTCTTCCAGTACGTGATCATGGGTGTGATTACTGTCCAGGCAAACCAGGATTTTTTTATAACCTGCGGCAAACTTGTGCACGGATTCCACAATGTCGGCTGCGATGCTGGAGCCTTGTATCATCTCTATCCTTTTGGACATGGGATGCTCAAGGATGGCCTGGCGATTGTGATCGCGTATATCGATATCGATGCCCAGAACCTTGGCATCAGGATTGCCGCCGCATAGTGCGATCAGTTCAAGTATGCTGGCGCTAAAGATCAGTGAGCCGCCACGCGCGATGCCGGTTTCGATGACCAGGTCGGGCTGTATATTCCACAGCAATTGCTGCAGGCCTATCATGTCTTGCGGATGCTGGATAATGGGACGACCCAGCCATTCGAAATGGTAGGAATATTTATGCTCTGCGGCGGTGGAAATCCACTGATTGGTCAATTCTTTTAGTTCAGTGTTGGTACCCTGCTGTGCGACTTCTGCCTGGCACTCCGCTTTGAAATTTTCATGTTCAGTCATTTTATTTCCTTGTTATTGATACCCCAGAATGCCATAGGCTCATAGTCAGGGTAGGGGTAGTAGCCCAGGTTGAGGTGTATGGAGGCACCCCGTTCTTTGATTCTTTCTTCGACCAGCCGCCTGATGGAAATGGCCTCGCCGCTGCAGACATTAAAGACACCATCTTCGCGAGATTTAAATATGTCCAATAGTTGTTGTGCTACTGCTTCCACCGGCAGATAGTCACGCAACTGCTCGCCGCCACTCATATTGAAAACGCTGTCGCCGTTGGCAATGGCGGTATCAAGTTGTGCCAGTATGGACTTGGGATTTTGGCCCTGGCCATACATATAGAACAGCCGCGCCCATTGCAGCATGAAGCTGGATTCTGCCTGCAAATGGCCCAGGAATTGGCGCAGGCTGTCTTTGGCCAGCGCATAGGGGTTGGCAGGCATGGGCATGGCGGTGGCAGCAATGGGGCCATATTGAAAGCCATATTCAAAGCAAGTGCCTGTCACCAGCACATTTGCCACGCCAGCCTTGACCAGTTGTTTAATAAAAGCGTAATTCCTGGGAAGATTTTCTTCCAGATGAAAAAGCGATTTATAGTTGGGCAAGCCTTGCCAGGCCAGGTGGATCAGGCTGGCACCTGCCTCAGGTTGAAAGTTCAGGGTGCTTTGATGAAAATCCAGGCTGATGAATTTGACTTTGTCATACCAGGCAAAGCTGCGAGCCTTTTGCTCGTCCCTGGCTATAGCCACCACCTCGTAATTTTCTTCCAGTAGCAGGGGGATTAAATGCTGTCCAATAAAGCCAGTCGCACCACTCACGATAAGCTGGCGACAGTCGGTCTTGCTTTCACGCCTTTCGTTGAGTGTCATGTTGTGCTTTTGTAATTTGTTTAACGATGGCTAAGTATTTTACTTTGTCGTGGCTGCTCTGTATATGTGGCGGCAATCTGGGCCAATTCTTCAGAAGTAAGTCGCTATTGCATTTTTTTGAGCCTGCCTGGGAGTGGGAGTGAAAAACCTCTGTAAAATCACAAAAATTTTACTGGAATTTTGCAATGGAAAATCACTCTGCCGCGCTACTGCAGGCACGTCATCTCAGTTTTTCTTATCCTGGGCAGGTCTTGTTCAGTGACTGGTCTGGCGATATCGTTTCAGGTATTAATCTGGTGCGTGGTGGCGACGGTCGCGGCAAGACCAGTTTGCTGCAATTGCTGGCAGGTGATTTGCAGGCGCAAAGTGGGCAGTTACAGATACAGGGCATCTGCTTGCATGAACAGCCAGTGCTGTATCGTCGTCAAGTGTTTTGGGTAGACCCGCGCACAGATGTTTTTGATCAGAATAGCGTTGAAGACTATTTTGTCAGCGTGCGTGGCAACTATCCTCAATTTGATGAAGCCAAGCTGGAAAGCGCCATCGAAGGCTTGGCACTGACGCCGCATCTGCACAAGAATTTTTATATGCTATCAACTGGTAGCAAACGCAAGGTCTGGCTGGCAGCCGCCTTTGCCGCAGGTGCAAGTATCAATTTACTAGATGATCCCTTTGCCGCGCTGGACAAGACATCGATAGACTTTATCGTCAATACTCTCAAGCAACAGGCGCAAGATCCCTCCCGCGCCTGGGTACTTGCCATGTACGTCACGCCGCCAGGCTTGCCCTTGTCTGGCCTGATTGAGCTTGGTGACTGATCTGTTGTTCGGTGCCACAATATAGTGCTATTCGTTTTGTTTCCATTCAGCCATGACACTGGTTTGAATATTTTCTATGACTTTGTCTTTTTGCATTTTCTGTAAAACTGTTGTCAGTGCAGGGACTAAAGCCTCGTGCTTTTTATTTAAGTAATGGAAAACCGGGAAGGTAGCCAGTGGTGGTGAGAGCACGGTGATGTCGCCCTGCTTTAATTCACTCAGGGCAGCCAGGCCCGATATACGGTTTGCCACGACGATGTCAGAACGCCCCAACAGCATTTTTTGAAATGCCTGGCGCACCGTGGGCGCGGGCACCAGTTTCATACCTATGGTGTTTTGCTCAATAATTTTAATACCTTTGACAAAGCCTATCGAGTACGGGCGCAAGCTTTCCCAGCCTGCAACGACAAAATTGGTACCATAGGTAAAAATCACGATTTCATAAGTCAGCAGGGGGACTGGCACGATGACGAGATTGGGGTAGTCCCTTTCCATGCCCAGTTTCCTGTACAGCTCGGCATCCATTTCACCATTGTTGGCGCTACGCAAAGAGCGCTCACCAGGCAAATAATGCAGGTTGAAATTCATCCCCAGTTTGCGATAGGCTGCTTCCATTACTTTTTCTGCAATGCTGGTGGCCGGATCTTTTTCTATCAGGGTAGAAATTTGCAAGGCCATGCTTTGCCGTGCGAAGGCAGGCAAACGAGGCATGGCAAGCTGGCAAGTTTCAAGAGTGTACGTCTTTGCATGATGGTCCCCTATTTTCTGCTGACGGGAGTTCAACAAATTAAGAATAGACCTGATTTGCATAAACAGCACTCATGTTTTAAAAAAAAACTGATCAGCTTGATTACAAGTCAGGAAGCATGCTTAGACACTTCCGCTGGCAAATCGATGAATGAGTGTTTTCGCAAAGGCAAGTAGCGGCAATGCAGAGTGCCTGCTTGCCAATTTTCCGACAGCCGGAATCATCACTCATGTGCTAGGGAAGACTCCCGTTCGATTGCCGCCTGTCCTTGACGATGGAGAACTGTTTGCTTTGAATTTCGAGATACAGTCGCCGGTTTTCATCAGCGAGTTCTTTATGCATGAAGGCTTCACTAATATGGTGCTTTAGCTGCACATCATCCCATGGTTTGGTCATGAATTGATAGATAGCGCCTTCATTGACGGCATTGATCACAGAGCTCAGGTCCGCACTGCCAGATAACATGATGCGCACTGACTCTGGATATTTATTCTTGACGAAATGTACAAATTCTACGCCAGACATCCCTGGCATGTTTTGGTCAGAAACGATCACATCAACCTGGTGTTGGGCAAGCAACTCTATGCCGACCTGACCGCTGACGGCAGTGAGGATATGATAATTATCGTTTCTGAGCAAATACTTGAAAGCCGCGAGGATATTGACGTCGTCATCTACCAGTAGCACGGTACGGGCATGATTTGAGAAATATAATAGACGATGAGGTAGTTGTTTTTTCTTCCGCAAAAGGTGTTCGACCTCTTCCTTGGGTAAGCCTCTGGAAAACAAGAAACCCTGAATCTCGTCGCACTGATTGTGGCGCAAGAACTTGCACTGGGCTTCCGTTTCTACGCCTTCGGCAATTACATGCATGCCCAGGCTGTGTGCCATGGAAATGATTGCCTTGACGATGGCGGCATCATCTGATTTTTCGATGTCCCGCACAAATGACTGATCTATTTTGAGCACGTCGATAGGGAAACGTTTCAGGTAGGACAGGCTGGAGTACCCTGTGCCAAAGTCATCTATTGAAAGTTGTACGCCAAGTGCTTTGAGACCTCGCAATATGTCGATAGAGCGTTCGACGTCAGTCATGACCAGGCTCTCGGTCAATTCGATTTCCAGATATTCGGGATCAAGCCCGGTCTGCGTCAATACCTCACTCACGAAATGCAATAGATCTGCCTGGCCGAACTGGCGTACCGATAAGTTGACGGCAATGCGGAACTTGCCTATTCCCTGATCATGCCAGGCTTTGCACTGTGCGCATGCCGTTCGTATGACCCAGGCCCCGATAGGTATTATCAACCCCGTTTCTTCTGCGAGCCCAATAAAATGGCCAGGAGAGACCATGCCTATGTCAGGCTGGTTCCAGCGCACCAGCGCCTCCAGCCCCACGATGTGACCGGTGCGCAAATCAACTTGCGGCTGGTAGTGCAAGACGAACTCTTCGCGTTCGAGTGCCAACCGGAGCCTGCTTTGCATGGTCAGTTTCTCATTCAGCCTGGTACTCAGATCCGAAGTGTAGAATTGATAAATGTTACGACCTAATTGCTTGGCACTGCTCAGTGCTGCATTGGCATTCATCAATAAAGTGTCTGGGTCATTGCCATCCTGCGGATACTGGCTTACCCCGACACTGCATGTGACTTCAAGCTCTTGCTGTGCCAGGACCATAGGTCTGGACACTGCTGCCAATATTCGCTGCAAGATCTCGATAAGATGTGGGTAGAAAGTGATGCTGCCTTGTTCCTTGCTACGATTATCATCATGCGGGTATGTCTCATTTTGCTCAGTCAATACCAAAGCAAACTCATCTCCGCCCAGTCTGGCGACTGTGTCGCCACCGCGCACGCAGGCACTGAGCCGGTCGGCGATTATTCTTAGTAATTCATTCCCAACTGAGGGGCCGAGGCTATCATTGATTACTTTAAAGTGATCCAGTCCAAGAGTCACAATGACCAGTTGATGTTGATGCCGCTGCGCATTGGCGAGTGCATGCTTGAGCCGGTCATGTAAAAGATTCCGGTTTACCAGGCCAGTCAGTTCATCATAATTTGTCAGGTACATCAGTTGCGATTCAGCACTCTGCCGGCTTTTTAATTCCTCAGCGAGCAACTGGTTTTGCGCCAGCATTTCTTGCGATGCGATGTCCAGAGAGCGCTCAGTCATCGCCCTGTCGATGTCGGCCTGATGGTAGGTCATATCAATGGCCTCGATCAGTTTTTTCAGCTCGTCAGGCAGCCTGGACGCATCGCCAAAGAATCGATTGA
Organism: Undibacterium sp.; assembly: GCF_030683615.1. Taxonomy (NCBI): domain Bacteria; kingdom Pseudomonadati; phylum Pseudomonadota; class Betaproteobacteria; order Burkholderiales; family Oxalobacteraceae; genus Undibacterium; species Undibacterium sp. The sequence continues at coordinate 129,015 of NZ_JAUXQE010000038.1, forward strand.
TCTGACGCCTGAGCAAACTATGCATAGCTTAAATCTCGAGGAGCGTGGTGATGGTCATGGTTTGATTATGCAGTTCGCAAGGGCCACCAGACATATGCGGCGATATCTCTCCATAGGAATAGAAGCCGGTTAGCAAGGTTTCTGCGCCCAGCATTTCACCAACGGCTTCGACTTCCTCTTCTATTCTTTGCTTGAGCACCAGCTTGCGTCCAACACAACTGATCAACAAGGCAAGTTCGGCAGGACGGTCTTCCAAGGTGCTACGGGAAATGCTCGCTGCGCCACTCGCACCATCGATCAGTCGTTCAAAATTGGCTTTCATTAAACGGGCGTAGGCACCTTCGGGCATATCACCCGCAAAGGTCATGCTTTGCTCTGCTTCGTCGACTGCGAGTATGGTGCGCACGACGCCACCGTTGCCGTTGGATTCATTCCCCTGTTGCCAGGCATTGCGCAAAGAAAGGGGGAATAGCAAGGCTGTCGATGGCAGGCCTGCTGCATGCTCGCCAAGATAGTTCTTATATAATTCGAGAGCGGGTTTGCCGTCGAGGTCGTACAGCACATTCCCTTTTGAACGTGTAATTTTTCTATCGGGACCAAACGTATCCCAACCACCCACTGAGCCATAGCCGATCTTGAGTCGCTGCCCATACAAACCAACTGCCACGATCTGTCCCTCTGCAGGAATATCGTTGGCACATACCAGAGTCTTTTGGAAATTTGCCCCATCTGCGGAAAGTCCGCCTGTCACCTCAACATGTGATGGCAAATCTGCTTTGAGGCCGCGCACCAATTCCGTGCCATTCACTTTCAGACCATCTGAAAAAATCAATACATGCTGCAGGTCTGTTACTGGCAAGGCTTCGATCAATGATTGACCTGCCGCGAAACTGTGTGCAGCTTCGTGAATTTCCACCTTTGAAAAACGCAAGTGGGTGTGTTCGAAATCTATGATCGTGACGACGACAGTGTCATCGCTCACCGTTGTGCCGTGAATCTCTCCTGCCGTCGAACAACCAGCAATGATCGCGTCTGGAAATGCCTTGCGTAGTGGCAGAAAGTAAGCAGAATCAGATAGCAGGGCAGTGCTGCCAAAGAATAAAATCAACTGGCCTGTACCAGTGCGAAGATGGGGAGGGAAATGAGGAATTTGCCCATCAGGAAAAACACATTGTGACACTTGCATGGCTTTCTCCTATTTGCCCCGTTAAATGGTCAACAAATGATCAACGGGATTTACCCAACATCAACTCTGCTGCATTGCAGCGTCTGGCATCTAAAAAAGACTGCCTTCGTCCCAACGCTTTGCTGTGAGTATGCATGCTCAGTTCTGCCTGATTAATTCTATTCCACATATTGTTAAATTGAAAGATTAAGTACGATTTACATTTTAGTCTGTCGGTTTCAGGTGCCTTTTTGTGAATCAAATCAGGTGTGATGCTGCCCTGGTGTTGCAGGCGAGCCATCTTGATTTTTCACAAATATCCAGGGAGGATCTGCATGATTGATATTATTTCTGCAATATAATCGTTTTTTCTATCATTTGTAGAGCGTCCCAGGCCCAGGACTGGGCACTAGGCGTTTACCGGATAAGTAAAGTCGAAATGCTTCCTTGTGATTTACTGGCTGCATTTTTATGATCAATGTTGGTTAACTAAACTGAAGGATTGTAATGAAGCTGGAAACTATTGCCGTACATGGTGGCTATACGCCCGACCCGACCACGCGCGCTGTCGCCGTGCCTATTTACCAGACTGTCGCCTATGCCTTTGATAATACCCAGCATGGCGCTGACCTGTTTGATCTCAAGGTACAAGGCAACATCTATAGCCGTATCATGAATCCTACTAATGATGTACTGGAAAAACGCGTGGCAGAGCTGGAAGGTGGCATCGCTGGCCTGGCACTTGCATCCGGCCAGGCTGCGATTACCTATGCGATACAAACCATTGCTGAGGCGGGTGACAATATTGTTTCTGCGTCGACCTTGTATGGCGGCACTTACAACCTGTTCGCCCACACACTGCCGCAGTTTGGCATAGAGACGCGCTTCGCTGATTACCGCGATCCCGAATCCTTTGCCAAGCTGATTGATGGTAAAACCAAGGCTGTGTTTGTCGAGTCTATCGGTAATCCGCTCGGCAATATCACTGATATCGAAGCGATTGCCAAGGTCGCCCACAGACATGGTGTGCCGCTGATTGTTGATAACACCGTGCCTTCACCTTATCTCTTGCGCCCCATAGAATTCGGTGCCGACATTGTGGTCCATTCATTGACTAAATACCTGGGTGGTCATGGCAATTCCATAGGCGGCATCATCGTTGATTCTGGCAAGTTCCCCTGGGCCGAACATAAAGAACGATTCAAACGTCTGAATGAGCCTGATGTCTCTTATCATGGCGTGGTGTATACCGAAGCTCTGGGTGCCGCCGCCTACATAGGCCGTGCCCGTGTTGTGCCACTGCGCAATACCGGTGCGGCCCTGTCCCCCTTCAATGCCTTCCTGATCTTGCAGGGCATAGAAACCCTGGCTTTGCGCATGGACAGAATTACAGATAACACCATCAAGATTGCCCATTATCTGGACAAGCATGCCAAAGTGAAATGGGTTAACTACGCTGGCCTGCCTGAACACAAGGATCACGCGCTGGCGCAAAAATACCTGGGCGGCAAGCCTTCCGGCATTTTGACCTTTGGGCTGGAAGGTGGGCGCGATGCGGGTGGGCGCTTCCAGGATGCATTGCAGTTATTCACCCGTCTGGTGAATATCGGTGATGCCAAATCGCTGGCATGCCATCCAGCCAGCACTACTCACCGTCAATTGAATCCTGAGGAACTGGCAAAGGCGGGCGTCACTGAAGATACCGTGCGTTTGTCGATAGGCATAGAGCATATTGACGACTTGATCGCAGACCTTGAACAGGCACTCGCGGCTGCCTGAACGCTCTGGCTCAGCATTCCTTGCTGAGCTTGTATCCCCAATGCGGGTGGCACGCAATCGCTTGTGTCCACCTGCGATCATTCAAAATGAACCGAGTCTGGCATAGGCTATGGAAGTACCGCCTATGCAGATATCCATCCTGGATGCTCACGTGGTTTTGATTATTTTTTGTGTCACCACGTCGATTCTCTCCACGCACATCATTGCATATGCGAATTCCAGATAATTAACTTCAATTTAATTCGTTTTCTGCCTTAGGTAATTTCTGTACATTCAATCTCTGTGACGAAAAACATCAATACAGAGAATTTGTATGACAGCTTCCCCATCAAATCAAACCGTAACTGACCATTCCCTGCTTGCTGCGGCTCGCCAGCGAGCCAAAGATGCAGGCTTGCCTTTTGCCGGTAGTGTTTGTCCCATCGATGCCTGGGCGTTGCTGCAGCAAGGCTTGGCCGTGATTGTCGATGTGCGCACGAACGAGGAGCGCAAGTTCGTCGGTCATTTGCCAGAAAGCCTGCATGTTGCCTGGGCGACAGGCACGGCCCTTACACGCAATCCCCGCTTTGTCAAAGAACTCGAAGGCAAGCTTAAGGACAATCAGGCCGTGGTCTTGCTGCTTTGTCGCAGCGGTAAACGCTCAGCACTGGCTGCTGAGGCAGCCAGCAAGGCGGGATTGCCAAATGTCTTCAATATAGAGCAGGGTTTTGAAGGCGATCTGGATGAGGCACAACAGCGCGGGCATAGTGGTGGCTGGCGTTTCCACAAACTGCCCTGGGTGCAGGACTAAACCATAGACAGAATTTGCAAATCATAAGGCAGGCCATCATGGGACAAGCATTGCAACAGACTAAAGAGATACGCGCTTCTCTGTTCGGTATAGAGCAGGTCGTCAGCGAGCTGGCAGTTGTGCGTCACGCATGGCGGCGTCGCCAGCAAAGATCAGCCGAACCTGGCGGTCGTGAATTGCCATCGCGTGATGCGCTGGCAAAAATCCTCAATGATTTGCGCGGGGCTCTATTCCCCATGCGCCTGGGGCCGCCAGAACTGCGGCAAGAGAGTGAAGATTTTTATGTAGGCCATACGCTCGATACGGTCCTGCATTCTTTGTTGAGCCAGGTCAGGCTGGAACTCAGTTACGCTTCGCGTTATCACGAAGAAGAAGGCCTGCATATCGATGACCGGGCGCTGACGATAGTGCGTGAATTTTCCCGCGCTCTGCCAGGAATACGCTCACTGTTGGACAGTGATGTGATTTCGGCCTACCAGGGTGACCCGGCAGCGCGCACCGTCGATGAAGTCTTGCTATGCTACCCCGGCATACTGGCCATGATACATCACCGCATTGCCCATCAACTATATCAGCTAGGTGTGCCGCTGCTGGCACGCATTGTTGCCGAGATTGCTCATGGTCAGACAGGTATAGACATACACCCCGGTGCCAGTATAGGCGCAGGCTTTTTCATTGATCATGGGACTGGTGTGGTGATCGGTGAAACTGCCGTCATCGGCCAGCGTGTACGTATTTATCAGACCGTCACGCTGGGGGCAAAACGCTTCCCCAGCGATGATGACGGCAAGTTGCAAAAAGGTTTGCCGCGTCACCCCATCGTTGAAGATGATGTGGTCATCTATGCCGGTGCAACCGTACTGGGCCGCGTCACCATAGGCCGCGGTGCCATCGTTGGCGGCAATGTCTGGGTCACCAGCGATGTGGCGCCAGGCAGCCATGTGAGCCAGGCCAGTTTGCGGCACGAACAGCAAAATCCCGTTTCTTTGGTTTGAATAAGTGAGCTTCAAGTGAACAGCCGTGAGCTACATAACACGGCTGCTTATCCCCGCACGCCTGTTCATTTTTTTATGCACTGACTTTTATGGAGTGAAGCAATGACTGATGTAAGTAATGAAGCGACTGCAGGTAATTTCGCCCTGAGCGATAACGCCGCCAGACAGCTAGCGAATGCCACCAAGACCGTCCCACAGTTATCCACCATCTCGCCACGCTGGTTGGTGCATCTGCTGCAATGGTTGCCTGTCGAGGCAGGTATATACCGCCTCAACAAAGTAAAGAATCCCAAGGATGTGCGCGTAGCATGTTCGCAGCGTGATGAATCTGAATTGCCACAAACCTTTGTCGATTACGACGAACAGCCACGCGAATATTTCCTCAATGCCGTAGCCACTGTGCTGGACGTGCACACGCGTATCTCTGATCTCTACAGCAGCCCGCATGACCAGATCAAGGAGCAATTACGCCTGACGGTAGAAACCATCAAGGAACGCCAGGAAAGCGAACTCATCAATAATCCTGACTACGGTCTGCTGGCAAATGTGCATGACGATCAACGCATCTCTACCCTGACAGGTGCACCTACACCGGATGATCTCGATGATTTGCTGACCAAGGTCTGGAAAGAGCCAGGTTTCTTCCTTGCACACCCATTGGCGATTGCCGCTTTTGGCCGTGAATGCACACGCCGTGGCGTGCCGCCACCAACAGTCAGCCTGTTCGGTTCGCAATTTCTGACATGGCGCGGTGTACCACTGGTACCGTCTGACAAATTGCCTATCGAAGATGGCAAGACAAAAATCATCCTGTTGCGCGTGGGTGAAAAACGTCAGGGTGTAGTTGGCTTGTTCCAGCCTGGTCTGGCGGGTGAACAAAGCCCTGGTTTGTCCGTGCGCTTCATGGGCATCAGCCGCAATGCGATTGCCTCTTACCTCATCTCCCTGTACTGCTCGCTGGCGGTGCTGACAGATGATGCAGTGGCTGTTCTCGATGACGTAGAGATAGGTAAATATCATGACTATCCTGACACCTACAAATAATACTGGCGCGGCAAATTCGGGTTTGCCAGATGAAGCCGCACTGAACCGCATGGCATCAGAATTTTTTGCCCTCGTACCAGGTGCGGCGCAAGCGGCTGCGCAATTCTTGCCGGGCTTTAGCCAGGGCAATACACCCGAAGCGCCACCGTCGGCGCGCACTCCTGTGCACGATAGCAGTTCGGCACAAAGTAAGCCTTCTGTCTCTGCCAGTGGCGTGCCACAAAATGCTGGTAGCAGCATTGCACCATCACGCCCGCAAGCGGGTGGTGCCAGTTCCAGCACGCCCTATTATTTTGTCGGGCAAGAGCATGGCTATCCCATTGCTGACAATAGTCTGGACAGCCTGGCGGCACAGGGAACAGGAAAGCAATCCGGGGCCAGTGCTTTCAACGTACCGGGGCAAGAGCAATTGCAACGCATACTGGGCGAGCTATATCCAGCTACGTCGGCCACGTCTGCACCTGCACAACAAGCCGGTGGCAGTGCTACACAGCCAGCTTATTATTTCCAGCAAGGCGAGCAAGACTATTGGGATCAGGCACCTCGAGCCGCTAATCCATCCTTGGCAGCACCTTTTGACATCAATGCCGTGCGCAGGGATTTTCCTATTCTGGCTGAGCGTGTCAATGGCAAGCAACTGGTGTGGTTTGACAATGCTGCGACCACGCAAAAGCCGCAGTCGGTGATAGACCGCATCAGTTATTTCTATGAGCATGAGAATTCAAATATACACAGAGCGGCACATGAACTGGCCGCACGTGCCAGCGATGCTTATGAATCGGCACGTAAAAAGGTAGCCAGGTTTCTTGGTGCTGCCAGCGAACAGGAAATCATCTTCGTTCGTGGTGCGACGGAAGGTATCAACCTGGTAGCGCAAACCTTTGGCAAGAAGTTCATAGGAGCGGGTGATGAGATCATCGTTTCCCATCTTGAACACCATGCCAATATCGTGCCCTGGCAACAACTGGCGGTGGAGAAGGGCGCTGTCATACGTGTGATTCCTGTGGACGACAGTGGCCAGGTCTTGCTCGACGAATACCGCAAGCTCTTGAACAGCAAAACCCGTCTGGTGGCGGTAACGCAAGTGTCAAATGCCCTGGGTACAATCGCCCCTGTGCATGAAATCACAGCCCTGGCGCATGCTGTTGGTGCTCGCGTGTTGATAGACGGGGCGCAAGCCGTGTCACATCTGCGTGTGAATGTGCAGGCGCTGGATGCTGACTTCTATGTTTTCTCAGGGCACAAGGTATTCGGCCCGACTGGCATAGGCGTCGTGTATGGCAAGAAGGCCTTGCTGGAACAATTGCCGCCATGGCAGGGTGGTGGCAATATGATTGCGGATGTGACTTTCGAGCACACCCGTTATCAGCCAGCACCAGCACGCTTTGAAGCAGGTACTGGCAATATTGCCGATGCAGTTGGTTTGGGCGCTGCGATTGATTATGTCGAACGCATAGGTTTGGAAAATATCGCCCTTTACGAACATGCCTTGCTGGAATATGCAACGCATGGGCTGAAGAGCATACCAGGAGTGCGCCTGATTGGTACGGCACATGAAAAGGCCAGCGTTGCATCCTTTGTGCTGGCCGGTTATGAGACTGCAGAAGTGGGCAAGGCGCTTAATGATGAAGGGATAGCGGTACGATCCGGCCATCATTGTGCGCAACCCATTTTGCGTCGTTTCGGCGTAGAAGCAACGGTGCGGCCTTCGTTTGCTTTCTATAATACTTGCGAAGAGATAGACCGCTTTCTGGCTGTGGTACGCAGGCTCTCAAATAATCGTAAGTGAAGTAATAAAGTGAAGTAAATTGTTTTAACGCATCACCTGCCCCTCAGCAATAAGGGGCAGGATTTTTTATTTCTGTACCGCCTTCAATACAAAATCACTGGTATCACGCAGTACGGTCTTGGATTTGGCTGGGCTATCCATCAAGCGCGATAACAACAGCCCACCTATCAATGAGGACAAGACGCCGTGTGCAGTGCCTGCATCGTCCTTTGCTCCTGATCTACGCAATTGTTTGTTGATCAGTGCCAGCAATTCATCCACTCCTTGCGCCATCACTTCCTTGCTGGAAGCCTCGCCGCGCGCAGTTTCTGCTCCCAGTGCGGCAATCGCACAGCCCTGGCCTGGATGGTCGCTATGTGCCCGGCTCAGATAGGCGTGTACCAGGCTGGCGATGGCTTCCTCATCGCTGGCCAGTTTAGCCTTGCGCGCCAGTTCCGTGCGGGTTGCTTCCAGTGCGGTGGCACAGGCTTCAGCGATCAATGCCTCCTTGGATTCAAAGTGCTTGTAGAAGCCGCCATGCGTGAGGCCAGCTTCTTTCATCAGGTCTGCCACGCCTATGCCATTGATGCCATGCTCTCGATAGAGGTGCGCCGCAGTTTCTATGATGCGTTCCCTGGTCTGCGCAGTTTGTTCACGTGTAGTTCTCATTTTGAATATTTCCCATTTAAAAGCAGGACGTTTGCATTCCAATACATGTTGATCAGTGTTTGACACAAGTTTGTATTTTAGATGATAATCGACATCTTTAAGATTGCAATCATCATCTAATTTGGAGGGTAGTATGAATAGACAAGACAAAGAAGCAATTAACCCCATCATGGACATGATCTTGCAGGCATTTACCAGACCGAAAAAACAGGCAGAAACCGAAGATGACAGAAAGGCGTTGGCACAGGCCAGACCAATCAGCATTCCTCATGCTGGTCAGGAACTGCTTGCCTGGACTTGGGGACAAGGACCGCAGGTCCTGCTCCTTCATGGCTGGGAAAGCCGTGCCAGTCACATGGCGAGTTTTGTCGCCCCTTTGCTGCAAGCCGGCTTTAGCGTGACTGCTCTGGATGCACCTGCACATGGCGCATCGCAAGGAGAAAGCACCAATGTGCTGGCCTATGGTAAGGCCGTGGTCGCAGTGGCTCAGCATTTGGGAGCACTCACAGCCACTATCGCCCATTCCGTAGGTTCAGCCGCCAGCCTGTATGCTTTTGCCCAAGGTGTGCAAGTTCAAGCTAGTGTTCATCTGTGTGGCCCGGCTTCATTGACACGCGTGCTTCAGCAAGCTGCCAGGCTTGGTGGGCTGGATGAAACTGAAAGGAGGGAGTTGGAACAGATGCTGGTGACAAGCATAGGTGCGCCACTGGAAACCATGGATCTGGACCAATTACAGCATGGTATGCGTCATCCTGCCCTGATCATGCATGACCCTGAAGACAAGGAAATGCCGTATGCCGAAAGCCAGGCGCTGGCCGCTGCATGGCCGCAAGCAAAGCTAATAGCAAGTGCGGGAACTGGCCACAGGCGCATCTTGCGTACGCCGGATGCCATTCATGCTGCAGTCAGTTTCATTGTTGAGAGCAGCGCGATAGTTCGCCAGTTGCATTGCTAATCAAGAGTAGCTGTGTTTCAATCACAAGCTGATCATCAGTTGCGTTGACATGCGAAATGAGAATGTCATTACCACTTGCCAAACTGGCTTTTCTTGACCAGCTAAGAGGCTTTGTTGCTGTTGGCCGCCATATGAGTATCACGCTGGCGGCGGAAGAACTATGTCTGAGCCAGTCGGCAGTTAGCCGCCAGGTCCAGGCATTGGAACAGCAACTAGGTATCAGCTTGCTGGTGCGTGGCTATCGCAGCATTGCTTTCACTGCAGAGGGTGAACGCCTGTTCCGCAGTGCCGACGCCGCCTTGCAGCAGTTGCAGGATGTCGCGGGTGACATAGTGGCGCAGTCGTTAGCCCGGCCTGTAGGGCCAGTAACGATCAGCGCCAGCATAGGTCTGACTGGCTTGTGGCTCTTACCCAGATTGAATGCCTTTCAAAAATTGCACCCGTCTGTCGATGTGCGCATTTCAGCCAATAACAAAATAATCGATCCGAGCAAAGACAGCATCGACCTGGCAATACGCTATACCAACGCCAAATCCGTGCCTGCGGATGCCATACGCCTGTTTGGTGAAACGATAGTTCCGGTGGCTCATCCTTCGCTGGGCTTGAAGTTCAAGAAGAACGGCAAGCTTGCATTGCAATGGCCGTTGCTGGAATTTGAAGAAGCGAAAAAAGACTGGCTATCGTGGCACGATTGGTTAAGCAAAGAAGAATTGCAGGCAGCCAGGGCGCGAGGTATCCTGCATTTCAATCAGTACGATCAATTGATACAGGCAGCAGTCGCTGGACAGGGCATAGCGCTGGGGCGGCTGGAATTGATACAGGACTTCATTGCCGACGGCAGGCTGATGACATTAGCACCCGGCAAGAGTCAGGGCGCACATGGCTTTGCATATTGGCTGCTAGTAGCGGATGCTGGGCCCAGCGTGGACGCATTGCAAGTCAAGGACTGGTTGCTTAGCGAAGCGAGTAAAACAAAAACTCAGGCATCTGGATAAACCAGCAATTCATGGCAGTAAGCCAGCGCATCGTCGAGTCTGTCATTCCCCCAGAACATGTGCTCTCCAACAAAGAAAGTCGGCGCGCCAAATATACCCTTGCTCATGGCCAGTTCGGTTTGCCTGCGCAGCTTCAGTTTGTTTTCTTCGCTCAAGGCTTGCTCAATTATGTCAGCAGCAGCCAATCCCATGTCATTTAACACAGCAGTCACAACTTCTTTGTTATCGATATCGCGGTCATAGGAAAAATTCATTTGCATCATGCGTCTGCAGTATTCTGCCATCCAGCTTTGTTCTGCAGCCAACACGGCTACCCTTAATGGCAAGATGGCAGAGCGTGGGAAATTACCCGGCTTTTTCCAGGGAAGGCCATACTTGCGGCATTGCCTTTCCATATCCAGCCAGACATAATCACCCTTGGCCTTTTGCAAAACAAAGGGTGAAGTGTTCCAGCCAAAAGCCTGGAATATCGGGCCAAGCAAGAATGGCTGCCAGCGTATCCTGACGCCAGCTCTAGCCGCATCCTGCTCTATGCGCATGACACTCAGGTAACTGTAATTGCTGCCAAACTCAAACCAGAAATCAATGACAGGCATGGTGGTGATAGGCGTATCCATCATGATCTCCTTTCTAAAAAACCACCAGGCAGCGCAACTCTATGCTTTCTCTTGGGGGAGCATCAGTTGGTGCTTGTGGATGATCAAATGCTGCATGTGGTGTAAAGCGCGAGACACCGCTGAACTGGCTGTCATATTGTTTAAAAATCAGCGCTTCATTTGGCTGCATTTCAGAAAAGTAAGACCAGCGATGTCTGGGCGAAAATCTGGACAGATAAATTTCACCTGTGCGGTTAGGATACTTGACATCGCAAGCCAGCAAATGCGATTGCCGGACAGTACGCGCATCACAAACCGCCAGCGGCGTATCCAGCACGGTATGATGGGTAGGACGCCAGATATTGATGATGCAATAGCGCCGTATCTGTGCCATTACTTCCAAATCCCTGACGACTAGCGCCAGGCGTTTCTGTCCTGATTGCTCGGTATAGTCATTATGTATGCGGCCATTAGCCGCCGCCAAACCATTCTCTGCACGTTTGCCAAAGGATAATGTGCTTGCCCTGGGTTCACATCGCCTGACCAGGTGATCAAAGACATAAGCCTGCCTTCCGCCCGTGACAGCCAGCGCCAGTTCACGCGCTTCCTGATAATAGTCAGACCTGACTTCTTCGTGATCCAGGAAATTCTTGACGGACGTAGGCGCATCCCAGAGTTCAAAACCTTCACGCTCAAGCTGAGGTTCCTGTTCTGCCTGACGGGCATCATGTATCGCAACTTCACGCACATCGTAAGTGGCGTTCTCCCAGGGGATGCCAGCAGGAGGTTCAAAGGTATAACTCACGGGTCTCCGTTCGCCAGGCAGAACATAGCTCATGGGAGCCAGCACATAGCTGCTGCCTTGCATTGAAATTGGCACTGAAAACTCGCGTTGACTCTCAGTAAGGACATCCATATAGCCTCCGGCCCAAATGCGACGAAACCGGGCTTCCGGTTGGTAAGTTCAGGGTGTTCGTCTATGGCTATTTAAACGGATGCGAGGCTAGTATTCAAACGACATTTTTGCACAATTCGCATGCGTGGGTTGCATGTCAAATGCAGGATTGATAAATGGATTCGCTAGGTATCAGCAATTGCTCGTGCTGATCAGCATGTGGAAACTGCTCCAATACAAACGGTGTGACATCGATGATTTCCAGTATTTCTTCCTTGCCGTAGCGTGTCAACATTTCACCACGAAAACCTAATTGCAAGGCGCGACGCGGCGTACAATTGCCCACAGGGTCGTGATCAGGGTCCCATTGCAAACGGACGTCAGAGGTTTCTATCGCCTGCTTCCATGCTTCTTGTGTGGCAAATCCTGAGGCAATAAAGGATGAAGGTATAGCCTGCGTTAAAACTTCATCAAAAAAACTGCGCTTGATGCGTATTGCCAGCACACGCTCCTGCCCAGATTTCTGCGCCCAACCTGAGCGGAACATCATCCATAAAATTTTTTTTGGTTTGATCCAGCTCATGCGCGTATAACTGAATGCGCCACCAAAGTATTGGTGCGCGACTGCAAAATCGGCGATGGCATCAGAATATGCCTGATAGACGATAATGGTCTCTTCATCAAATTGCGCCATGATGTGCTTGCCATCATCTGGCCATTGTTCTGTCTGTTTTTTATAAGCTTCAAATTTCATTTTCTAATTCATTTGTTCCACGAGTAATTTATGCCTGACTTCCATTAAGGCAAAACCCAGCAGATTCAATCCCTGCCAAAGATGGGGGCTATTACTATCCGGGTGATCTTGTGCCAGACCTGTTCCCCAGATTTTGTCCAGCGGGCTGGCTTCGACGATGACCTTGTCTGCGGTACTCAGCAGATACTTTGCCAGTTTCGGATTTTGCGAAAATTTCGCATAATTGCCGTCGACCACAATCTGTGAGCGATGTTCTACCCATGTCGATTCATCATAATTTTTTACTTTCCTGCCCAGGCGCTTCACCATGTCAGGATCGTTGGTTGTTAGTATTTCCTTGAGCACGGCCTGGTCGTCAAACAGCCTGGCCTTGCCAGCCATCATATAGTGTTCAGCCGTGGGGTAAGTGATGTCATCGATCTTAAACGGCGCGACAAACCATTGGCTGAAGCAGGCTTTGTCTACTTGCAAGCTACGTTGTTTATGTCCCCAGAAATGCAGATAGGTAAACTGCTTTCCTTCATCTATCTGCTTTAATATTTCTTCCAGCGCATTCATGTTTTTCCTAGGCTATCTGCAGACCAGGCCATCACCCAGGCGTGCTGCTCTGCAGTTTGTGGCGTATCTGGCCAGTAATTTCTCTTTTCCATCTGTTGCCACAAATGCGCCAGTTCTTTCAAACCTGCCTCAGCATCCTGATGCTCTTCATTCAAATAGCAGCCTATGACAGTGCCGGTGCGGCCTATGCCGCCGAAACAATGAACATACACGGTGTGCTGCTTCGCCAATGCTTCACGCAATGCATGCAAAATATCTTGCATCAGCTTCGTCGAAGACGGAATATTGCGGTCAGGTATGGCAAAACGATGATGCTGGACTTGCACGCCGCGCTCAGCAGCCAACTTCATTAACAGCGGTGCGTAAGGATGCAATTCATCTTCTTCTGTCAGGTCAATGAAGTAATCGACGCCACAGTCAAGAAATTGCTCCAACCGGATCGCTGCAGATTGCTCATCTATTGCTCCAGGATATTCACCTGCCAGTAACTGAACTGGCCTTACCCAGTAAGTATTATGATTTGGTCGTTTACTTGTCATCACTCATCCTGATCAAATATTTTGACGGCACACTATCACATAGCCATACACCATTCGCAGATACCAGAAACTGGAAACCATCTTCCTGCATTTGTTCTGCCATGACTTTCAATATGACTGGCGCACCATGCCTTGCACCTACCGTGCGCGCAGTTGTTATGGTCGTCGACAAATGCACGTGGTGCCGTGAGCCAGGACGTAGCCCTTCTTTCATGATGGATGCGATGAAACGGCTGGCAGTACCGTGATACAAAACATCCGGCGGTACCGTCACGGGCAATGCCAGATCGACCTTGACTGAATGCCCCTGGTTTGCTCGGATACGCAATCCATCTTCGCTAACGGCGAAGCGCTGTTTGTCTGAAGTGCGCACGGCCTCGTGCAAGTCTTCCAGTTTGAAGCGCTTGCCATACCTTGCAGCCTGGTTTATTAAGGCCGCTATTTCTGTCCAGCCCTGCTCATCCAGTTTGATGCCTATGGAATCAGGCTGGTGACGCAATACATAGCTGAGGAATTTGCTGAAACTTTTATCATTATTTTTCATTATATTTTTTTACGATTTGTTTTTATTATTTTTAAATGCTGCTTCGAAAGCCTGGAAGCTTCCACTGTTCTTTTTGTCCAGTACGGCAAATACTATTTTCTTGAATGCGCCGTGGAAAAATGATCCGGGTGACAATGCTTGCAAGAAGTAGTTAGCAACATCCCTGGGCTCATTGCCGAATACTCCACAGCACCAAGCACCAAGTACCAAGTGCTGATGTCCATGCTGAAGTGCCAGAGCCAGGACAAAATTGACCCTGTTTAACATGACACTGGCTGCTTCGCCAATTTGGTCCGGTTCATTTTTTTTCAATGCGCCGAGATTGACCGCTGGAGCCGTGATGAAGGATGCACTATAGAAATTATCGAGCAAGGCATATTCATCATCTCTGAAGACAGGCACGTCTGGCGAATAGATCATGTCATCGCTATAGAGACAGGATTGCAAAGCACGGTTCTTTTCATACATGGCAGCCATCTGCGCAATGCAAGGATACAAGCCTGAAGATTTCGCCAGATTTTCTTCCTGTGCTTCTGAACCACCCAGGAAGCCGCCGCCTGGATTTTTCGCCGACGCAAAATTCAGACAAAGTGGGCGCGCACCACCTTCTGATGCCATGCGCCTGGCTACTGTCAGGCAGCCTTCATTGCTGACGCTGATTGCGGTGTCAAATCGTTCGTCAACTGAAAGCGCAAGCAAGATTTGCTGTAATTCTTCCGGCAAATAGTGGACAGATGCATTTTTCGCTGCCGTCAAACTGCCCTGTATGCTGACTTCATCGCCATACTGATTCATGTAGTTGCCACGTGCCAGTATTGCCAAAGTTTCCTGGGCAATATCAGCTCTTTGTTTTCTATTGATGACTGTAGTTTGCATTGTTTTTCTCTATCTTATTATTGTTAGCAAGCATAAGAATATCTCGCATAAGCGAACTATAAACTATCTTAGTGTGGTAAAGAAACTAAGATAGTTTCGTAAATTAACTAAGATCATTTCATTTGTTGTTTTCTTGCAAGGACAAATAACAGTAATTGCTGGCAAATGTCAGATAAATAATGCTGGAAAGTAAATTGAAAGTGTAATTTATTGCAGAGACAGGTTTTGCAGGCGCTGAATTTGCAAGATTTTGTAAGCATGGCTATGGAAGAACGGCGCAAGGGTCTAAGGTTTTTTTATGCTAAGTTACTGAAAATAAATAGTTTATTCGGAGTTTTTTGAAACTTTTGCATATTGACGCAGGATATATGGCTACTTAGTTGCAATAAATAACTAAGTATCCTAGAATAGAATCAGCTTCAAAAGAAAAGGAAATATCATGAAACGTAATTTGCAAGTCCTCATCATTGATCCGCAAAATGATTTCTGTGATTTGCCACCTGCTTATCTGGCACGAGATGTACATAATGCAGAAGCATTATCGCCAGCCCTGCCTGTGCCAGGTGCCCATGCCGATATGTTGCGCGTGGCTGAACTGATTAATAAAGGTGCAGATGGCATCACCGGCATCAGCATCACTCTGGATGCTCACCATCGTTATGATATCGCTCATCCTACATTCTGGAAGACAGGGCAGGGTGCAACAGTGACGCCCTTCACGGCTATATCCGCGGCGGCAGTGCGCGCTGGCGAATATCAGCCGCGTCGACCTGAGGCTTTGGCACGTGTCCTGGCGTATCTGGATGCACTGGAAGCAGAAGGCCGTTATCAGTTGATGATATGGCCGGTGCACTGCGAAATTGGCTCATGGGGGCAAAATGTGCATGCTGATGTGCGTGCAGCCTATAATGCCTGGGAAGAAAAACAACTGGCTGTGGTCAACAAGATCAACAAGGGCTCCAATCCCTGGACTGAGCATTATTCAGCAGTCAAGGCAGAAGTCCCAGATGCCAGCGACCCGGATACGCAACTGAACCAGCAATTGATTACAGAACTGAGCAAGGCTGACCGCGTGTATATTACTGGCGAAGCAGGCAGTCATTGCGTGAAAGCGACTACTGAGCATCTGGTGGAAAATTTCGCCGCAGCCGATTTACACAAACTGGTGCTGGTAACTGATTGTATGAGTGCAGTCACGGGCTTTGATGCACAGTTTGAAGACTTTGTACGCGATATGGCTGCCAAAGGTGTGCAGATTGCGAAGATGGCAGATGTATTGCCTGAATTGCTGGCGAATGCCTGATACTTTTCAGGTGATAATTGTCAGGTAATACTGGAAAAGAAAAATATGAAACCCGTAGTTCAAAGTTTGCTGGAAACTGATTTATACAAATTCACCATGTGGCAGGCATTGCTGCATAGTCACCCAAATACCCAGACTGAATATGCTTTCGTTTGCCGCAATTCCACCGCCTATCCACTGGCAGAATTAAAGGCTGACGTCGAACGTGAAATTGATCACTTGTGTGCACTGAATTTTACTGAAGATGAACTCGACTATCTGCGCTCATTACGTTTCATTAAAAGCGATTTCACAGATTTTTTAACGGTTTTTCATTTTCAGCGCAAATTCATTAAGATCAGTACGGATGGCGATCACCTGCAGATCGTGGCCACTGGTCCGCAAGTGCATGTCATGGGTTTTGAAATCTTTGTGCTGCATATCGTCAATGAATTATATTTCCGTCGCCTGCAAACACAAGACACGCTGCCTGAAGGCAGGCGCAGGCTGGCGGCTAAGATAGAGCAAATCCGTGAATTTGGAAAAGAAGCACCAAGAACTCACCCTTTTGAATTCTTTGATTTTGGTTTACGTAGGCGTTTTTCAGGCGACTGGCATGATGAAGTCGTCGCTACCCTGGCACGTGAAGTGCCGCAGTTTTTCAAGGGTACATCGAATGTCTACCTGGCCAGGAAATACAAGCTTGTGCCTATCGGCACCATGGCCCATGAATACCTGCAGTCTTATCAATCCTTTGGTGTGCGCCTGCGTGATTTCCAGAAAGCCGCACTGGAAGACTGGGTGCAGGAATACCGCGGTGACCTGGGCACTGCCCTGACGGACGTGGTTGGCATGGATGCCTTCCTGGCTGATTTTGATCTCTACTTCGCCAAATTGTTTGATGGCCTGCGTCATGATTCTGGTGACCCGGTAGCCTGGGGTGAGAAAGCCCTGGCGCACTATGCCAAGTTGCGTATAGACGCCCATACCAAACGCCTTGTGTTTTCAGATGGGCTGGACCTGGCAACTGCATTCAGCCTGTATCGCCATTTTGCTGACCGCACCATGACGGGCTTTGGCATAGGCACTAATCTGACGAATGACACTGGTATCAAGGCCTTGAATATTGTTATGAAACTCAAGTCCTGCAATGGCCAGCCTGTTGCCAAATTATCTGACTCTGCTGGCAAGACCTTGTGTACGGATGAAACCTTCCTCGCTTATATGCGCCAGGTTTTTAATCATCCTCTCATCTAAACCAAGTTGAACTCAGGAGTTTCATCATGTTGAAACTGGCAGTCGCACAATTAAATTATATGGTGGGTGATTTCGCTGGCAATACTGCCGCCATCATCAGCCACATGCAAAAAGCCGCAGCAGGAAAGGCGGATGTGGCAGTGTTTTCTGAACTCTGTATCTGCGGTTATTACCCTGGTGATTTGCTGGAAGACAGTGCTTTCTTAGCCAAGGCAGAGCAGGCGCTGGCCAATATTATGCAGGCTTCAACGGATTATCCTAATCTCGTCAGCGTGATAGGCACGGTACGTCCAAATAAAGGACAAGGCAAAGCCCTGCATAATGCCTTGCTGGCGATACGCAATGGCGAGATTGTTGCTGAATACTATAAGCAGTTACTTCCCACTTACGGCATCTTCGATGAGCGCCGTCATTTTGAGCCTGGCAAGGAAGTTGCCAGTACCCTCGATGTGGCGGGGCATAAACTGGGCTTCATGGTGTGTGAAGATGGCTGGAATGATGAAGAACATGATTATCAGGTCAATCCCTTCAATGCCCTCACTGCTGCGAAGGTGGACCTGATCATCAGCATCAATGCCAGCCCGTCAGATATAGGCAAGCGCCAGCAAAGACATACCATGTTTGCCAGGGCAGCAGCCCATCATCAATTGCCCTTGCTATATGTGAACCAGGTTGGGGGACAAGATCAACTGGTGTTTGATGGAGCTTCATTTGCGGTCACATCCGATCATGGCGTGACCTTTGAAGCCGCACGTTTTGAAGAAGATTTTCAGTTACTGGGATTTGCAAATAAGCAGTTCACTGCAATAGATGGCGCAGCATTGCTCAAGCCGGACAGCACAGGTTTGTCCGTGCCAGAATTTACCCGTCGCCAGATCGTGCTTGGCCTGCAAGACTATGCACGCCGTTGCGGTTTCAAACAGGTGGTGGTTGGTTCTTCAGGCGGTATTGATTCGGCATTGACGATTGCTTTGGCAGTACAGGCACTTGGCGCCGAGAACGTTATCGCCATCACCATGCCATCCGCCTATTCAAGCACAGGTTCAGTATCTGACTCGGTCAAATTATGTGACAACCTGCAAGTCAAACTGCATACACATCCAATACTGAATTTGGTAGAGCAGTATGCAAAAGGCTTTGAAGAAGCATTTTCCTCTCCCTTGCGCGGTCTGACACAGGAGAATTTGCAGGCACGCATACGTGGCACCATCTTGATGGAATACTCTAATGCCTTTGGCGCACTTTTACTGACGACTGGTAACAAGAGTGAAATATCTGTCGGTTACTGTACTCTGTATGGCGACACAAATGGGGGCCTGGGCTTGATTGGCGATTTGTACAAAACAGAAGTTTATGCTTTGTCGCAACATGTCAACAGCGCAGCCGGACGTGAAATTATCCCGCAAGATGTGCTGACCAAACCACCATCAGCCGAGCTTGCACCAGACCAGCTTGATACCGATAGCCTGCCACCTTATGATGAGCTCGATGAAATGCTGAAATGGCATATAGAAGGCAGGCGCTTGCCTGCACATGAGTTTGCCAGGGCGCAGGCTTTTGTAGAACAATTGCAAAAGACCGAGGCTGGTCAGAAAAGCATGGCCCGTATCATGGGCATGGTGGCGCGCAATGAATATAAACGCCGCCAGGCCCCGCCCATTATCCGCGTGCGCGCCCGTGCATTTGGTAGTGGACGCCAGATGCCGATTGCGGCAAAGTATTGAAATCCAGAAGATCAAGTTCAACCTTTACCATTATTTAGAAGTCATCCATGCAAATCGACGTTGCAGTATTAATAGGACGCTTTCAACCTTTTCACAACGGCCATGCCACGCTCTTGCAACTGGCACTGGAAACCGCAGAAGAAGTAGTCGTGGTATTGGGCTCATCTTTTCATGCGCGCAGTACCAAGAACCCTTTCACCTGGCAAGAGCGGGCAGACATGATCAACGCCACCCTGTCACCTGCAGACCGGGACCGGGTCTCGTATATTGCCGTGCGCGATTACTATGATGATGCACGCTGGTCAGCAGCCATACGCGGCAAGGTTGAAAGACATTTTCCTTATGCTAAGCGAATCGCCCTGATAGGTCATTTCAAAGATGCATCCAGTTATTACCTGAACCGTTTCCCGCAATGGCAGTTGGTCGCGGCTGAACAATTACTGGCGATAGATGCCACTGTCATACGCCGGGTTTTGTTTGAAGCGGAAGACATGCGCGTTTCACTCGACGTGATTGCCCATTACCTGCCACTGAGCATAAGGCAATATTTGAAGGCCTGGAGTATCTTGCCGCACTATGCCGTGCTGGTGAAAGAGCATGCACAATTGCTGGCATACCATGAATCATGGAAGCCAGCCCCTTATGCGCCGATGTTCGTCACTCTGGATGCCGTGGTCAAGGCAGCAGGACATGTCTTGCTGGTACAGCGCGGTGGATTCCCAGGCAAAGGTTTGTGGGCCTTGCCTGGAGGTTTCCTGGATCAGAATGAAAGACTGTTCCAGGGCGCTATACGTGAATTGTTTGAAGAAACCAATCTGGCCGTGCTGGCATCTACCCTTGAGCATTCACTGGTAGACATAAAGGTGTTTGATCACCCAGGCCGCAGCTTGCGTGGCCGCACCATTACCCATGCCCACTTCTTTGACTTGCAAACCGAGCACTTGCCCGATATCCGCGCCGCTGATGATGCAGCACAGGCGGCCTGGGTCAGCATAGAAAAACTGGAAGGCATGGAGGAAATGTTCTTTGATGATCATTTCCACATCCTCGATCAATTTCTCAATCTGACTGCCAGCGAGAACTGAGACAACTGTTGACAGCCTGCGATGGGATTCATTGCGGGCTGATTTGGCCATCACTGCTTTATCTTTACGATGTTCTGTCGTGTCAGTTTAGCGTTGCTGGGATCAAAATATGCTTCGACCAGATCACCGTCACGGTTGCTGCCATAAATTTCGTAGCAACTTTCATAGGATATTTTCACTTTTTCAAACTGGTATCCACGATGCTTTGCCAGTAAAGCCATTTCTTCCTGGCTTAGCCATTCTGACTTTTTCAGTGTCGTGCATCCCTTGTCATTTGCCAAAATTTTGGGAATAGTGACCACTTGTTTTGAATTACTGCCTACAGATTTTTGTACTTGTGGAACCGATGTTTCTGCTTTGTTTTGTGCATGCAAACTGATGGAGCAGGCACATGTTGCGAGAAAAAGAAATTGACGTGCGTAATTCATCGCGCTCTCCAGGTTGTTGATGCGGAAGTAAGGTTCAGTTTGGAGCAGGTATGCTCAATGTTACTTTTAGTCCCCCCAATTTTTCTGAACGTTCAGCTTGCAAGTCCATGTGGTGAGCCTTAGCAATTCTTTTTGCAATTGACCAGCCCAAGCCGCTGCCACTTTCTGCATTGCTTTGAATACGAAAAAAACGTTCACCCAACCTGGCGATATCTTGGTCTGACAGTCCATTTCCACTATCTTCAATCGTCAAGATATATAAGCTATTGATGTAGCTCAAGTGAATCAATATTTGTGCTGCCTCTGGACTGTAGCGGACGGCATTGTCGATCAAGTTCCGAATAAGTACGCTCATCAAGATTTCATTGCCATTAATGGAGCAATGACAGTCCATATCCAGTTCCATTTTCTGATTCTTGCTAATAGCTTTGGGGGCAATATCTGCTAATTGCTTGCGTATCGTGGCTGACATGTCGAAGAGTAAGAATTCGGCCTCAGCGTTGTTTTCCAGGCGGGATAAAGTCAGTAATTGCTCAATCAATCTGGATGTCCTGTCACAGGCTTCCAAAGTGTTTTTCAATGCGCGCTGGCGTTTGATTTCATCATGTTCTGCCATTGCTACCTGCGCTTGGGTACGCAGGGCAGCAAGTGGGGTGCGCAGTTCGTGGGCTGCGTCTGCAGTGAATCTTCTTTCTGATTCCATCAGGCCTGCGATACGCTCCAATAAGCCATTTAGTGCTTGAATAACAGTTTGAGTTTCTTTACTTGTTCCATCCATCTCAATTGGGTTAACTGCTGCAGGCTGGCGCTGTTCAAGCACCCGGCCTAATCTGGTGATGGGGCTCATACCTTGCCGCACGGCAAACCATAGTGCCAGTCCAAGTATTGGAAGCGCAATGATGAAAGGTAAAATCATGCTACGTAAAACGGCATACAGGATGGCAGTGCGCGCCTGAACCTCTTCTGCTACATAAACCTGTACATCTGCTTCAACGCCGATCGTTGAAAAAACGCGCCACTCGCGGTTCTTTATTTGAATGCTTGTAAATCCCGCTTTTAATTCCTTGCCATCGTCCAGAATCGGCGTGTCCGGTGCATTTGCCGAGCGCAAGCCAAGCCGCCCCCCATGAAAAACCTGATACATGACTTTAGGTGCATACTTGTGCAAAGTGCGTGGTTCCCTGGACTCTCCTTTTTCTATAATCTCGTGTACTTGATGTGTTGTGAGCAAGCTCGCAGCTTGTGCCAAATGTCCATCAAGCACTTCGTCCAGCTCATGCCTGGCATCGAACCAGGTCATGGCGGTCGCCAGCAACCAGATGGATGCGACCGCTGTCAACGTCAGCACGAGTAGTCGATTTTGCAGGGAAGGGCGTGTATTCATGATGTCCTACCCTCCTTTGGGAGCATGTAACCAACGCCACGCACGGTCAATATTGATGTCGCCCCCAGTTTCTTTCGCAGGTTGTGAATATGGACCTCAATGGCATTGCTATCCACCTCTTGCCCCCAACTATACAAATGCTGCTCGATTTGCTCACGTGAAAGAACGCGGTCGGGATTTAGCATGAAGGTCAGTAAGAGGTCGAATTCTCGCGTCGAGACTTCCACAATGCTGCCTGCTTGCTTTACCGAGCGAGCTCCAGGATCGAGCAAAATATCTTGTGCTTCCAGGTTTTCATTTGGTTGCCCATGGGCACGCCGGATCAGCGCGCGTAACCTTGCTGCAAGTTCATTCAGATCAACCGGTTTAATGACATAATCATCGGCACCTTGATCCAACCCCCGAATTCTGTCGGCAACGGCGTCCCGTGCTGTCAATATCAATACCGGGCAACTTACTTCCGCTTTGCGTATGCTGGCAAGTACGTCCAGCCCATTCTTGCGCGGCATTCCAAGATCAAGTACTGCAGCGGCATACACCAGACTACGTAATTCATATTCCGCTGCTTCACCGTCTCTGACCCAATCGACCTGAAAACCGAGTTGGCGCAAGCCTGCCTGCAAGCCATCGCCGAGTAGTGGGTCATCTTCTGCCAATAATATGCGCATACCAGTTCTCTATGGTCATAAAAATTTTGCCGGATTTAATCACCATCATGATCTTTATCCTTGTCAGTTCGTTCTTTGCTTGACTGCGTCATTTCAAGGTTTTGCGCAGAAGTCGCGGTACTCCACTGATAAATCCAGAAGCCGAGTACGGTCAATAACAATATTGCTGCGACTGAACGCCAGGTAGTGGGTATGGCTTGCTTTTGCTCACCCTGCTTGCGTCCGCCGATCATGCTGCGAACCAGATTTTCCCGATGTAAATAACTTGCGAGTAGAACACCAGCGATATGTATCCCAACCACTACCAGCATCATATTGGCAGCTATTTCATGCACATCTTCCAGCCACTCACCACCTAATTCATTGTAGTGGGCATAGCCTGACATTGTGACGACCAAGCCCAGGCACAGCATCGCGATAATCGCCATGGCACCTGCGGGGTTGTGTCCCGTGAAATGAGCAGGATGCCCCGAAATCATGCTACGCAAATAACGAATGACAGCTGCAGGAGAGCGTATAAATTCAGAGAAGCGGGCATACCTGCTACCGATGAAGCCCCACACCAGACGAAAGCAGATCAAGAATAACATGGTGTACCCCATGCTGATATGGAGCAAGCGCAAGGAATCTACTTCGGCTGTCACATATGCAACGGTAAAGCATATCGCCATCAGCCAGTGAGACAGTCGCACAGGTGCATCCCATATCTGGATCTTTTTTGTGGAACTCTCAGTGCGCTCAGTATCGCTCTGCGATGTGGATAAATCACTCATGTCAACCTCCTCGACGAAACCAGGGAATTTTCAAACTTGTAAGTCATGCATTTACCAGCGAGTCACGAAGAAACTGTATCGCTGGTCTGCGTGAGGCCGAATTGCCAGACCTACATCCAGGAAACCATGATGGGCTTCAATTCTTAAGATGGTCTTAAGCCACTACTGTCCGTAGAGTGAGAGATAAGAAAGGGAATATTTGTTGCCAGCTTGGCGGAGGCTTGCTGGAGATGAGGGGGAGTTCGATAGTGCAGGTAAGGTTAAACCAGTTGCGCTGCACTATCGCGTCTATACATTAAACTTATTTGTACTGTGGACCGGTCAGCAAGAAGCCACCGCCCTGATAGATGGTCGTGATGTCGTCTTTTTCAGGATATTCACTGCTGTCAGGGAATAGATGAGTAAAGGCAGTAGAGCTATCTTTCGCTTGAAAACCCAGATGGGCAGCTTTTTTATTGTCCCACCATTTTCCCGGATTGTCAGATACACCAAAACTGATGGTGTGGCCAACACGCTGGGCAAAGACTGCGCAGCGCAACAATTCGAATAAATCGTCATAACTGAAATAGGTCACCATCATGCGGCGCGTTGTCGGCACCGGGAAGGAGGAGCCTATGCGTATGCATACGGTTTCTATGCCAAAGCGGTCATAGTAGTAACGTGACAGTGACTCACCAAAGCATTTGCTGATACCGTACATGCCGTCAGGTCGGGCAGGCATGTCGGCATCAATATAATCGGTAGTGCGGTAATAACCAACTGCATGGTTCGAGCTGGCAAAGATGACGCGCTTTACATTGTGCTTGTGCACGGCTTCATAGATATTGTATGTGCCCTGGATGTTTGCATGCATGATGGCTTCGAAATTGGCTTCGGTCGAAATGCCGCCAAAATGCAGTACAACATCCACACCTTCCATCATTGCCAGCACAGCAGCCTTATCAGCCAGATCACATTGCACGATTTCTTCACCTTCGCCTGCAGTTCCAAGATCGGCGATGTCGCTGAGGCGAACGATGTTGGCCCATGCCTTGATACGTTCGCGCAAGACTTTGCCCAGGCCACCGGCGGCGCCGGTCAGCAAGATGCGATTAAATGGCTTTTCAGTGATAGTGGTATTCATGGGGCGCTTTCTCTTTAAATGAATTCTTGATCTGCATTTTTCTGGTTTAAGCTATCAGGTAATCGGTGCCGGGTTAAATAAGACCAGGGCATTGTGCAGTTTCCAGTGCTCGGCCCAGGTTTCCTTGCCACTGGCAACATCCAGCAGCATCTGGAATAATTCCCATCCTACATCGGCGATCGTGGCTTCGCCGCTGGCGATCTTGCCAGCATTGATATCCATCAGATCATGCCAGCGTCTTGCCAGGTCATTTCTGGTGGCGACCTTGATGACAGGAACTGCGGCCAGGCCATATGGCGTGCCGCGCCCGGTAGTAAATACATGCAGGTTCATGCCCGCTGCCAGTTGCAAAGTGCCGCAGACAAAATCGCTGGCGGGTGTGGCAGCATAGATCAAGCCTTTTTGCGTGAGTTTGTCGCCGGGTGGCAAGACACCAGAAATAGTGGAACTGCCTGATTTGACGATGGAACCCATGGCCTTCTCAACGATATTCGATAGCCCACCTTTTTTATTGCCGGGTGTAGTATTTGCGCTACGGTCAACTCCGCCACGTTTCAGATAATCGTCATACCATGCCATTTCCCTGATCATGGCCGCTGCCACTTCAGCGTTGGCTGCACGTGAGGTCAACTGGTCTATACCGTCGCGTACTTCAGTCACTTCAGAAAACATCACCGTCGCACCAGCACGCACCAATAGATCTGTGGCAAAGCCAACTGCAGGGTTGGCAGTCACGCCCGAGAATGCATCACTACCGCCGCACTGCACACCCACCACCAGTTCCGATGCCGGACAGGGCACGCGGCGACGTTTATTCAACTCTGTTAATTGCTTCTCTGCCGTACGCATGATGGATGCAATCATGGAATTGAAGCCCACATGTACCTGATCCTGCAAGCACACCAGCGCTGGTTCTCCACTACCCTCATCCCCATTTTTTATCGGGATACTGCCTTTGGGGAACAAGCGCGTAGGCTGCAGTTTTTCACAACCCAGACTGACCACCATGGCTTGCCCGCCAAAATTTGGGTTCAGGCTGATATTGCGCACTGTTCGTATGGGGATGTTGGCATTTGGCGCATCGATAGCAACCCCACAACCATAAGTATGCTCAAGCCCAACCACATTATCGACATGTGGAAACCTGGGCAAGAGTTCTTCCTTGATGCGTTGCACAGCATGTTCGACCACGCCAGATACGCATTGTACGGTTGTTGTGATCGCCAGAATATTGCGCGTGCCTACACTGCCATCGGCATTCTTGAAGCCCATGAACGTATACCCTTCTAGCGGGGTAGTGTCGGGCGCTGACACAGTGGCGATCGGCAAGTCCAGCAACTCGCGGGCGGCGGGCATGCTTATCAGGGATTCTTCCACCCAGCTTCCTTGTGGGATGGCGCGCACTGCATAGCCTATCGTGACGTTGTAGCGGGTAATCGCTGCGCCTTCGGCGAGATCTTGCAATGCCAGCTTGTGCCCTTGCGGAACGTGCTCCAGCAATGTCAGGCCGCAGGGAAAGCGAGTCGCCGCAGGCAGGCCGCCATCATTGGCAACTATCGCCACATTGTCATTGGCATGCATGCGTATATAGAGCGGCAAACTGGTGCTGGATATTGTCATTTTATTTTTCCCCTTCTCCGCTAGATGTGGCTGTCAGTGCAAAAAACAGACAAATCAGCCAATTATTTTTTGTCGAAAAATCTGATTTTCGTGAAATTGGTCTTACCAAAATACTACTGGCATGAACATTTATGAGCATGTCAAGGGGAGATGGATTTCGGGCTGGCGCACGGCAGTGTTACCACGAAAAAACCAATATTCCCTATGAAAATCATTTATTTTTACCTTCAGATTTTTCTTCTTTTACCGGTGGGGAGCGCATAGTCCGCTATAATCCCTCAGGTATCA
Source organism: Undibacterium sp. (assembly GCF_030683615.1). Taxonomy (NCBI): domain Bacteria; kingdom Pseudomonadati; phylum Pseudomonadota; class Betaproteobacteria; order Burkholderiales; family Oxalobacteraceae; genus Undibacterium; species Undibacterium sp. Next base: position 155,569 of record NZ_JAUXQE010000038.1, read on the forward strand.
TTTGTGGCGAGTATGCCACCAAAAAAAATATCTGGCTAGTCCACATTGCATATTTGGTCTGACCACATTAGAATGGCCTGACCGAATTGCTTTTATTAAGCTTTTCTTAAAGTTGCAAATCATGATGAAAAAAAATATTGCGCAGAACGAAGCTTTGCCTCATGAGCCCAGGCTGTACCGGGTAGTGGCTGACAGGATTCAGGCGCTGATTGCTGAAGAGAATATTGCTGCTGGAGAGCGTTTGCCATCTGAGCGCGATCTGGCAACCAAGCTCAGTGTCAGCCGCGCGTCCTTGCGTGAAGCACTGATTGCGCTGGAATTGGGCGGTGTGATTGAAGTGCGCGGTGGCTCTGGTGTCTATGTTAGCGGCTTGCCGGAAGGCCAGGCAGATGTGCCAGAAGCAGGGCCGGGACCGTTTGAAGTATTGTCTGCGCGACGCTTGATTGAATCTGAGGTGGCGGCGATTGCAGCCAGGGTAGCAACCGATTCTGCCATTGATGAAATTTTGAAGGCCGTGCTGGAAATGGAAAAGCATCATGCCAATTATTCCAGCAATGAAAACGCCGATCGGAATTTTCATCTATCCATTGCCAGAGCCACGGGCAATAGTGCACTGGTAGGTACGGTGGAATACTTGTGGAACCAGCGGGGCCGCCTGTGGCATAAATTGAAGGAGCATTTTCAGACTGAAGAATTACGCCAGCAAACATTGACGGATCACCGCAACATACTGGAAGCAATTGCTTCCCATGATCCGGCTGCAGCGAGAAAGGCCATGCGCGCTCATCTTGAAAGAGTGACCAGGACTTTTTCTCGCGGATGAGCGGATAAGCGTATGAACGTATAAGCAGGCAAAGGATCAGTCAACAAGCAAAGAATACATTTGCGACTGTATCCCCGGGGCTGACAGCAGCCCCAAAATCGGATTTCTATCTTGACCGGCTGTGACCCCGGTGGGGCTTCTTCCGCCCATCTTCGTCGCAGTGGCACAGAGTACGCGAGGTGCTCCAACTAGTGACTTATGCACAACAGCATAGGCACGAGAATTCCATGAAAAACAGGAGGAGACTGAATAATGAAAGACGATAAAAAATTCCAAAGGCCAGTATTTGTATTGTCATCCATCGCGCTGGCAGTACTGGCGGTAGTGAATCATGCGCAAGCGCAAGAAGTACAAAGGGTGGAAGTCACTGGTTCATCCATCAAGCGCCTGGCGACTGAAGCATCTTTGCCAGTGACCATGGTCAGCGGTGAAGAACTGGAAAAACGTGGCATGACCACACTGGCAGATCTGATGATGGCCTTGCCTGAATCAGCCTCGCTGGCACCTTCGAATGCTGGATCAGGCACCAATATCAATCTGCGCGGCCTGGGTGTGAATCGTACGCTGGTGTTATTGAATGGCCGTCGCCTTGCCAACGAAGCGATTGCTGATGGTTATGCCAATCTGGATGTAATACCCATGAGTGCCATCGCCAGGGTAGAAATCCTGCGCGATGGTGCATCTTCGATATATGGTTCTGATGCTATCGGTGGTGTGGTCAACTTCATCACCAAGCGCACCGTGGTTGGTAACTCTGTTTCAGCCCAGTTCGTCAAACCGCAAAAGACAGGTGGTGGTGATGAACAAAGGGTTACTGCTACCGTAGGTGTCGGTGATCTGGAAAAAGATGGCTGGAATCTTTACGGTACGATTGATGCCCATCGCCGTAGCCGCTTGCTGGCATCCGACCGTGCCGAATTAAGCACAACCGAAATGCTGACCAGCATAGGTCGTGCGCCTACTCTGGGCAGCGGTGGCTATGCCATGCCTGCCAACTTTACGACGGCCACCAACAAAACGGCTGCAAATCCTTACTATGCCAGCAACTGCCAGGCTCCTTACAGCATACAGGGTGCAAAAAATACCTGCATACTGAATGCAGCATATTACGGCACTGCCCTGTATGGGAATGAGCAAGTAACTTTCTACGCAAAGGCAACAAAGAAATTCAATGACGAGCATATCCTCAGCATTGATTACATGCGTGGACAAGAGCATATACTGGGCACAAAAAATCCGACCACCAGCCTGGCAGCAAATGGTGTAAGTGCCTTGCTGCCGTCGACCAGTAAATGGTACCCCGGCGGTACAGGTGGCGTGCCAGCCGTGGCAGGCTTGAAAGGTGAGCCCCTAACCGTGACCTGGAGTGTTGCTGACCTGGCCGAGGCCGTCACCAAGGATGTGCAAATCAATCAACGCATTGCCATCAATGATGAAGGCCGTATCGGTAACTGGGATTACAAGGCTGGTTTTGTTTATGGACATAGCCAGCGCGACAATTACTATGAGGCAGGCTATGTCGATGGTCCTGCGTTGTTGAAGGGTATCGCTAACGGTACCTTGAATCCTTTTGGCTTGCAGGATGCAGCAGGCAAGGCTTACCTGGCCAGCATAGGCGTCGATGGTGCGCAAAATCGCCATTCTGTCAGTACCTTCACAGGTATTGATTTTACTGCCTCCACAGAACTCACCAAGCTGGCAGGCGGGCCACTGACGCTGGCACTGGGTGCAGACTTGCACAGGGATACGACAGAGGATACCAAGACAGCGATCACATCGATTGTGACTTATGCTGCATCAGGCCCTTCACGTGGACAGGGTGCGCGAAATGTCGCAGCACTCTATGCTGAAATGGAAATTCCTGTGACCAAGGAATTAAATTTTAACGTGGCCGTGCGTGACGATCATTTCAGTGATTTTGGCAATACCATCAACCCCAAGGCCAGCTTTCGCTATCAACCGATGAAGGCCTTGATGTTCCGTGGCTCAGCCAATACCGGTTTCCGCGCACCGACTTTGTTCGATCGTTATGGTTACCGTGTCCCAGGCGCGAATACCACAACGTCATCGAAATGGGATGACCCAGTGCAATGCCCTGGCGGTACGCCCGGCATAGCAGGTACGGGCAAGGCTTTGCCAGGCCTGGTAGCTTCGGCGGTATGTAATGTTTCCCTGCCACGTCAGACGGGTAGTAACCCTGATCTGGTGCCAGAAACTTCACGCGGCTTCACATTGGGGGCCGTGGTAGAGCCTCTGCAAAACCTGACTTTGTCTGCAGATTACTGGCATATAGAAATGAAAGACATGCTGGCAAACTTGCCTGAGCAAGTCTACTTCCTGAATCCGACCAAATACGCAGACCTGTTCGTGCGCAATGCTGATGGCTCTCTGGCTTACATCAAAAATATCACGATGAATCTGGGTGGGCAAAAAGCTTCTGGTATTGATGTGACAGTTGCTTACGATATCCCCCGCACTTCCATAGGTAATTTCAAGTTTCAGTTGAATGGCACATACCTGACGCAATTTGATAATCAATTGGAAAAAGACAGCGCCTTCGTGTCCAATGTAGGTCGTTTCGGTGTGGCCAGCAATGGCACTACCAGCAGCTTGCCCATCATTACCTTCCGCTGGAAACACACGCTGACCATGTCCTGGACCAAGGGTGACTGGAGTTCGCAACTGACACAAAACTACAATACTGGCTACCACGATCAAAACCTGATTGCCGCCCAGTATTTCAGGGATATCGAGCCGTACCAGGTATGGAATTTGACCGCAAGCTATCGCGGCTTTAAAAACCTGACCTTGTCCGCCGGTATCACCAATCTGTTGGATGCCAAACCACCGATTACCAATCACAGTGGCTACACCTATGGCTATCTGAGCAGTGCTGCCAGCCCCATAGGCCGCGCATTCAATGCACGTTTGTCTTACAACTTCTGAAGAAAAGTCCCCCATGCGTACATGGGGGACGTGGAGCCATGATGCAAAACAGTAATCTGAAAAACAGTTTGAATTTGAAACGCCGCAGTTTCTTGCAGGCCGCATCTGCCAGTGGTCTCTTGTTGGGCAGTGGCATCCCAGCAAGTGCTTTTGCCGCCGCAGGAAAACAAGATCCCTGGAAGCAGGCACAGGACATCATCAATCGTTTTTCCACGCCCATTCAGTTCCGCAAGGAAGATTTTCCCATCACCAGTTTTGGTGCGGAAACCTGTCAGGTAGTGCCGACAGTTGCCTGGATTTCCTTTGTTGAAAAAGCCAATCTATCGACTCCGGCGAAAGGCTCCAAGGATTGCTACCCAGCAATTGCCGAAGCCATCGCCGCATGTCATAAAGCAGGTGGTGGACGAGTCGTTATCCCGGCGGGTAACTGGTATTGCGCTGGGCCTATCGTATTGTTATCGAATGTCAATGTGCACTTGCAGGCTGGCGCGCATGTTTACTTCAGCAATAATCCGGCTGACTATGCAAAATACGGCAAATTCAATTGCGGCAAGAATGGCAATTTATCCATGACGCGCTGGGAAGGCAATGACTGCCTGAACTTCTCGTCTATGGTTTATGCTTTTGGACAAAACAATATCGCTCTTACTGGCGATGACTGGACTGCCATACTCGATGGTCAGGCTGGTGTCGATTTCCCGGATAGTCCTTATTGCTGGTGGTCCTGGAAGGGTAGGGAAAAGCCAAATACCAGCGGCGATATCGCAGCGGGCAACAGCGGAAACTATGTCAAGCATGTCAAAGGTGAGACTGAAGTTTCTCTGAATCCGCTGAATCCCACTTCATTGCAGGAAGCCGCACCGCATCTGAGTGCACAAGAAGCCAGTTTCATCCAGGGTGAAGGAGACAAATGGCGTCGCGATTCCAATTATCTGCGTGCGCTGGCAGAAGCCAGAGTACCTGCAGAAAAACGTGTGTTCGGAATGGGGCACTTCTTGCGCCCGCATATGGTGCAATTCATCAGTTGCACGAATGTGCTGTTCCAGGGCTATCAAGTTACCAATACTCCATTCTGGCAACATAACCCTGTCAATTGCCGCAATGTGCATGTGAAGAATATCTATGCCAATAGCATAGGTCCGAACAGCGATGGTTTTGATCCTGAATCCTGTGATCACGTTTTGATAGAAGATTCAACCTTTGATACTGGCGACGATTGCATCGCAGTTGATTCTGGCAAGGGGCCGGACATACAGTATGGTCCTTCACAGAATATCGTGATCCAGAATTGCAAGATGCATAGTGGTCATGGTGCCATGACTTTTGGCAGCATCATGTCTGGTGGCATACAGAATGTATTTGCGCAAAACCTGGTATTTGAAAACAGCCATTGGAAAACTGATCCGCTGAATATCGCAATCAGGTTGAAGTCCAATATGAGCCGAGGCGGTTTCCTGCGCAATTTGCATATACGCAATATTACGGTGCCGAATGGCATACGTACCACACCAGCGTTCTATTCCAGCTTACCTGGTTCTGCCATTCCTACCAAGTCAGTGGCGACCTCAGCTGGCGGCATTATCACCATCGATTGTGGTTACGACCCAATCAATGACAATGTGCGTACACGTCCGCCGGTGGTTTCCGATATTCATATCTCGAACGTCAAAGTGGCGAATGTCGATACCAAAGATGGCAAGTTCTCTTGCTATCAGGCGATAGTCATTCTGGGGCCAGTGGCCAGCGACTATAACGGCCCGGCAAAACCGGCACCGCATATTGTTCCAGTCACGAATGTCACTATCACTGATTGTGATCTCGGTACCCCAGCCAATGCTGCCAATCCGCTGTATCTATACAACGTCAAGGGCTTGACCTTGAAGAATGTCAGGATAGGTAACACCGTGCATAACAAGACATTGTCTGCCTAGACTTGAGACGAACTTCGGGGTCTGCTTGCAGACCCCGTTTTTATCGAAAAGATCAAGAGTATCCTATGAAACTATTTCTTCGCTCTGTCGCCTTGATGGTGATCAGTGCCATGCTGGTCTGCGCTTGCAGCCAGCCAAAACAAGTTGAGTCTGATGTTGGCAAACCTGTCCGCGTCATCCTTGTGGGGGACTCCACGATGGCCACAAGAAGTGGCTATGGTGATGCCTTGTGCCAGCGTTTCAAGCCTGACGTGACTTGTCTGAATCTTGCCAAAGGCGGGCGTAGCTCTGGCAGTTATCGCGCAGAAGGTTCGTGGGAAGTAGTACAGAAACTCATAGCAAGCAATGCGCAATTCAGCCAGACCTTGGTCCTGATACAGTTCGGCCACAATGACCAGCCCGGCAAGCCCGGACGCTCGACTGACCTGGCGACAGAGTTCCCTGTCAATATGGCTGGTTATGTTGAGGAATTGCAGGCAGCCGGGGCACATGCCGTATTGCTGACTCCTTTGACCAGGCGCAGTTTCAAAGGTGCGCAATTACAAAATGATTTGCGTCCCTGGGCAGAAGCCAGCATCAAGGTGGCGACGAGCAAGCATGTGACTTTGATCGATTTAAATGCGATCAGTTATAAGGCTGTGCAAGCCATGGGCGAAGCTGAGGCTGATACCCTGGCAATGGCACCTCCGCCTGCTGTACTGCCGGTAGCAACTACAGACTTGTCCAAGATGGAAAAAGCAGGGGCTGCGAAGTCGGCTTTTGACCGTACCCACCTTGGTGGTAAGGGGGCAGCCTATTTTTCTGCTATGGTATTGAAAGAATTGCTGATAGTCGCCCCAGTTTTGCAATCGCATGTGAATGCAGAGACTAGATGATGAGTCAGCAAAAGATAATCTCCGCAACTTGGCTCACTCCGACAATCACGGCTTTGCTGCTTGCCAGCTCTGCAAATGCTCAGGATACCCGTCTCGTGAAGGAGCCGCAGACGCCAGCCGTCTGCAGTGTGCTGGCGGCACAACTGGAGATTGGCAAGCAGGATACAACAAACCCGGCAAGCCGCGCACCAGATACCCAGCTTCTGCAAACGGCAATAGATGCCTGCCGCCCGGGACAGGCAGTACGCTTACGCAGCCGTAATGACAAGGTCGCATTCGTATCCGGCGCTTTGCAATTGCGCAGCGGCGTTTCGCTTTTGATCGATGCTGGTGTTACGCTGTATGCATCTACTCACTCACTGGACTATGATCGTGGTGCCGGCACTTGTGGCACGAATGATGACAAGGGCAAAGGCTGTAAGCCCTTCATCACCATTGACCACGCCAAAGGCAGCGGTATTTATGGCGAAGGCGTGATAGACGGCCAGGGCGGCGAGCGTATCAGTGGCAAGGAAGAAAGTTGGTGGCAAATTGCCCGTAGAGCGCAGAAAGAAAACAATCGCCAGAATGTGCCCAGGCTGATAGAAGTTACGCAGTCGAATGACATCACTCTGCACAATATCACTTTGCGTAATTCACCCAATTTCCATGTCACCCTCAACCAGGTAGACGGCTTTACTGCCTGGGGTGTGCGCATAGACACGCCTGCCAATGCCAGAAATACTGATGGTATAGACCCGATTTCCTCACGCAATATCACGATTGCCAATAGTTATATCCGCACCGGTGATGATAATGTCGCCATCAAGGCGGGCAATAATGGGCCTACCGAAAATATCACCATACGCAATAATCATTTCTACTCTGGTCATGGCATGTCCATAGGCAGTGAAACCAATGGCGGGATCAGAAATATCCTGATAGAAAATCTCAGCATGGATGGCACGACTTCAGGCTTGCGCATCAAGAGTGATATCTCACGTGGCGGGCTTGTGCAAAACATTAGCTATCGCAATGTCTGCATACGCAATGTCAAGGCACCTATTGATTTTGATACGCATTATGGAAAAACTGCGGCTGGCAATCTGATACCTCAGTACCGCAACATCAAGCTTGAGCATGTGCAATCACTGACGCCAGGCAAGATCATATTGCGTGGCTACGATGCTGCTCGTCCCATAGAGTTTGCATTGCAAGACGTCAGTGTGGCAGATAAAAGCAGCCGCCAGTTTGAATATGTACGATTGGCCAGTAGTGAGAAAGTCGTCTTTGACAGTATTCCGGCCAATCCTCAGCAATGTGAACAGGCCTTTGCTGCCTATCCGGATTTGCTGCACCATAGTAAACGTCCGCAACTCGATGCGCAGACAGCCAAGTACTTTGCCTATGCCGAAGTATTGAAGTATGCTGGCTTGCCCGGCAATGAGCGGATATCACCCTGGGATCCCAAATCTGAACCCATCGCTGCTGACCCGCAATTGACACCTGACTATATCGTCGATGCTAATGCTGTACCAGACGGTGTCAGGACATTCAGACAAGTACAGGCCGCTGTCAATCAGGCTGTTACCGATATGGATAAAGGCAAGACTGGCAGGCAGCGCATCCATGTTTTCATCAAGCCCGGCACTTATCGTGAGCTGGTATATGTACCTCATACAGCCATCCCCATTACCCTGTATGGCAACGATGCAACCACTACCCGCATTACTGCCAATCTGGATGCTGCGACCACTGGTAGCAACTACACTGCGCAGTTTTCTGCGCAGTTTTCTGGTATGCACCACAGCATCAATGCCATGCACGAGGGTTTGAAGGATAAGCCTACGCTAGGTACTTTTGGCACCGCAGTATTATGGGTCAAAAGCCCCGGTTTTCAGGCAAAGAATCTGACTATAGAAAATTCCTATAATAAGGATAAGGGTAATGCGCTGGCAGATTGCCAGCCCGGTAATTGTCCCGATGAAAACGGTATCTATGCGCGCAGCAAAATGGTGCATCATCAGGCTTTGGCAGTCATGCTGGATGGCGCTGATAAATCGCATTTCGACAGTGTGCGCATGCTGGGTTTCCAGGATACCTTGTATATGAAGTCGGGCAAGGATGGCCAGACCGCGAGGCAATTTTTCCAGCGCTCTTACATTGAAGGCGATGTGGATTTCATTTTTGGTGATACTACTGCTTATTTTTTCGAAACCGAAATCAAGACTCTCGGTGACCGCAACTCTGCTTATGTCGGTGCTCCCAATACCAATGTGAAATCACGCTATGGTTTTGTGTTCGATCATTGCCGTTTTACCCATGATGGCAGCAGCAATGCCTTGGCGGGAAAATTCAGTTTGGCCCGACAATGGTTTTCGAACGAACGCTGTACACCATACGCACCTGTGCCTGTCCCTGGCTATGACTGCCAGATAGGCGAAGTGGATCAATTCAATTCGCCAACAGGCACGATCAGAAAGCAGACACTGGAGTCGGTAGGCAAGATGGTAGTCATGAACTCCGTGATTGGCGCGCATATCAATAAAAAACAGCCTTGGTCAGACTGGAACAAGAAAGGTACTTTGCCTTACCGCCCGGCTCAATTTTCCAGCGATGATTACTGGGCAAATCTGCTTGCTGCAAAAATTGACCCCGTAAAACAAATGGGCTACGTCGGACCATTTTCTCCGGTACGCGTATTTCTTGCTGAATTCAATAATACAGACGAGTGAGCTAGTAGCAGGATTAAAAGTGCGCTCGAAAAAACACAAGAGAGATAATATGAAACAGGAAAAACGAATTCAATCAAGCCAACCTGCACGTCGCAGTTTTATGAAAAAAGTGTCGCTAACGGGATTGTCCGTCACGACTGGCAGTGCGTTGCCAGTGAGCCAGGCACTTGCTGCGATCACGATAGACGATCCCTGGAAAAAAGCGCAGGATATCGTGGACCGCCTTTCCAGCCCTTTGAAATTTCGCAAGGCGGACTACCGCATCACGGATTTTGGCGCAGTCACTTGTGAATTGAAAAGTGTCAAAGCCTGGATATCGTATGAAGAGCAGGCTGCTGTGCAAACGCCGGTAGCAAATTCCAGAGATATTTATCCAGCCATAACTCAAGCGATCAAGACTTGCCATGAAGCAGGTGGTGGCCGTGTGCTGGTTCCTGCCGGGAACTGGTATTGTGCCGGGCCTATCGTTTTATTATCGAACGTGAATGTGCATTTGCTCAAAGGCGCACACGTCTATTTCAGTAATGACCCGGAAGACTATGCAAAATATGGCAGCTTTGATTGCGGGCCAAACGGCAAGTTGGTGATTTCGCGCTGGCAAAGCAATGACTGCCTGAACTTTTCACCCATGGTGTATGCCTATGGTCAGGATAATATTGCCCTGACCGGTGACGACTGGACCAGCATACTCGACGGCCAGGGTGGTGTTCCGTTTGATGAAAATGGTGATTGCTGGTGGACCTGGAAGGGCAAGCAAAAAACCATCAATTCAGTAGGCCAAAATACCAGCCCCAATTACAAGCATGGCAAGCGTTCGGAAAATACACCGAATGACTTGAATGCCATCAGCCTGGAAAAAATCGCACCGCAAGTCGATGAAAAGCACAGGCTGCGCATACAAGGTGACAATGATAAGTGGCGAGCCGATGCGAATTACCTGCCATCGCTTTCTGAGGCTGGTGTTCCTCTGGGTAAGCGCATCTTCGGCTTGGGACATAATCTGCGCCCACCGATGATACAGTTCATCAGTTGTACGAATGTGCTGATGCAAGGCTACCAGGTCAACCACACGCCGTTCTGGCAGCATCATCCTGTACATTGCCGCAATGTCGTGATACGCAATGTGCTGGCAAAAAGCCATGGCCCCAACAGCGATGGCTTTGATCCTGAAGCTTGTGACCATGTGCTGGTTGAATCATGCACCTTTGATTCTGGCGATGACTGTATCGCCATCAAGGCGGGCAAGAATCTCGATACGCATTTTGGTCCTTCGCAAAATATTGTTATCCAGAATTGCACCATGCAAAGTGGCCATGGTGCGGTGACACTGGGGAGTGAAATGGCGGGCGGTATACAGAATGTCTATGCGCAGAATCTCTTGTTTGAAAATATACACTGGGCCACTGATCCATTGAATACGGCGATACGTCTGAAGACGAATATGAATCGGGGTGGTTACCTGAAAAATTTCTATGTACGTAATATCTCGATACCGAATGGGGTACAGACCAGTCCGTCTTTTTATACATCACTCCCTGGCTCACCCATCCAGTCAAAGACGGTGGCCACCGCTGCCGGTGCCGTGATCACTTTTGATTGTGATTACGCACCTGTCAGTGACAATGTCAGGACCAGACCACCAGTGGTGACGAATGTGCATATCTCGAATGTCAAAGTGGGTAATGTCACGACCAAAAATGGCAAGTTCTCGTGCTTCCAGGCCATCGTCATTCTAGGACCAGTAGCGTCTGACTATAATGGGGACGATAAGAACCCAATGATCTTCCCGGTTACTAATGTCAGTATCAGTGATTGCCAGTTTGGGACGCCAGTGAATTCAGCCAGCCCTATGTATTTGTATAACGTACAGGGTCTGGAATTGAAGAATGTACAGATAGGTGACAAACTGCATAATTCTGTATTGTCAGCATAAGTTCAAAATTAGTGAAAAAAAAGCGCATAAGAGAAAATCTCTTATGCGCCCAAGTACCACTGCGCTTTCTACAAAATTAATTTGCAAATCTTGTTTCTGCTACGCCTTCCACTCCTGGTCGGACGAGTATCAGGCTACCTGCCCACTGATCATGTTCTGCCTTGCCAGCTCCTATGGAGCTAACGAGCAGGGTGCTCATATCCGGGCCGCCAAAGGTACACATGGCGGGTTTGTTCATGGGCAGTGCAATAGTTCTGTCGAGTTTGCCGGCTGGTGTAAAGCGTAACAGACAGGCGCCATCATTACCGCATATCCAGTAGCAGCCATCGACGTCCATGGCAGCACCATCAGGGCGTCCAGCCATGGGTTTCATGTCAACGAAGACGCGCCTGTGATGCGGCATGCCTTCCGCCACGTCATAGTCAAACGCCCAGATAGTCTGGCTGGCAGGGTGAGAGTCTGATAAATACATGGTCTTGCCATCGGGCGACCATGCCAGGCCATTCTGGGTCAATAGGTTGTTGATCACAGGTGCAGACAAGCCCAGATCCGGGGTATAGCGATAAAGATTGCCAATCGCTTTGGCTGCAGCCATGTCCATAAACATGGTGCCGCTCCAGAAACGCCCTTGGCGGTCGCAACGACCGTCATTAAAGCGCATGCCAGTCCCCGATTCTGCCAGTTCGGCGGGTGTAGCCAAGCGGCTTTGCAATGCACGTGGACCTTCGCCCAGATGCAGGTTGAAAATGCCACTTTCCATTCCCGCGATAAAATCACTATCCTGTTTCAGGGCAATGCATGCCACCATTTCTGTCGTTAGCCAGGATGTCAAATGACCATTCCTGGCGTTCAGTTTCCATATGGTTTTTGCCGGTATATCGACCCAATACCAGGCAGACTGTTCTGCATGCCATAAGGGACTTTCACCCACGATGCAACTCACAGCCGGTATTGATTCTATGTGAGAAAATTGAGTCATGTTGCGATTAAATAAGCTTTAATAAATTTACAGATCAGTAATTTCTTTATGGATGGGTACCAGGGTTTTCATCATGCCCCAGGCCAGTAAATAAGCCACTGCACAGAAAGTAAACATGATGGTATATCCAGTCTGGATCTGACCAAGCTGACCGTAGTAATCAAACAACCAGCCACCTACTTTGGACACCAGGACGCCACCCAGTCCACCGGCCATGCCGCCTATGCCCACGATGGATGCGACCGATTTTTTCGGGAACATATCCGAAACAGTCGTGAACAGATTCGCTGACCAGGCCTGGTGAGCAGAAGTGCCTACACCGATCAGCAATACTGGTACCCAAAAACCGAGGTAGCCAAATGGCTGCGCCAGCAAAACGACAAGCGGAAACAGAGCAATGACCAGCATTGCCTTCATGCGGCCGTTGTAAGCACTGTCTCCTTTACGCATGAAGTAGCTTGGGAACCAGCCACCGCCGATGCTGCCTATCATGGTCATGCTGTACAAGATAGCCAGTGGCAGTACGATGTCGGTCTTTTGCATCTTATATTGCGCTTCCAGATATTTTGGCAACCAGAACAGGAAAAACCACCATACTCCATCGGTCATGAATTTTCCAACGACAAAGGCCCATGTTTGTTTGTAAGACAGTAGTTTAAACCAGGATATTTTTTGTGCAGGCTGAGTACTATTTTCTTCAATGACTTGGGTGTCGCCGCTATTGATATAAGCGAGTTCTGCAGCAGACAGGTATTTTTGCTTTTCTGGCTTTTCATAAAATAACTGCCAGAATATCATCCATAAAAAACCTATCGCGCCGATGATGATGAACGCTGCCTGCCAGCCCCATAACTCGGCGATCAGCGGTACTGTCAACGGTGCCAGAATTGCACCTATATTGGCCCCGGAATTGAATATACCGGTAGCCAAAGAGCGTTCATGTTTAGGGAAATATTCAGCTGTCGCCTTGATCGCTGCGGGGAAATTACCTGCCTCACCGAAAGCCAGCACAGCCCTGGATATCATGAAACCCGCCACGGATACGGGGATGACGGCCAGGCCGAGAGCGGTGAACAATGATGCCAGTCCTTCTCCCCAAAGTATGGAGTAGGCATGCATGATGGCACCGAAAGACCAGACGGCAATCGCCAGCAAATAGGCTTGCTTGGTGCCTATCTTGTCGATAAGACGACCTGCAAACAGCATGGAGATCGCATACACGAATTGAAAGGCTGCGGTGATATTTGCGTAGTCGGTATTGGTCCAGCCAAATTCTTTGGACAGATCGGGAGCCAGCAGGCTTAGTACCTGTCTATCGAGGTAGTTAACGGTGGTCGCGAAAAATAGCAGTGCACAAATCGTCCACCGGTATTTTCCTATAGATTGTTGGCTCATACGAGCGTCTCCATTTTTATAATTTGTTTGGTCATGCTACACATCTATGTGAGTTTTTTGCATGAGCTTGGCTTGTATCACAAGCGGGTCATTCAGATGCTTACGATGCCAGCGTCAATTTGCCATCCATCATACGTGCGACTTGCAGTGGATTGTTATCTTGCAGCGCTGCTGGCAACAATTCTGCCGGAAAACCTTGGTAACAAACTGGCCGCAAGAAGCGCTCTATGGCTGCTGCGCCAACTGAAGTGCTGCGGCTATCTGAGGTCGCCGGGAATGGGCCGCCATGTACCATGGCATGGGCCACTTCCACTCCGGTCGGAAAGCCATTGAATAAGATGCGCCCGGCTTTCTTTTCCAGCACTGGCAACAACTTCCTGGCATGTGCATGATCATTGGTTGTGGCATGCACGGTTGCTGTTAACTGACCTTCCAGCGACGAAGCAACTGCGACGACTTCTTCAAAATCCTTGCACAAAATAGCGATCGAAGAGGGACCAAAAATTTCTTCCTGCAATGCTGGCGTGCTCAGGAAAGTAGCGCCAGAACAAACCGACAATACCGCCTGTGCCGCACATGCTGATTCTGCTTGCTGGCCTTTGGCGACCAGTTGCAATTGACTGATGTCAGCGAGGTGAGTCGTGCCTTTGACATAGGCTTGATGTATGCCCGGTGTCAGCATGGTCGCCGCATGTTTGTCCTCAAGTGCCCTGGCTGCATCGGCTAAAAACTGTCTCGCTGCTTCACTTTCTATGGCAATGACCAAGCCTGGATTGGTGCAGAACTGGCCAGCACCCAGAGTCAATGAATCGACAAAATTTTTCGCCAGTGTCGTAGTCTGTGATGTCAAAGCCTGATCCAATAAAAATACCGGATTGATGCTGCTCATCTCTGCGTAGACCGGGATAGGTTCTTTCCTCTGGCCAACGGTTTTCACCAAGGCCAGACCACCGGAACGAGAGCCAGTGAAACCAACGGCCTTGATGGCTGGATGGGCAACCAGTTGCTGACCTACTTTGCTGCCTGCACCTACCAGCATGGAGAATACACCTTCGTGCAATGCGCAATCTGCGACTGCTCTCTGTATGACCCGGCCTACTAGTTCAGAAGTGCCAAGATGGGCATTATGCGCCTTGACGATGACAGGACAGCCCGCAGCCAGTGCAGAGGCAGTATCGCCACCAGCAACCGAAAACGCCAGGGGGAAATTGCTGGCGCCGAATACAGCAACTGGTCCCAGGGCGATTTTTTGCAGACGAAGATCAGGGCGCGGTGGTGCACGTTCAGGCAATGCGCTATCTATGGTCGCATCCAGCCAATGACCATCGCGCACTACCTTGGCAAACAGGCGTAATTGATTGACGGTGCGGCCACGTTCGCCTTCGAGGCGGGCGACGGGCAAGCCGGTTTCCTGCGCCGCGCGTTCTATCAGAACAGGTCCCAAGTCCATGATACCGGTGGCGATGGCCTCCAGAAAGCGTGCTCTTTGCTCCAGACCAGTGGTGCGATAACTATCGAAAGCTTGTTCTGCCAGAAGGCAAGCCATCTCAACCTCATCTGTGGTGGCGAAGCCAAAAACAGGTTCGATTTCTTGATTGGTGGATGGGTCTATGGCTTTGGCATTGCCTGCCAGACCAAACACGACTTTTTTACCGATCAGCATTTGCCCGGTGATTTGCATACTGTACTCCCTTTACTTCTGAATTTATTGTGGGCCTTGTGCCAGGATCAGTTTATGCAGCATCGCATCTTCTTCTTCCGTCAGGTCAGTCAGCGGTGCACGTACCGGGCCTGCGCTATGGCCTACCAGGCGTGCGCCTGCCTTGACGATACTGACGGCATAACCAGCTTTGCGGTTGCGGATTTCCAGATAAGGCAGGAAGAACTGATCGAGCAGGCGATTTGATGTGGCATGGTCATCAGCAGCAATAGCGTGGTAAAAATCCATGGCCAGTTTGGGCATGAAGTTGAACACGGCAGAAGAATACACTGGCGTGCCCAAAGCCTTGTAGGCAGCGGCATACACTTCCGCAGTAGGCAAGCCACCCAGGTAACTGAAGCGGTCACCCATACGACGCCAGATCGATACCATCAATTCGATATCGCCTATGCCATCCTTGAAGCCGATGAGGTTGGGGCAGCGTGCGGCCAGCTTTTCCAGCGAGTCAGCAGTCAGGCGGCAATTGCCGCGGTTATACACAACCACGCCAAATTTTACTGATGCGCAGACTTCTTCGACATGACGGATCAGGCCGTCCTGGCTGGCTTCAGTCAGGTAATGTGGCAACAACAAGATGCCATGCGCACCCAGACGTTCTGCTTCCTGTGCATAGGCTATCGCCTGACGGGTAGGGCCGCCGGCACCAGCCAGGATAGGTACTTTGCCACGGCAAGTATCGACCGCAGTCTTGATGATCTCGGAATATTCACCGCCAGTCAGCGAGAAAAATTCACCCGTGCCACCCGCCGCAAACAGGGCACTGGCACCATAGGGCGCCAGCCACTCAAGGCGCTCGGCGTACGTCCTGGCATTGAAGTCACCAGCCGCATCAAAGTCAGTCAAGGGAAAGGATAGCAAGCCAGAGGACAGGATTTGTTTCAGTTCTTGAGGATGCATGGTGGCTCCGGAAATGGCAACCTGGACAAGTTCATGGCCAGGTTTGATGGTTTTAAAAAGTGAGTGTTTGCGTCAACGCTAAATTAAGTCATACGTCATCGTACAACTTAAAAGAAGAGATCGCAAGAAAACTTTCCCAAAATGTGAAAATGCTGTGCTTTGGCAGGGGGGAGGCGATCCAGGTATGACCCAGGCTTGGCCCTGTTCACTTCGGTTCGGGCTGGAGTATGTATGGAATCAGTCTGTCCTCTCTCATGGAACGGGTCTGATCTCAGCCCGGGACAGTTTTGCGGCAGGTGTGGCTAGTTTGAGACGGGCTAGAAACAAGCTTGAGGGAACGGCTCGAACCATGCCAGGATCATTCTGGTGTTGCCTCTATGCGTTGTTGCGCCTGGCGCAATCTTTCGCGGCTGTTACTAAGGTGGGTACGCATGGCGGCCCGGGCTGCTTCCTGGTCTTTCCGCAGGATGGCGAGGTAGATATCTTCATGCTCACGGTTGACTCTCTCCAGGTAATTGGTATTGCTGCTGCCATCCAAGGCCAGCATGGCAGACTTCAATCTGGCGCGCGGGATGATGGTTGTACCTAGATTGCTAAGAATATCCACAAAATAACGGTTGCCGGTAGACTGCGCGATCAGTAGATGGAAGCGCACGTCGGCATTCACCGAGGCATTTTCTTCCGTTTTGTTGCTGAGGATATCCTCCAGTGCCTTGCCCAGCGCTGCCGCCTGCTCTTCGGTTCGGCGCGAAGCTGCCAGCCAGGCAGCTTCGGTTTCCAGGCTGATCCTGAGTTCCAGTATATCGAGTACATCCCTGACGGTGACGATGGCTTCGCGCAACATGCCAGTTGGGGTCTGGCTGGGTTCGAGTATGAAAGTACCTATGCCATGGCGGGTTTGAACAAGCCCGGCAGCTTGCAGATGCGAGATAGCCTCCCGCACCACGGTGCGGCTGACATCATACAAGGCCATGATGGCCGATTCGGTAGGGAGCTTGTCACCTGGCTTCAGCGCACCACTCTTGACATTATTACTAATATTTTCAACGACCTCCTGGGACAGGCTTTTATGCCGTCTTTTGGTGGGGGGGGTGTTGGCGTAGTCTGGAATGTCCATGTTGTGGCTGTTTGCATGAGGGATTGGGGGAATTTTAACTCAAAACAAGTTAAATAGATGTATGACAACCTATGACATATTCTGGAAATTTATAAAAACTACCCGCCCTAACTTTATTGCGCAATCACATCCGCCACCAGCTCGCTTTTCAGGATCAGGCTGGATTGCCTGCCGTTCCCTAGCAAGAAGACACCACGGCCATTTGAGTAAATGATGCTGCCATCAGTGCGCATGTCATAGGCGACTACATTGGTGGCCAGGACAGTTTCAAGGCCCTGACGGTTGCGGCTGACCAATTGCCATGAGGCTGGCACCAGCGACGGCACACCATTGACCATGTTCTCTTTTCGCAGGGCTTTTTCTGCATCGATACGCTTGCCTTTCAAAATGATTTCCTTGAGATCGGCATTCAGGGCTGGGCCAGAGGCGCTGGTCAAAGGCTTGCGGCTATACATCATGGAGAAAAAATTCAGGTAGTGAAACAGCGCACGCAATAAACGAAATGGGAAGAGCAGGACATCCAGCAGGGCATTACTGGTTTCATACTTGGGTGCTTCATACGGGCGACGTATGAAATGCAGGTTGCCTTGTTGGCATACCCTTGGATGCAGGTAATCATAAGCCGGGTCATCCAGTACAGGCGAAACCGAGCCAGTCTTCATATCCAGCATTTGTATGCTGGCATTCCCAAAGGCCAGGGCGACACCGCTTTGATTGCGGGCGATACCTGTGGATTGATACAGCACCTGTTTCTCTGCATTGGGTATCCAGCAGGGGCTGGTATCGAGAGTATCTCCACCAGTCAGTTCACGGTAATCATCACCTTCACGATTAAGCATGACGAGGTTGGCGATGCCGGTTTTGTTCATGGACGATGCCAGCAATTTGCCGCTAGCCTGATCGAGGTTCATGTCTGTCAATGCCAGGTTTTGTCTGTGCAGTATGCGCCTCTCTACACCCGTTTCCAGCTCATAAGAAAACAGTCCACCCATGCCTGAATCCTGCAAAAAATACAGTATCCTTCCCTGCTCATCAAATTGCATGGCGGTCGCATTGATATGCGCGCCATCGCCATCAAACTGACGCATCGCACCGGAAGCTGAGACGCCAAAACTGGTATTTTGTTTCCAGGCATTTCGCTCCCTGTGCTTCTCCATTTTATCCAGCATCTCTTGCACATAAGGGCTGTGCAACTGTTTGACTTCACCATGGGCAGCGCGATAAAACAATTTGCCTTCTGAAATAAAAGCTACTGTCTGCCCATTTGCTACACGATCAAGATGGCTTTGATGTGCGGCATCATGGGCTGCGGCAGGCAGTGGCTTTTCTTCTGTTGAGAGCATATTTTTTTGCTTAGCCTGATTTAGGAAATAAGCCAGCGCCAACAAAGCGATGATGATAATGAGTATGTGCACTTAAGAATCTCCTGTCTTTTGTCACCTGTGCGGACCGCATTGCAAGAAATTACAAAAGCGATATTATGCATGCAAGTCGTACTAACTACACTTATTCCGTATTTTGAGCCCCAAAAACAGACATGACATTTGTCATCAGCAAGTCCTGACACTTTGCTCTGATATTGATGATTATCCTCGGACATACTGGTAACAGTTCAACAAGGAGTGTCCATCATGTCTGAAATCAACGCTGTCACATTTTCTTCTCACGCTGCTCGTGCCAAGGGTGCGATGTTTTTTGCCGTTTTCGGTGGTGCCTGGCTGATGCTATGGAATCAGCTTGCCATGCATGGCAACAGGCTGGGATATCTGATTATCGCCGTCCTGGGACTTACCCTGTTTGGAATGGCAGTACAGCGTCATCGTTTATACAAGCCTTACGCTGATGAGGACAGTCCTGAAACAAAGAAAACTGGACGCATGTTCTACCTCATTAATGCCGCCCAATGGATCATCATCCTGATTGCCAGAAACGCGCTGGTCAATCTGGGCCTAGCTGACTGGATCATACCATCCGTCATGCTGGTAGTTGGCTTGCATTTCCTACCTTTGGCCAAATTGTTTAATACTCCAGGTTTGCTCTGGCTTGGTCTGGTAGTGAGCTTGTTTGCGATTATCTATCCCTTCGTGCTTTCCCAGGGTGCTGCTGATCCTTATGGCTGCCTGGGTGCGGGTGTGCTATTGTGGGGATATGCCTGGTTGAAACTCTTGGGTATTCCTTCAGTGCAGAATATGAGTGCAGTTTGAAATAGACCCTCTAACTAATTTACTGCAAAATCGCGAGCATATAAAAAAGATGAAGACAATATGCCAGTCAATTTCCTGCCACCCGCACCTGCACAAGTCCTGACCGCAGAAGGACGGGTCAGGTGTGGCAAATATGCCGGCACCCCCAATCTCATAGACTGGTCCGGCCTGGCCCTGCATCAAAGGCGCGGCAAGCTGTGGCAAGCCTTGCATCACAAGCATTGGCACTATGTCGCACTGGCAACGGAAGAAATATTTTGCGGCATTGCCATCGTCGATGTAGGCTGGACCAATACTGCCTTTGCCTATGTATTTGACAGGCAGGAAGGCAAGCTCATCTCCAGTTATTCTCAGGATGGTTTGCCTGGCCTGACCGCAAAACTGAACTCACATCCGGCTGCTGGGGCGGCCTCGCAATTCCAGTTTTTTGGCAAGAAAATTCGTTTCCAGCATTTACCTGACAGTGAACAAGCTCAGGCGCAATTTCAACTGCATTTGCAATGCGGTTCTTTTGTAATTGATGCTCTGCTCGATGCCAGCCAGGCAGCACCTTCACTGCTGGCGGTAGGTGAAGTGCAGGGTGGGACGGTACATGCCACCGTCAAGTCGGCAGGCATGCCGCTGACAGGGGTGGTGAAGGTGGGTAGCCGCAGCTTCAACTTACAAACAGGCACGGGCAGTTATGACCATAGCAATGGTTTTCTGGCGCGTGAAACTGGCTGGCGCTGGGCCTCGGCGCATGCGAAGGATGTGGGATTTAATTTGCAGGCAGGCTATTTTGGCAGCAATGAAAATGCCTTATGGCTGGATGGCAAGATCATTGCCCTGGGTGCTGCACAGTTTGACTTTGATGCCAGCCAGGCCATGGCTGACTGGCATATTCATACGGATGATGGTTTGCTGGATTTGTATTTCCGGCCCGAGGGGTTTCGTGCGGAAAACAAGAATCTTTTGATCGCCAGCAGTCGTTATCTGCAACCCATAGGTGTATTTAGTGGCTGGGTCAGGGCCAGTGTGGATAGTCCAAAGCGGCAGATAGAAAAAATGGTCGGCGTGACAGAAGACCATTTTTCAAAATGGTAGACAACATCATTATCGCCGGTTGCATACTATGCGGTCGGCCTTGCCAGGATTGACCACCAGTTTGTTATCCGTAAATTCTTCAACGATGCCGGAAATTCTACCGCCTATGCTGAGTGAAAGGGATTTACCGTCGAAAAGATAATTGCCCAAAAACTTTTTGCCATTCATGGTACCACTCAAGCGGGAATCTCTTTCAAACAGTACATCCATGCTGTAGCCAGTCAGTACGCCATAACAATTCCAGAGGCCAAGAATTTTTGCGGCCGCTGGTTGGACCGTTGAGGCTTGTGCATTACCCTCCAGGTTGCTGTCCTTGTTGCCGTCCCTGTTTCCTTCCATGCTGTTCATGGTTATTGCGCCCACACTTTGATTGCTTGCCCGGCGTGTTGACATGGTGTTGATCCAGTCTGCAGGAACGGCAAAGTTCAGGTTTTGCCCTAGCCTGTGCTGGAAAGTGTTGATGCCTACCAGTCTGCCAGCAGCATCAAACAAACCACCACCGCTGGAACCAGGTGAGATCGGTGCGGTAGTTTGTATGACCTTGCCAGTCGATAGGGGGCGTAAAGCGGAAACGATACCATCGCTGATCGTCAGATCCAGACCCTGTGGAGCACCAATGGCAAACACTTTTTGGCCTATGCGCAAATTGTCCGTGCTACCCAATGCTACGGCAGGTGCATTGGCACCGGGGATGCTGAGGCGACACAGATCATATTCTTCATCCGCCATGATGACCGTGGCTGGCAATAATTGCTTGCCTATCCTGGCTTTATATTGCACTCCATTGCGTGTTACATGGCAATTCGTGATCAGGACTTCGGGTGCGATCATGACACCGCTGCCCATAGAAACCGGTGCGCCGGTTGGAGAAAACACCATGATCAGGGCGATACTTGGAGAGCGCAGCGCATAAATTTCTTCAGCAGTTTTACTGCCCTCTACATTATTGTTAATGGTGGCAGCGGGCTCTGCTATCTGGCTTGGTGGTGCTGGAACGACGGCCGGCTCCGGCGGCTTTACTGGCGATGCAGGTGTGACTGCGCTATACACTGGCAATTCTGTTTGCCTGTTGCTTTCTTCCTTTTGTTTTACTGACCACAACGTTGCTGCTGCTGCCAGCAGTACTACAATCAAAGCAGTCAGGCTGAACCAGTTTCTGGAAGGGGTTGGGGTGGCTGGAGCTGTTGATTGCTGTTCTCTGGCTATGCTGGCCTGTACCCGCAAGCTTTCCTGTCTGGCCAGGCGAGCATCATAACTGGCACGTTTTTGTGGAGTGGAAAGCAATTCGTAAGCCTCACGCAAGATGACTTTTCTATTGTGATCATGCTGCGCCGTGCTTTCCAGTTCGGACATGGCATTCTGGTACGCTGCGCGTATCTGTTCCGGAGTTGCGTCCGCCGCGACCGAGAGTATGTCGTAAAGAGTTTGTTTCATTGCATGTCCAGAATGAAGGGCTTGCTTTTTTCCTTTGCGGGAACAAGTTTTTTCTGGAGATTGTAACTGAAGATATGGCAGCTATACGAATTAGCCGCCATAAGTGATCTTTAGCGCAAGCGACCTATATAAGTCTGGTCCACCATGGCATTGTGATCCAGCACAGGCATGCCTGCCAGAGGATTTGTTTCTATCCTGCTACTTACCAGCATACCGGATGTTGAACTGGATTTTTTGGAGATCAATCTGTTCAGCAAAGGATCTGCTGGCGGTGGAATGACGAACAAGCCAGCTTCACCAAAATAGATGTCTTCCAGCTTACGACATATGTCGCGTAAAGCTTCGTTAGGCAATTCCATGGCCAGATCCAGTATGGCACGACAATAGCCAGGATTGATACGCATGTACTCTATATCAGTGACGCGGCCATTTTGGCGTCGCAAAATCACATGCAAACGCGCCATGAGTGAAAAAGCAAGATTATCTGACATCGCGTTTTGGACTAAGCTGCTGGTACTCATAAGATATGCTCCCCGTGAAGTTCAAGATCCAATCCTTCTCTTTCTTCTTCCTTGTTGACACGCAAACCGATGGAAACCTTGAGTAGCCATAAAATGATGGCAGTCACAGCACCGGAATAAATGACAGTGACGATGACGCCAAAGGCCTGGGTAGCCAGGCTGCCATCGACACCGCCTATGCTCTTCAATGCGAAGACACCGGTTAGTAACGCGCCGACTATGCCTCCAATGGCATGCACGCCAAATACATCGAGTGAATCATCATAGCCACCCATGGATTTGAGTGAAGTCGCACCCCAGTAGCAAGCCACGCCAGCCACAGCACCAATGACTAAGGCACCCGTCAGATCGACAAAGCCGGAGGCCGGTGTAATGGCCACCAGTCCGGCGACAGCACCGGAGACTATGCCAAGTACCGAGGGTTTGCCACGGCGTAGCCATTCCACGAACATCCAAGCCAGTGCAGACATCGCCGTTGCCACCTGTGTCACCAGCATCGCCAGCCCTGCACGGCCATCTGCCGCACCTGCTGAGCCAGCATTGAAACCAAACCAGCCTACCCATAACAATGAGGCACCAATGGCTGTCAGCAAAAGATTGTGCGGTGGCATGGGTTCCTTGCCAAAGCCCAGGCGTGGCCCAACGATCAATGCGGCCACCAGGCCGGATACCCCGGCATTGATATGCACCACAGTCCCACCGGCAAAGTCGAGCACACCACGCGCTGCCAGCCAGCCCGCCGGTTCCCATACCCAGTGCGCAACCGGTACATACACCAGCAGGGACCACAAAGTGATGAACAGCAGCAGTGCAGAAAACTTCATGCGTTCGGCAAATGCACCGGTAATCAGTGCGGGGGTGATGATGGCGAACGTCATCTGGAACATCAGGAATACGCTTTCCGGTATCGTCGGCGCCAGTTGATGCACGCTGAGTTGCCCGGCTTCTTTCAAAAAGCTCACGCCATGCAGCATGAACCTGTCCATGCTACCCAGAAAAGGCGAGCCCGCTGTGAACACGAGGCTGTAACCCAGTACCACCCACAAGACTGTGACGATGCAGGTAGTTGCCAGGCTATGCGCCATCGTGCCCAGGGCATTTTTCTTGCGCACCATGCCAGTGTAGAACAGGGCCAGGCCGGGTATGGTCATCAGTAATACCAGTGCAGTCGATGTCATCATCCAGGCGGTATCACCAGCACTAATCTTGTCTGCCGCGATCATCCCGGACTTGTTCATTGAAGATGGCGCTGCCTCTGGTATAGCCGACGTGCTGGCTGGGGCGGCCGTGGCAGTTGCGCCAGCTAAGACTGGCGACTCTGTCTGCGCACTGCAAGTGCTACTGAACATGGAAAAAATGAAGGTCAGGGACAGCAAGAAGCTGGAAAGCACGCGTATTTTCATCAAACTAGCCTTTTCAAAAACATCGTCAATGACACACAAGCATGTTTGCGATGCAGCATTTTTCATGCCAAGGTTCAACCAGGCATTCAAGGCTAACTAATGACTATTTCAGGGAGCTTACTTATAACTGGTGCGTGGGATGGGCAATACTTGCACCAAATGTAAGCAATTATTGTTGGATGGCATGGTTTCGCTTACAAGCATAAAAAACGCCGCTTAACTTGAAGGCTAAAGCGGCGTCATGCTTTCAGCTTGCCAGATTACGCTGGCAAAGCAATCTGATGATCAACACTGAATTGATAATCGCGGAATACATGTTCCGCACTCAGCAATTCATAATTACCATCCGGCAATTTGCGGGTTGTGTCTTTCAGGCGATACGTCATTTGTCCACAAGTCCAGCAATTGAAGTTGCGCATATGGGTGCACAGGCAGGTCTTGTCCATGACAGAGACTTTCTTGGCATCGGGATGCGCTGCCACTTCACGGTTATAGGATGTGATGTAGGCGCAATTGCCATTGCCGTCCAGCAGATAGCCATAGGATTCGCAGCCAGGCCGTATGCCATCGCCTATCGCGGGTGTGTTCTTCAGCATGCGCATGGGGTAGCCGGTAGGCGAGATATTATTGACTTCGATATCGCTTTCGCTGGCCTTGAAGTACTCCTGTTTCACGCTGGCTGGCAAGCCGCATTCATTGGTGACGGTGAAGCGGGTTGCTACCTGCACCCCAGCTGCGCCGTTTTCCATGAAAGACACGGCATCGCTGCCTGTGAATATACCACCAGCGGCAATCAGCGGGATATCCAGGTTTTCTGCCTTCAGGTACTGAATGATTTCAGTAATGATGGTCTGCAAGTCATATTCAGCCCAGTCCATGCCAAAGCCCAGATGGCCACCAGCCAGTGGGCCTTCGACGATGACGTAATCAGGCAGACGGTTCAGTCGGGAATTCTTGCGCAGGAATAATTGCAATGCGCGTACTGAAGAAACGATGATGCCAAGCTTGGCATCGCGGAAGCGAGGGTGGTCCGCGATCAGGCCAAAAGAACCCAGATGCAGACCGGCACTCATGGTGATACCATCAATACCAGCATCGAGTGAAGATTCCAGGCGCACCTTCAAGGTTTCGCGTGGACCGTTCATGGTCAACTTTTCCATACAGTTGACAAAGATCATGCCGGAACCCTGCTTGGCTTCCATGGTCTTGCCTACATGCAGTCGGGTAGCTTCGGCCAGTTGCTCCAGGTTGAACTTGATGTCAGTCTTGTCGGAGTTGTTAATATTGTACTTGTAGAATTTGGTTTTTTCCTTGACAAAGCTGGTGTCGAAACGACGATCAGAGACATCCTGTACCATGGCATCAGAAATATGACCTATACCACCGAGACGTGCAGCAACCAGAGCCAGTTCAGCAGTGGAAATATCGACGCCCATGCCACCGATCATGATAGGAACCAGCTCATCTTTGCCCAGTTTCAGGCGGAAATCATCTACACGTTTCATTGTTATCCTTGACACATTTTGCTCAAAAGTAAATCACGCGACGCTATATTTAGTACTCACTCAATACGCTTAGTACTCTTACTCTACAGATACATATTGCCTACTTCTTGTTTATTGCGGGCTGCAAGTCAGCAGACGAACGAGATTGTAAGCCAGGGCTAGCTGCTATAGCTAAGATTATATTCTGTAAGGGAGGCAAATACCCAGGCGCAGGCTCTATTTATTGCCATTTGACCAACGCAATTTAGCCCAGCCAGCTTGTTGGCTTGCATTCAGGAAAGTCCAGGCTACCAGACGACTCTCTTTATTGCCCTGGCTCATGATAATGATTTTTTCATCATAGACCTTGACCTGCTTCAATGCCGCACGGATTGCAGGCAAATTGGCGGACTTTGATACCAGGGTGGAAAACCATAAGACTTTTGTGGGTATGGTTGCGCTTTCCCTGATCATTTTCTCAATAAATGCCAGTTCACCGCCTTCAAACCAAAGCTCGGCGTCCCGGCCGCTGAAGTTCAGCACTGGCTCAGCTGGCCCTGGTTTGCCGGATTTGTTCAGATTTTCCCATTTACGCGCACTGCCCGCCCTTGCTTCTTCGGCTGAACCATGAAATGGCGGATTGCATAGACTGACATCAAACCATTCATCATCTGCAATTACGCCCTTGAACAAAGTTTGGGCACTAGCTTGAAGGCGCAGTTGTATCTGCTTGCCCAGGCCGGGATTGCGGTCGAGTATGGTTTGGGCATTGGCCAGCGAGGCGTCATTGATATCACTGGCACAGAATGACCAGCCATATTCGCTGGCACCCAGCAAGGGGTAGATGCAACTGGCACCCGTACCTATGTCCAAAGCAAATACCTGTTTGCTTTTTGGTATACGTCCCTGATTGCTGCCTGCCAGTAGGTCAGCCAGATAATGCAAATAGTCAGCTCGTCCAGGTACTGGTGGGCAAAGATTTTCTGCTGGGATATCCCATTCCAGCACGCCATAGCTGCTTTGCAGCAAAGCCTTGTTGAGCAGCTTGACTGCGATCGGTTCCGCAAAATCAATAGTCGCTTCGCCAGCCGGATTCTCCATCAGGAATTTCTGCAGCGCTGGTTCTGCCTTGATCAGTGCAGGAAAGTCATAGCGACCATGATGACGATTGCGTGGATGGAGCAATTGTCCGGCAGCTTGATTTCTTTTTTCCTTCTTGTTTTTGTTGCTCATGAAAGCTTATCCAATATGTCGCAGTACGCTAAATTCTAATGGCCAGATGCCGGGGCATATTGTCCCACGACTTGAGGTCTGGCAGATGGCCCGGGAATCTGCGGATTTGACCTGAGGCAATAGATTTCAGCCATACTTAAGTAGGGGCTTAATTGCGCATGCTAAGGATGTAAAATTCGGTAAGTGTTTTATTCATCCTGAAACGCCATTGCTAAAATCTGGCGACTCAAAACTTGCAGCCCGCAGCAGTTCTTGATGGTCAGTGCATGCTAAGCTCCTGGAAAAGAATGCTCATGCAGGCCATTGATGCACAGCTCCACTCTCTGGACACTGGACATATCAAACATGACCTCCTGGTGCTGCGCTGCCTTAGATCGCCTTGAACATCTTATTGAAAGGTATAACACATGAAGAATATCGCCATTGCCAGTAGCATTGCTGCTGTCACTATCTTGTCGGCCTGTACAACTGCACCTGTGAAACAGTCTGCCCCTGCTGCTCCAGTCATGCAGACTGTGGGTGTGCCAGCTAATCTGAAAGCACCTGTAGGTGAAGTTCTAGCCTTCCAGATGGCAGCGACAGGCGTTCAAATTTATGATTGCAGGGCTAATAAAGATGCCGCCAAAAAATTTGAATGGGTATTCCGTGCACCGGAAGCAGAACTGTATGCCAGCCATGACAGCAGTAATGTCAAACTGGGCAAACACTATGCAGGCCCAAGCTGGGAAGCGAATGATGGCAGCAAGGTCGTCGCCGAAGTCGTCGCCAAAGCCGATAGCCCCGACACCAGTGCCATCCCGTGGTTATTGCTGAAAGCCAAATCCACTACTGGCTCAGGTACTTTTTCCAAAGTTACCAGCATACAGCGTGTGGTAACGGTAGGTGGTAAGGCGCCTCTGAGTGGTTGCTCGGATTTCCAGTTGGGAGCAGAAACGCGCACGCCTTATAAAGCAACGTATTATTTCTTTACGGCAAATTAAATACCGCTTCTTGGGGATATGAGTTCATAATAGGTTTCCCTCTATGAACTCATATTGCAATGATACTGGACGGTTTTGATCTCGCCATCTTGCGCTATCTGCAACAAAATAGCCGCCATTCAGCCGAGCTGATAGGTGCAGACATCGGTTTGTCCGCCACCGCCGTTCAACGACGCATACGCAAATTGCGGGACGAAGGCGTAATCAGGGCAGAGGTAGCGATCGTCTCACCTCATGCCGTAGGCTACCCCCTGACTGTCATGGTTGAGGTTGCGTTCAAAAAAGGTCTTGGTGATGTCATCGATAGTTTTAAGCAAGACATGCAAGCCCTGATTGAAGTCCAGCAATGCTTCTATCTTGCAGGTGAGTTTGACTTCATGCTCATCGTGCAAACCACAGACATGGCTGCCTACGAACGTTTTACCCGTGCCGTGCTTTTTATTAATGAGAATATCCTCAAATTCCGTACCACGGTCGTGATGGATACCGTCAAGCAAAGTTATTGCCTGCCGATCTAAGCGAGCGCAAGTTTTACGGAAAAGTCATCGGCCGACGTTTTTTTTCAGCGTATTGGAGAATTATCGTGTCTGGATTTAAGCTATCCGAAGTGCTGCAGGCCATGCTGTTCGCTTGCGCACTGGCAGGCATATTGACCGGAGTCCTGATGCAGGAGATGGGGTTTGGATTGCTGATTTTCCTAATCAGCTTCGCGCACGCACTAGTGCTGGGTTTGCCAGCTTTTGTGTTGTTAAGCAGGGCAAAAAAAATCAATGTCTGGACGACGGTAGCTTGTGGTTTCCTCATAGGTTTGATACCCGTTAGCGTGCTTAACTGGGATATCAAACTCCTGTATCTGATGTTTGCTGGAGTCGGCAGTGTAATTGCCGGGCTGTTCTGGGTATGTTTGCCATGGCTGATCGCCAGACACGATTCCCTGGCCAGCATTGACGCCAGGCCAGCCAGGAAAGCATAGACTGCGTGCATTTGCTCCTTACAGATCAAAAGGATCACGGCAAAGTGCTTGCAAATGCAACTTGCTGTTATGAAAGATTTTGTGATGGTCACGACATACCGTAATGCACAAGTATTCTTCTTCCAGAGCCTGTATCGCCAGCACATAAACGGCAGACCTCGCTTGCGGATGAGCCTGGAGTCTGGCTGTAGCGACAGCCTCATAAAACCGCACATAAGCTGCACGCGCGTTGAGCTGTGGTGCCTGTTTCTCGTAGACACCAAAAAATTGATCTGCATCATCATAGTCTTGTATCCAGCCACGGGCGACGATGTCAAATTCACCGCTGTCAACAAATTCATAGACTTGCGCCGCATTTTTTGTGCGTATCAATTCACATTGGATGCCGCAAGCCTGCAGCACTTCAATGCAGCCATCCAGGGCAGTAGTCAATGGCCCGCGTCCTGCCGCATAAATGATGCGGACTGCGACGTCAGAAAAATGCCCTGACCACCGCTGCTGGAATTCCGCCAGGCTGACATCGCTTGCTTGACGTGACGGCATGGTCAATATGTCGGCGGGAATAAAATCGGTATGGTAAAGCGCACCCAGTTTTTCACTGGCCCGTTTTTGAACCAGTGCGTGAAAATCCCTGCGCATATCCAGGTTGTTGAATATCCCTGCGGCATTTAATATCAGCATGCCCGACCAGCGATCACGCAGTGGTGTGGAAAGCATTCCTGGCATGGCATCCAACTTTAATTGATGTTTGCGCTCCAGTAGCACTGCACTCGTCGTTCCAGTTTGCAAGGACTGCAACACCCCGTCAAATTTATCATGTAGTTGCATGCAGATACTACCTGGTAACTGGCGTTGACCCGCATAAGCAGGATTGCGCACCAATTGTATTTCTGTATGGCTGGCAGACAATACTGTCATCGGGCCTGAGCCTAAGATGCTACCCTCACCAGCCAGCAGGCATATCCCCATGGCGGGATGAGCAAGGATTTCCAGCAAGGCACAATATGGCCGCTGCAATTCCATGAACAAGCGATTCTCTTCATCATCAGCATACAGGCCAGCCGGTATGTCGCCTTCAGTACACGCGGCTGCGCCAACGATCAGTTCACGCAATAGGTCTGCAAAGATGGACGCAGAGGAAGGCCAGACATGCCGTGCCAGGCTACGCGCCACATGGCTGGCCAGGACAGGCTGGCCGTTCTGAAAACTGGCTGGTGAAATGGCAAACGCCCATTTTTGATAGTCGGCAGAATGTGTCCAACTGCTGGCCAGATCGCCAACTGGTGTATCGGCAGAACGATTAATGCGTAACAAAGTCTGGTACAGCAACGAACTGAGCGGGTGGCACACTGCATCCGTCTTGAGCGGGTCAATATGAAAGAGCTTGTTAAGGGTGGCAATGTGCAGAGTCATGGGCGAACAGGATGGCAGTCAAAACACTATTTTCCTCTTTTGCTCATGCTGGCAAACGGCGTAATTCATCCTGAAAAGCCGCCGCGCAGCAATTTTGCACATCAATGTGGCATTTCGAAGCGATACCCTACGCCATACACAGAATGCAGGCACTCATTGTCAGGCAGTTTGCTTTGTATTTTTTTGCGGATGTTCTTGATGTGCGTATCGACCGTCCTGTCATTTATATCTCGCTGGTCTTCATGGGCAAAATCAAGTAATTGCTGGCGTGAATAAACCCGTTCGGGATGACTGATGAACTCCGCCAGCAAACGATATTCTACCGGTGTCAAATTCAAAGGCTGCCCATCCACCAGTATGCGCAACTGTTGCCTGTCTATGGCAAAGCACGACTGCGCCACAGCGGGCTGCTGATCGTGACCAGCCATGCTGCGGCGCAAATGCACCTTGACACGCGCCACCACTTCACGTGGACTGAAAGGTTTGCAGACATAATCGTCGGCCCCGGTTTCCAGGCCCAGCAATCTATCAACTTCTTCCACCCTGGCGGTTAGCATGATGATGGGGAGTTGGCTGAACTTGCGCACTTCCCGGCAAATGCTGATACCATCAAGTTCAGGCAACATCAGATCCAGCAAGATCAGATCGGGCCGTGCGGACTTGACTTGCTCCAGCGCCAGCTTGCCATTGACTTCATGGCTGACCTGATAATCAGCCGACAGTAAATAGTCCCTGAGCAGGGCGGCAATTTTCAGATCATCTTCAACGATAAATATGTGAGCCTTGGTTTTCATGGCAATAATTTATGCTGTTTTGATGCAGGGTAATTGTATGCGTATTTTCACGCCACCCAATTGCGAAGGGGCAGCGCTGATTTGTCCACCATGGGCTTCCACGATGACCTTGCAAATGGACAGACCAAGGCCACTGCCGCCATTGGCGCGACTGCGTGCATAATCGGCACGATACAGACGATCAAACAGCAAGGCGTGTTTGCCGTCAGCCACGCCTGGGGCACTATCTTCCAGGCTCAATTCCATTAATGCGCCATTCCTTACAAGGCTACATACAATCACGCCACCACGGTCAGTATAGCGTATGCAGTTTTCCAGTAGATTGCCCATTACCTGAGTAAGGCGGCCACCATCGGCCCTGGTCCAGGCAGGCGTGTCTCCGAGCTGGCTTTCCAGGCGCAAGCCAGCCTGTTCTATACGTAAGGCAAAGCGTTGCAGCAAGTCTGCCAGCAAGAGACGCAAGTCCATGTCCACAAATTGATAGTGCAGGTCACCACTATCGGCCAGCGTCAACTGGCGGATATCATCGACCAGCTTGTTCAGGTGACGCACTTCTGCATGCAGGGACTCCAGCGCCGCTGGTGTGATATGGCGCACACCATCCATCAGTGCTTCTATCTCCCCCTGTACGACAGTTAGCGGAGTGCGCAATTCATGAGAGATGTCGGCCAGCATCCGGCTTCTTTGCGCCTCATTTCTTTCCAGGTTCTGCGCCATGCTGTTGATGTCGCGTGCCAGGTCGCCGAGTTCGTCCTGGCTGATCATTTCGGCCCTGGCATCCAGCTGGCCCTTGGAAATCTTTGCTGTGACCTGATGCAAGGATTTTAAAGGACGTAATAAATGCCTCGCCAGCCACAGTGAGAACGCCAGCGATATCACGATCAATGCCAGCGCCAGCCATAAGGTATGACGTATTTGCACACTGACAAAATCGACCGCACTGGCATTCGAAATTTGCCGCAAGGGGGCCAGTCTGAGCATCCCTATTTTTTCATTATCCAGCATGATAGGCACGGTGCTGCCACCTGGCGCATCGCCTGGACCGATCAGCGGCTGGCCATGCTTGTCTATCAGTGACAATCTTTGTCCAAAGTTCATTGGATCCATCGGCGGCCTTTGTTCAGGCGGAGCATCACGTGGTGGCTTGTCCTGGGATCGAGGGGGAGGTGGCGGACGTTCTGCATGATGATCTTCAGCTCCTCCTTCACGTTCCGGGTCGCGCCTGCGCGGCGGAGGGCGGGGGCGGGCATTGTCATTCTCGGGACGTGGCTTGCTGCGTATCTGATCCAGCAAATCCCGCATGGGTCGGCGGTTGGCCTGGAAACGGTCAAAATTGCCATTTTGACGATAGTCTTCTGCCAGCAAATTGCTGAGCCTGACCAGGTCTTGCTTTTCCAGGTCGCTGAGATAAGCAATAAAGCCACTTTTCAGGTTTTGGCTGGTCACCCAGGCCAGTGTACCGATGCTGATGATCACAATTACTGTAATGGTCAGAGCGAGCTTGCGGGCGATCGTCAGACGCATACTTGATTGCTCCAGGATAAATAGTGAATAACAATGCCATTCAATTATGGAGGAATCATGAAGTAAACACGATGATCTGTGAATAAATATTTCCCTGCATTTTTTTCTCAAGATAGGAAAAAAGTCTGCATCTTCATCTTTTCTTCACATTCAGGAGACATCCTGCATTCAGTCTCAGATCCTGGATATGGGTATGTCCGGTTCTTGAGTAGGAAAAATGACACTCTTAGGGAGACTCAACATGAATTTATCTGCACAATTACAGTGGCTGCCCAGCAAACGCAGGGCGCAAATTTCCATTGCCATATTCACTTTGTTGAATCTGGCTGCCTGCGGGGGCAATAGTACGACAGGATCGACTGACAATGCTGCCGCGCAAGCTGTACCGCCAGACACAATGTTAACGGCATTGAACGCGCCAGCTCCGGCTCCCGGTTCGGCTCCCGGTTCGGCTGCGCCACCACCAGACCAAGCCACATTGATACCTTTTGCCAATGAAGAGGGTGCCGCTTTGACGGTGTCAACCACGGGTAGTATAGACAAGAACAATGCTTTTTTTAAAGCTTTTGGCAATGGCCGCAGTTGCGCTACCTGTCATCAGGAAAGCCAGGGCTGGAGTATCAGCCCCGACTCCTTGCAGGCGAGATTTGCACAAAGCAATGGCGACGATCCGGTTTTCAGGCTGGTGGACGGGGCAAACTCACCCAATGCCATGGTGGCTAGCATAGATCAAAAGCGCCTGGCCTATAGCATGCTGTTGACCAAGGGGTTAATCCGGGTCGGTTTGGCTGTGCCTGCCGATGCTGAATTTACTCTGGTCAAGGCGGATGACCCTTATGGCTATGCCAGCGCAAAAGAACTGTCCTTGTTTCGCAGACCGATGCCGACTACTAATCTGAAATTTCTGAGCACAGTAATGTGGGATGGTCGTGAAACTTTTGCTGACGCCAGGTCTAATCTCTGCATACGCAATAGCCGGCCTTTGCAGTGTTTTTCCAGCACCGATTTCGACTTGCTGCATCAGTCGAACAGCGCCGTTACTGGACATGCACAAGCAGCACAAGGTTTGACGGCTGCAGAACAGCGAAGCATAGTCGATTTTGAAAAGACGCTATTCACTGCTCAAGTCAGCAGCCTGGTTGCCGGTAATCTGACCGATGCTGGAGCAAGAGGTGGCCCTGCAGAACTCGCAAAGAACAATTTTTATTTCGGTATCAATGATCTCGATGTCGGTGATTATGTCACGGGTGCGCCATTTGATCGCAACGTCATGAACATGTTTACGAACTGGCGTGGACTTGACAGGCCAACACCACCAAATCCACCTGTGCAAGGACGTCCGCAGCAGCCACCACAGCCGCCAACAGCGATCAATATTGTCAGGGCATCCATCGCCAGGGGCGAGCAGATTTTCAATAACAAGCCTTTCAATATCAGAGGAGTAGCTGGCTTCAATGATGAGTTGCGTTTGCCTTTGCAGCGCGCAACTTGCGCCAGTTGCCATAGCGTAGGCAATGTGGGCTCGCATTCAGTGCCCCGCCTGTTCAATACCGGCGTATCAGATGCCAGTTTGCGCACCCCTGACATGCCCTTGTACACACTCAGGAATAAACTGACTGGTGAAACTGTAGAAACGACTGATCCAGGCAGTGCCATGGCGACAGGTAAATGGAAGGATATAGGCCGCTTCAAAGTGCCTAGTTTGCGTGCCATAGAATCCCGTTCACCGTATTTTCATAATGGCGGCATGGTCGAAATAAGCGACGTCGTCAGGTTCTATGACAGGCGTTTCAATATGGGTTTGACGCCGCAGGAAATTATTGATTTGACTGAGTTTTTGAAGGTGCTGTAAAGCGCAGTAGAAGAGTAGAAAAAGAGCAGGCTGATGGCCTGCTCTCTTTCTATCCGGCGTAAAAACAACGGCCGCACACATGCTGATAGCGTTCATTTCCGCCAATATCAATTTGCTCGCCAGATTTCATGCGCCGACCATTTTCATCGACACGAATATTCATCGTTGCCTTCTTGCCACAGGCGCAGATGTTTTTCAGTTCTTCGATATCATCGGCCAGTGCCAGTAGATAAGTAGAGCCAGTAAATGGCTCACCCAGGAAGTCGCTGCGCAAGCCGTAGCAAATCACCGGCACGCCGTGTACTTGCGCCAACTGATGCAATTGCCTTACCTGATCAGCCGACAGGAACTGCGCCTCATCCACCAGCACGCAACTTACTTTCGGCGCTTCTGCCAGAAAATCAAAATGGGTATCAAAAACTTCGGCCTGCCTTTGCGGCCCCAGACGGGAAGTGACTTTGCCTGCGCCATATCGGTTATCGATGGCAGCGGTGTAGAGACGGACTTTTTGTCCCTGCTCTTCGTAATTGTGTGCCACTTGCAAAAGTGCCGTGGATTTTCCTGCGTTCATTGCTGAATATCTGAAGTAAAGCTTGGCCATACCTGTTTCCTGTTGGTTCTTGCCGACTGTTGCACATGTTGCTGGTGAGAACAGTCGCCTATTTTTTTCGCTTAGTTGTCAATTTATTGTCGATTTTATTGAAGTGAAAAAATTTGATATTGGGGTCTTGAAACTATGTAAGCCAGCGCCATTTTCTATTCAGCAGATGCTCGAAGCTGAGGTCTGCTGAAGAAAGTAAGCAGTAGTAGTTTTAAGAAAAGTTTCCAAACATTTAATTTATATCGCTTCAATTTATAAGGATATTATCATGCGTAATTTTGACTTCGCTCCTCTGTATCGTTCCGCTATCGGTTTTGACCGTCTCGCACAGTTGTTTGATGATGCACAACGTACTGAAGCTGCACCCAGCTATCCCCCCTATAATATCGAGCTGATTGCAGAAGATAAATATGCAATCACCATGGCAGTTGCAGGCTTTGACCGCAGCGAAATCGACATAGAAACCGAACGTGACACCTTGAAAATTGTTGGTCGCCGCCAGAAAGCAGAAGGCACGCGCAATTTCCTGCACCGTGGCATTGCCTCACGTGACTTTGAACATCGTTTCCGCCTGGCCGATCACGTCAAAGTCGTCAGTGCGCGTCTTGACAATGGCTTGCTGAATATCGAACTGGTGCGTGAAATTCCAGAAGCGCACAAACCGCGCCGCATCCTGATTGATGGCGATAATCTGCAACTGGTTGAGTCGCAAAATCAATTGCAACGCCAGGTCGCTTAAGTGGAAACTTAAGCAATGAAAAGTGCCCATGAAAATTCATGGGTCCGATCACCATAAATAGAAAAAAAGCATGGGCGAGCCCATGCTTTTTTTATCTTCTGCAGCTCAAAAATTTTAAAGGAAAAGCTATTTTTTTAGTAGAATAGGAGTGAAAGTCTGCAAATGGCTCACATCTTATATGAACGAAAAAACATATTTTTGTGACTCGCTGATGAATTTTATATTTTATAGAGCTGCCTATGAGAAAGACCCTGAAGTCTGGCATTTTCTCGCTGGGACTGCTGCTCTGTCTCAACTGTGCCTTTCATATCTCCGCTCATGCAGAAGATGACGGCAGAGACTTGAATCTGACTACCCTCACAGGCGACTGGAATGGCCAACGCCAGACCTGGCTGGATCGGGGTATCAGTCTGGATTTCACACATCGTAGCGACATCGTCCGCAACCAAGATGGTGGTATCGCCACTGGTACCAAATGGCTATCATATACCGATTCCAGGATACGTCTCGAACTGAACAAACTGATGGGATGGGACGGCTGGACTGCCTATGCTCAATTTCATAGCGAACTGGGCGGCAAACCAAATATACAAAAAGTTGGTAGCTTCATCGGTGTTGATAATATTGAAGTCAATACCAATACCGCCCAGTTTTCTGCATTGTGGCTGGAAAAGAATATTCTTGACGACAGGCTGGCAGTATTGCTTGGCATGTATGCAATTGATACTGAATTTTATGTGACTGATAGCTCGGGTGTATTTTTGCAACCAGCCATGGGCATGAATATTTCAGTTGCGCAAACTGGCAAGAATGGCCCACCTATCTATCCCGTGGCATCATTTGCTACACGTGTCCGTTACAAATCTGTGGACAAGAACACTTATCTTCAAGTAGCCGTACTTGATGGCGTGCCGGGTGATCCAGAAAATCCGCGTGGTACCCACGTCAAGTTTGCCAAGGGGGATGGTGTCTTGCTGATAGCAGAGGCCGGACATTTTGGTGAAAAGCCGGGTGGTGATGACAAGGCACTCAACAAGACTGCCATAGGCATATGGCGCTATAGCAGTCATTTTGATGAGATCAGCAGCCCGGATGAAAATGGCAAGCCTTTGCAACGCAAGAATTTCGGCTGGTATATCCTGACTGAACGCACGTTGCTGCCAAAAGCCGGTCATCCCGGCCAGGGGCTGCAAGGCTTCTTGCGTTTTGGTACAGCACAAAAAGATATCAACCAGTCTGACTGGTCAGTGAATCTTGGCTTGAATTATGTAGGTTTTTTCGACGGGCGTGCGGAGGATCAGCTTGCTTTGGGTATGACCTATGCCCATGCCAGTGAAAAATACCGCAAGCTCAACCATACAGATAATTTTGAAGCTGTTGCAGAGGCCACTTATAAAATGCAGGTACGTCCCTGGCTGGTGGTACAGCCAGTGGTGCAATGCGTTTTCAATCCGAATATGGATGCCAGTCTGAAGAAAGCCTGGGTACTCAGTGTTAGAACGGAAATAGCATTCTGAAAATTTAAGATCCTATGATATTGGATGCGTTTACTTCACGAATATCCTTGGTGCCTGTCAAGGCCATGCTGACATCGAGTTCTTTTTGCAAAATTTCCAGCATCTTGGTGACACCCGCTTCACCCATGGCGCCCAGGCCATACAAAAAGGCACGGCCTATCATGCTGCCTTTGGCACCCAGAGCAGTGGCTTTCAATATGTCTTGTCCTGTGCGTATTCCGCCATCAAACCAGACTTCAGTCTGATGACCTACCGCATCGACAATTGCGGGTAGAGCCTGTATTGAGGACATAGCACCATCAAGCTGGCGGCCGCCATGATTGCTGACGACAATGGCGTCGGCACCTGCTGCTACCGCCAGCTTTGCATCTTCAACATCCAGTATGCCTTTCAATATCAGCTTGCCACCCCATTCTTTTTTGATCCAGGCCACATCGTCCCAGCTCAAGGTAGGGTCGAACTGGCTGGCAGTCCATTGGCTCAGTGTGACTATGCCGTCTCCGCCTTTGACATGACCAACCAGATTGCCAAAGGTCTTGCGGCCAGTTAAGGCACGCAAGGCCCAGCCTGGCTTGGTGGCCAGGTCGATGACATTCGCCAGTGTCAGCTTGGGTGGCACGGACATGCCATTTTTCAAGTCTTTATGACGCTGCCCCAGAATCTGCAAATCCAGGGTGAGCACAAGGGCTGAGCATTTGGCATTTCTTGCCCTTTGTATGAGTTCCTTGACAAAACCGCGGTCACGCATGACATACAACTGGAACCAGAAAGGCTTGGTAGTCACGCTGGCCACATCTTCTATAGAGCAGATGCTCATGGTCGACAGCGTGAAGGGGATGCCAAATTTTTCTGCCGCAATCGCCCCCAGCATTTCACCATTGGCCCATTGCATGCCGGTCAGGCCGGTCGGTGCTATCGCCACCGGCATGGCAACTTCCTGGCCTATCATTGTCGTGCGGGTCGTGCGGTGTTCTACATTGATGGCAACCCGCTGCCTGAGCTTGATGGCTGCCAAGTCACTGGTATTGGCCTTGTAAGTCGATTCTGTGTAAGAGCCGCTGTCAGCATAATCATAAAATGCTTTAGGGACACGTTTTTGTGCCAGCAGGCGTAAGTCTTCTACACAGGTGATGACGGGCATGAGGGACTCCAGCTAATTAAGTAGTAAGACTAGTGTATGAGATAAGCGTCAAGGCATGGCAGAAAAGCTTTCAGACTTTGCATGAAGGAATTTCAGCAATGCCAGGCTTTATTCAAGAAACCGTGCAGA
Source organism: Undibacterium sp. (assembly GCF_030683615.1). NCBI lineage: Bacteria > Pseudomonadati > Pseudomonadota > Betaproteobacteria > Burkholderiales > Oxalobacteraceae > Undibacterium > Undibacterium sp. The sequence continues at coordinate 193,924 of NZ_JAUXQE010000038.1, forward strand.
GATCAGCCCGCGCAGCCACTGATTGCCGGCATCCTGATTGTAGCGTCTGTGCCAGAACATATTGGTTTGCAGGGCTGGTAAACGTAACGGCGGTTTGACATAGCACAGGCCAAAAGGGGCGGCAGCACGCTCGGCCAGTTTTTGCGGCACGGTCACCAGCAAATCATTGCAACTGACGATGTACGGTACAGCAACAAAATGCGGCACGCGTAAATGAGCGGAGGCAATGACCCCCGCTTTTTCCAGGCTTTGGTTGACCTTGGCATAAGGATTTTCTTTTGAGTCAACAATTAAATGGCGCGCGGCCTGAAAATCCTTCATCTCCAGCTTATCGGCCGCCAGCGGGTGGCTTTGCCGGAACATGCAGACATAGTTTTGCTTGAACAGGCGGCGCTGGTACCAGGCATCGGATAGGTGATCAAATGCCCCTATGGCAAGATCTACCCGGCCCGACTCCATTTCTGTTTTTAAATCAATATCACTGGCGCGCACTGTCGATAACTGTACCTGAGGTGCCTGGGTACGCAGGAATTCTGCCAGAATAGGCATGAAATACACTTCACCGACGTCGGTCATGGCAATGGTGAAATGGCGCTTGCTGCTGGCGGGGTCAAAATTTTCCTGGCGGTTCAGGGCCTGAGTGATATGGGTCAAGGCCAGCGCCACCGGTTCGGCCAGTCGTTCCGCCAGCGCTGTGGGTTGCATGCCTGTTGCCGTACGGACAAATAATTCATCATCAAAGCTGCGTCGCAACCTGGCCAGGGCATTGCTGACTGCGGGCTGTGACAAGCCCAGTTTGCGGGCGACAGAAGATATCTGGCGATCTTGATAGACTTCCTGGAAGACCACCAGTAAGTTCAGGTCTATGTCTTTGGGTTCCAGCATTATGTTCCAGTCTCATTGTCCAGTATTATTGATTCTGTGAATGTAGTACATTTTTGTATTTATATCGTAAAACGAGAGACTTTGCATTAAAGTGCAGCTGTACAAAACTCACATTGCAGGAAACGCCATGAGCAAGCACGACGCAAGAGAAGTTCAACTTCAGTACCAGACTGGTTTCGCCAACGAATTTGCCAGCGAGGCATTGCCAGATGCCTTGCCCAGAAACCAGAATTCACCCCAGAAATGTGCCTACGGCCTGTATGCTGAGCAAATTTCCGGTACTGCCTTTACGGCCCCGCGCCATGCCAATCGCCGTTCCTGGTTTTATCGCATACGTCCAGCTGCCATGCACCAGCCGTTTAAGCAAGTCAGCAATGGCCGTATGACGAATGACTTCGCAGCGGTACCGAGTACGCCAAATCAATTGCGCTGGGACCCTTTGCCCATCCCTTCTGAAGCGACAGACTTCATTGATGGCTGGCTGACGATGGCAGGCAATGGTTCAGCCGATGGCCAGACTGGTTGCGCCATCCATATCTACACGGCCAACCGTGACATGACGACGCGGTTTTACTACAACGCCGATGCTGAATTGCTCATCATCCCCCAGCAAGGCCGCTTGCATATTCGTACTGAAATGGGTTTGCTCGATATAGAGCCGCAAGAAATCGCCGTGATACCGCGTGGCGTGCGCTTCCAGGTGCAACTGCCAGATGGTGAGGCACGTGGTTATGTTTGTGAAAACTTTGGTTCCATGCTGAAACTTCCTGACTTGGGCGTCATAGGTTCCAACGGCCTGGCCAATCCGCGTGATTTTCAAATTCCGGTTGCCTGGTATGAAGACAAGGAAGGTGATTTTGAATTGCTGGCCAAGTTCAGTGGTAATCTGTGGTCGGCAAAAATAGGTCATTCACCACTGGATGTGGTCGCCTGGCACGGCAATTTTGCGCCTTACAAATATGATTTGCGCCACTTCAATACCATAGGCTCTATCAGTTACGATCATCCAGACCCATCGATATTCCTGGTCTTGCAGGCAGTCAGTGATACACCAGGTGTGGACACCATCGACTTTGTGATCTTCCCGCCACGCTGGCTGGCGGCAGAAAATACTTTCCGCCCACCCTGGTTCCACCGCAATATCGCCAGTGAATTCATGGGCCTCATCCACGGTCAGTATGATGCCAAGTCGACCGGCTTCCGTCCTGGTGGTTGCAGCTTGCATAATTGCATGAGCGGCCATGGACCGGATGCGCCGACGTTTGACAAGGCATCCTCGGCAGATACCAGCAAACCACATAAAGTCGATGATACGATGGCCTTTATGATAGAAACGCGTAATATCATCAAACCTACCCGCGCAGCCATGGAAGCCGCGCAATTGCAGGCTGACTATTACCAGTGCTGGCAAGGTATCAAGAAGAATTTTAATCCGGAGCAAAAATAAATGACGGTACAACTTAACGAAACCCATGATGTCAGCTTGCGTAGCTGGGTCGCCTCGGCTAATCAGACTGGCACCGATTTCCCTCTGCAAAACCTGCCATATGGCGTGTTCCGTCGCCAGGGCAGCAACCAGGCATTTCGAATCGGTGTTGCCATCGGAGACCAGGTGCTGGATCTGGCAGCCGCCCATGCAGCCCACGCCTTTGCTGGTTACACAGAATTGCAGGGTGGGCATTTCACCAATGCCGTCAATGCCAGTAACCTGAATGCCCTGATGGGCTTGGGTGCGCCGGTCTGGTCCGCATTACGGCTGGCTTTGTCACGCGTTCTGCGCGAAGGAGCAAGTCAGCAAGGTGCGTTGCAAGCCTGCCTGCTGGCGCAAGGCGCAGCTGAATTTGCCTTGCCTGCGCAGATTGGTGATTACACCGATTTTTATACCTCCGTCCATCATGCGACGGCTGTCGGTAAATTGTTCCGCCCGGATAATCCTCTGCTGCCGAATTACAAGTGGGTGCCTATTGGCTACCATGGCCGTGCATCGTCCATAGGCGTATCAGGGCAGCAATTCCGCCGCCCGGTGGGCCAGACCAAGCCACCTACTTCTGATACTCCGGTGTTTGGCCCTGCCAAGCGCATGGATTATGAAATGGAAATCGGCATCTTCGTCGGCCCCGGCAATGCCCTGGGCGATGTCATCAACATGGACAAGGCAGAATCCCATATTTTTGGCCTATGCCTGTTGAATGACTGGTCAGCACGCGATGTGCAGGCCTGGGAATATCAGCCCTTGGGCCCATTCCTGGCAAAGAATTTTGCTTCTACTATTTCTCCCTGGGTAGTGACGCTGGAAGCCCTGGCACCATATCGTCATGCCTGGACGCGCGACGCAGAAGATCCGCAACCCATGGCTTATCTGGATACACCAGATTTGCGTGAAAGCGGTGCCTTCGATATACAACTCGAAGTCTTGTTGCAGACAGAAAAAATGCGCTCTGACGGTGCACCGGCAGAGCGCTTGTCTCTGTCTAATTTCCGCCATTCATACTGGACGATAGCGCAACTGGTCACCCATCATACGGTCAACGGTTGTAATCTCAATCCTGGTGATTTACTGGGGTCGGGTACGCAATCTGGGCCATTGGCAGAAGAGGCAGGTTCTTTATTGGAACTCACTGAAGGTGGCAAGAAGGCGCTGACCTTTAGCAATGGCGAGCAACGCATATTTATGGAAGATGGAGATGCCATCATCATGCGCGGCTGGGCGCAGAAAGAGGGTTGTGCGCGGATAGGGTTTGGTGAGGTGGTGGGGACTTTGTTGCCAGCCAGGACTTGATAGGCATTTTTCTCAATTGGCGATTGTTGATTGGGATTGCTGGCTATTGATAGAAAAGAACCGCGCTCTAGTTATCGTCGCTCCTGCGTAGGCAGGAGCCTGGCGGCGTTTGTTGCATGCCGTACTTTAATTAAAGCGGTTACCCTCTGCGGATACAAACCATGTCTCGGCCCGACAGCCGAAACACTTTCGTTTGCTTCGCCAAAATTCAGGTCAAAGCACAAAGTCAGTCACAACGATGCTGCCATTGCCCACCAGTTTTACGATCAAATCACCAGCATCGACTGCACTCAAGTTACTGCCTATGTTTTCAAAAGCGTAGTTGCCAGCGGCCGTGCCGGATTTAACTGTAATATAAAGAGCCTGGCTGGCGATATTCAAGGGACTACCTGCGCTGGTGGCGGCCTCATTAATGACGCTGGCTAATTGTGCAGTATCGGCCGCAGCGATCGTGAGATTGTTCAGGCTGGTGGCCTTGACCCCCGTCGAGAACAGATCGCTACCGGCGGCCTTGAAATTGAATATGGTATCCGTTGTGCCGTCACCCAATAAGGAACCTTTGGCAACGATTCTATCTACACCCGTCCCAGTGGCAGATAGTTTGATGGTATCCGCCGATGTGCTACCGATGATGCCAACATGACTGTTACCTGTGCCAAGCAGATTCAGAGTTTGTCCGCCACTACCGAGCTGGAGAATTCTGAGGCTGACATCTTTGGTGATATTGAGCGTGATCCCGGCACCATCCGCATTTACAAAAAAGTCGGCAATGCCGCCGTTGACCACGATGGTTTCAATATTACTGACCCTGCTGAGATTTCTGCTGCCGGTCAATACGCCCAGATCCAGTGTGTCCGCACCGGCGCCGCCATCGATAGTGGTGCCCATGGCATATTGTGCATCTGTAATGTGAAAGACATCGTCTCCTGATCCACTTACCAGGCTGACATCGCCTTTGACAAAATGTGTGCCCTGAGCGAGATCCAGGCCCAGTACATTAATCAGGTCACGTCCGTAGCCCCCTGGGACATTGGCTAAATCAGTCACGATGGAATGTGTATATCCGGTCAATAAGCTGGCTGTTGCAGGGCTGCTTACCAGGCTCAGAAAATCTCTGCCTATACTTGGGCCGAGTACTCCTGCGACATCGTATTGGTAAGCAACCAGCAGTTCACTTCCCTTCAACTCAGCGGTAAATGATGCTGCCGCACTGCCCTTGCTGGTCAGAGTGATGGCATCAGCACCGATAGCGCCATTGGCAATAGCTAGTGCAGCTTGCCCTATGCTGAATACACCTTTACTAATCTGCCCGCTCCAATACGCCAGGCCAGATACATCGGCATCATGCAGGAACAGGTTTTTATAAATAAGCTTGAGTGTGGCTTCTATAGTTTGACCGTCAAAATTTCTTTTGTATTCAACTTGCTGTGCAAAACTATCTGCGATCTGTGTCAGTGAAAAATTTTGCTTCATCCAGTAGTCCAGGCCGTCAGGATCTGCTGGTCGGCCGAAGTAAGCAATGTATATTTTTTGTATATCTGAGGCTGTGTTGGACATGAAATTTTCCGTGCACAAGTTTGCTATGAGGAAGTCTGCAATGAACACATTGCTATATTGCTTCCAAATTCTGGCCGGATAGTAGCACCTGAAACCATGTAGGGTTGTGATGATCGTCACAACATTTTAATAAATAAAATAGGAAAATAAATAGGGTGAAATTCAGGGGCGATTTCAGTGTCAATAATAGTGCGGAATTTTTTAGGACCTGGGAATAAACATGCCAGCAAAGCGGCCTTTCCATTGATGCAGCATGAAAAATGGAGAGCTAATTTTGAAAAATGAGTGAAGAATTCAGTGATTTCAAAATGAATTGATATGTTCCCATACCATATGAAGAAGTGAAGCAATGCTGCACTTGTAGCGTGACAAAGTGGCGTGAACTCACGCAGCATTCCTGATCTGCGATAACTAAAAAGCGCTACAAAGCGGATGACGATATTCATCAACTCATTCGCAAGGCAGCAGATATCACTGAAAAGCAGATAGAGAACCCAAATGAACTGTAACAGTTAAAAATAGAATGCTGCGCGTGCGCGCCCTTCATTTCTGTTTCAACTGCTACAGCTCGTATCAACAAGCCCTAGTTACTCTATCCGTCATTCGAGTATGCCATTCCCTGATGATGGATATATCAGATCTGTACCCAGTTACCCTTAAATATAATCGGCCCAGACGGTTTCTCAGGATTGCCCGATCCACCTTTGGGTTCCAGCGTCACCGCCAGCAAAGGGACGCTGTCTGCGGTCATGTCTTTAGGCATGGGCAGAGTGATGATGCCCTTGTCGGCCACCAGGCCCAGGGATTTGACTTTGCCGTCTTTACCCACTGCCCACAGTTCCAGGCTCTTGTCAGCAGCGATGTTTTGCGCCGTCACCATGCGTATCTGTAACTGGCCGCGTTTGGTGTCGCCGGTAATTACAGCGATAGCCTGTGCCTTTTCATCTGACAGAGTGGCGACATAGTTGGTTTGTGGCGTCGCCTGCTGATCCGCCTGTTTGCTGAGCAAGACGGAGACCAGTACCACGGCGGCAGTGGTTGAGAACATGCCCAGGCCGCGCCAGAAAGCCAGGTCTTCGCGCAATTTGCCCCAGTTGCGCCAGTAGGCAAATGGATCTTTGGTGGTGCTCAGGTTCAAACGTTTTTCCAGTGTTGGCCAGATGTTTGGCGGTACTGTTACTGGGGGTGCAAACTCTGCCATGGGTACCAGGTGCGCTTCCCATTGGCCGACCACCTGGCGCAAGGCCGCATCCTGTTTCAGCCAGACTTCAAAGCGGCGGCGTGCGCCACCGCGCAGGGTGCCCAGCACATATTCAGAGGCCAGTTTTTCCTGCAAAGCCGGGTTGTTTTTGAGTTGTAGTAAATTCATTATGCCTCCAGACGTGTGAGGCAGGTGCGCAGCTTGTCGAGCCCGCGTCTGATCCAGGTTTTCACTGTCCCTATCGGCAATTTCATGTGTTCTGCTACTTCGCTATGCGACAGATCATGGAAAAATGCCATCGCCATCGCCTGTCTGTGCAAGCCTTCCAGACGTGACATACAGGATGCCAGTGCTTTGGCATCCTGTGTCAATTCCAGCGTCTGCGCTGGTGTCGGTTCAGTGCTTTCCATGGCTTGCATGATTCCCATATCAAAATTATCAGCATCGATTTCTACATCGTGATCAACACGGCGCAAGAGATCGAAAGCGCGATTGCGTACTATCGTTGTCATCCAGGTCATGGGTGCTGCCAATCCAGTCTGATAACTGCCCGCGTTATTCCAGATGTTGACAAAACTCTCTTGTAAAACCTCTTCTGCCAACTCACGCTTAACTAATATACGCAGCGCGAAGCCAAACAGTTTCGCTGAAGTGGCGTCATACAGTAATTTAAATGCCTGCGCGTCTTTGCGGGCGACGGCGGCTAGCCAGTTTTGTAGCTGGCTGGTATCCAGGGCGGCAGTGGGCAATTGCTTATCCAATCTTGGCTGTCGTTATAGTGTAGACATGGGTAGAGATGCGCTGATTTTAGTCTATTTTTACTTCACACACAGACCACGTATCAGGATTTCTTGCTTTCTGTATGCATAAACAGGGAGGGGTGTTGCTCGGCATATTCACGCAACAAGTTCCACACCACACGCACCCTTTGCAGACGATACAAGTCACTGGGTGCGGCAAGCCAGTAAGAACGCTCGGTAAAAAAGCTGTCTTGCAAGACGGGTACCAAGGTACCGCTGGACGGGATGGCATATGGCGGCGCCATGATCAGACCCATGCCAGCCGCAGCGGCTTCACATTGCGCCATCATGCCTGTGCAGCACAAGCGCCTTTTTGGCGTAAAGCCCAGCTTGTCGAGAAAGTTGAGTTCATTACTGGCCAGGCGATCTTGTACATAATCGACAAACTCATGCTCGGCCAGGTCGGCCTCACTCAGGATGGGTGGATGGCGTGCCAAATAATCTGGTGATGCATATAAATTCAAGCGAAAGGTAGCCAGACGGGTAAACACATAGCGTCCGGTATTGGGTGGGTCCAGCATGACACCCAGGTCTGCCTCGCGCGTAGCAAGGTTGGCGAAACGCGGTTGTACCAATAAATCCACACTCAGCTCAGGATGGTCTTTCAGCAGATGTACCAATAAGGGGGCGATGACCAGAGTGCCAAACATTTCAGGCACGCCCAGACGTACTACGCCATGGGCGGAGACACTGGCTGCACCCAACTGATCGGTGGCAGTCAGGGCAGCGCTTTCCATTGCTTCGGCATGGGGTAGCAGGGCGTGACCCATCTCGGTCAGCTCATATCCTTCACGGCTGCGGTCAAACAGGGTGGAGCCCAGTTGGGTCTCCAGCCGATCTATTCGACGTGCCACTGTTGTATGTTCCACCCCCAGGCGGCGTGATGCGCCGGACAGCGTGCCAGCACGGGCAAGCTCCAGGAAGTAACGCAGGTCAGTCCATTCAGGCATGCTATTCATGGGGCTAATTGTGCGGCAAAGCACATACAGCAGCAAGGTTTAATCCATTTCTTCTTTTCAAGAATGAAAGAATTGGGGGTTTTGCACAACAAGTGGGCATTTTTAATAGCACTGTCTTCACTCTGATGTGCATTTATGCACAAAGGGTGGGCGTGCATACGCTTTCTAGGATTTTTCTTTCCGTGCACACTGCGTGCCATGCGACATACAACATGTATAAGGCGCACATAAAAATACAGGAGACAGAAATGAACCAGAGCAAGAAAAAGCAGAAATTCTTACGTCGGTCCGCTGCAGCATTGTTGGTCGCATCAGGAACCGTTGCAGGTAGCGGTATCAGCCAGGCCCAAACAGTAACAGCTCCAGCAAGCACTGAAGCCAGCAATGCAGAACCGAGCACGGTACTGGTAACTGCCCGTCGTCGTGAAGAATCCCTGCAGGATGTGCCGGTCTCCGTCACTGCTTACTCTGCCGAACAACTCTCCAAAACAGCGGTTCCTGACATTATCGGCCTGGTACAGAGCTTGCCCAACACCACCATGAAAGCTTCGCGTGCCACCAACTCTACGTTGACGGCCTTCATCCGCGGTGTCGGCCAACAAGATCCACTGGCTGGTTTTGAAGCAGGTGTAGGTATTTATCTGGATGATGTCTACATCGCCCGTCCGCAAGGCGCGGTGTCTGACATCTATGACGTAGAACGCATAGAAGTATTGCGCGGTCCTCAGGGGACTTTGTATGGCCGCAATACCATAGGCGGTGCCGTCAAATATGTGACGCGCAAACTGAGGCCGGAAACCGATGTGCGCCTGAAAGCAACGGTAGGTACTTATGGCCAGACCGATGCAGTGCTGACAGCCAGTTTGCCGGTATCCGAAACCCTGCGGGTTGGTGCATCACTGGCAAAATTCAAGCGTAATGGTTATGGCAAGAACTTGCTCACGGGTGCCGATAACTATGACAAGGATGTCACCGCTGCCCGCCTGAGCGCAGAGTTTACACCGTCCTCAAATTTGTTCATTCGTGTATCGGCCGATACCAGCCAGGATGATTCCAGCCCCAAGAATGGCCATCGCCTGACCGTCAGCAATGCCAGCAAGGCACCGATACTCGACAATGTATTTGATACCCGCGCCAATCTGACGACGGCACTGGGCCATTTGCAGCAAGTAAAACAAAGCGGTGGTTCTGCCCTGATTGAATGGCAGATCAATAATGAGCTGACCTTCAAATCCATCACCGCCAGCCGCCGCGATACATCTTATGCGCCTATCGATTTTGATTCTCTGCCTGTAGTTGACCTGGAAGCACCAGCCGTCTACAAAAACCGCCAGTTCAGCCAGGAATTACAACTCAGCTATAGCGGCAAGACCATACAGGGCGTGGCCGGTGTGTATTACATTGACGCCAATGCCTATAATAAATTCGATACTCTCCTGAATGGTGCCTTGCCCTTGTCTGTGTTTACCATGGGTGACGTTGACACCAAGGCCTGGGCTGTGTTTGCTGATGGCAGCATGAGCTTGTCGGACACTATCAGCGTTTCTGCCGGTGGCCGTTATACCTCGGACACGCGCCAGGCCGCAGTTTTGCGTCAACTATATCTGGGTACCAAGAGTTCACCAGAAATGGGTAACCCAAGTGCAATACTGTTCCGTACTGACACCAATCTGACCAAGAGCGATCTTGATCGTACCGATACCAAGTTCACCCCGCGCCTGTCATTGAACTGGAAAGCCAATGCCGATAACAATGTGTATGCTTCCTGGTCGCAAGGCTTCAAGGGTGGTGGTTTTGATCCGCGCATGAATGTGGTTGGCACCAAGATCAGCCTGGAAAAGGCAAAAATGGGTTACGAGCCGGAGGAAATCGAAACCGTGGAACTGGGTTTGAAGTCGCAATTCGACAAGGGTCGCATCATGACCAATGCTGCACTGTTCTTCAGTAATTACAAAAACGTGCAGATACCTGGCTCGGTCGCGGTGGATACCAATGGTGACGGCAAGGATGATAATTTCGCCGGCGTCACCACAAATGCCGGCAAGGCGCGCATCAAGGGTTTTGAACTGGAAGCGACGGCACGTATAACCGATGCCTTCCGCCTGTCTGGCATGTTCAGCTATATCGATGCGAAGTACACGCAATTTATCGTCGCTGGTGTGGATGTCGCCAGTCAAAAAGTATTCCAGAATACACCCAAGCAATCGGCCAACCTGACTGGTAGCTATGACTGGCCGTTGAACCTGGTTGGCAGGAACGGTACGCTGTCGCTGATCTCCAGTTATTCCTATCGCGCTGCGACCAACCAGTTTGAAACACCAAATGCACTGCTGGATCAGGAAGCTTATTCGCTGTGGGATGCCAGCCTGGTCTGGACTAGCACAGACAAGCGCCTGCGTGCTGGTTTGCATGGCAAGAACCTCAGCAATACCAAGTACAAGGTCGCAGGTTATCTGTTCCCAACGCTGGGCCTCGAAGGCAGCACCACAGCCTTCTATGGTAATCCAAGAACAGTCTCAGCCACGGTGGAATACCGTTTCTAGTCTGTGACACCGAGAGGATATTGCGTGACTACTTTCACTGACATCAGCTTTACCAGTAGCGATGGCCTGCAATTGTATGCGCGGGATTATGCATCGCGTGGTGGGCCGGCCAAATGTGCAGTCATCTGCATTCATGGCCTGACCCGCAACTCTGGCGATTTTGAAGAGCTGGCACCGTGGATAGCAGAACAGGGCAGGCGTGTGATTGCGGTAGATGTCAGGGGACGCGGGCGCTCTCAGCACGATGCCGACCCTGATCATTACAATTCAGTCGTGTACGCGAATGATGTCATCAAGCTCGCCCGCGACCTGGGTATCGGCCGAGCAGTGTTCATAGGTACTTCTATGGGTGGCCTCATCACCATGACGGTGGCGGCGCGCAAATTGAATTTGATCGCTGCTGCCATTCTCAATGATGTAGGACCAGCTTTGTCGGCAAAAGGCTTGGGACGTATAGCCGGGTTTGCTGGCAAGACTGTTGAAGTGAATGACTGGGACGAGGCTACGCACTACATACGACAGGTCAACCTGTCTGCTTTTCCTGGTAATAGCATGGAAGAATGGGGCAAGTGGGCCAGGCGGGCTTTCGCCGAGAATGTCGATGGAAAGCTGGCACTGCAATATGACTCTAATATTGCCAGGCCCTTGCAAAACGGGCAGTTAAAAAGCAAATCCTGGGTCGCCAATTTTGCTTTCCGCCGCTTGGCCAGAAACCGCCCTACACTCTTGATACGCGGTGACCTGTCTGACCTGGTGGAGCATGAACAACTCGCCTATATGAAAGACCTGGCACCCGACCTGCAATATGCCGAAGTGAGTGGCGTGGGCCATGCCCCCATGCTGATGGAAGCGCAGGCACAAAAAGCCATCAGGGAATTTTTAGCCTCAGTGGATTAGACGAATTGCAGTATGCTTATGTGCATTGTCAACAAGCGTAAAAAATATCGCTGACAAAATGCATGTTTACCACAACGTAAAACTAGCAGGAGACAAAATGCAACACAAAAACAGCTTTAAACTCATCTGTCTGAGTCTGGCCCTGAGCAGCGTATTCGCCTCAGCCAGCAGCCTTGCACAGGATTTGAAAATTGCCCTGATTGCAGGCAAGACTGGTGCCCTGGAAGCTTATGCCAAGGAAACTGAAACCGGCTTCATGATGGGCCTGGAATACCTGACCGGTGGCAAGATGGAAATCAATGGCCGCAAGATCAAGGTCCTTGTCAAGGATGACCAAAGCAAACCTGACCTGGGCCGCACCGCGCTGGCTGAAGCCTTTGGTGACGACAAGGTCGACATCGCAGTTGGCACCAGTTCCTCTGGTTCGGCGATTGCCATGCTGCCAGTGGCCGAAGAATACAAAAAAATACTGATCGTCGAGCCTGCTGTGGCTGATGCAATCACCGGCGAAAAATGGAATCGCTACATCTTCCGCACCAGCCGCAATTCCATGCAGGACGGGCTGGCTGCTGCCAGCACGATCAAGTCTGGCGGCAGTATCGCCTTCCTGGCGCAGGATTATGCTTTTGGTCGTGATGGCGTGAAAGCAGCCAAGGATGCTCTGGGTGCAGTTGGTGCCAAAGCCAAGATAGTCCATGAAGAATATGCCGCACAAAATACCACGGACTTTACCGCCGCGGCGCAGCGTATTTTTGATGTGCTCAAAGACAAACCAGAACCGCGTGTCTTGCAAATTATCTGGGCTGGCCCTAATCCGATGAACAAGCTGGCCGATATGAAGCCAGAACGCTTTGGCATTACCCTGGCACCTGGTGGCAATATCCTGCCCGTCATGAAAAACTGGAAAACCTATGTCGGTACCCAGGGTACGATTTATTATTACTACGACTTCCCAAAAAACAAGATGAATGACTGGTTGGTCGCTGAACACAGCAAACGTTTCAAGTCTCCACCAGATTTCTTCACTGCCGGTGGTTTTGCCGCAGCCAGTGCAGTGTACACAGCCATCAGCAAAGCCAAATCTACCGACACTGAAAAACTCATTGCTGCAATGGAAGGCATGGAATTTGACACGCCAAAAGGCAAGATGAATTTTCGCAAGGAAGACCATCAGGCCATGCAATCCATGTATCATTTCAAAATCAAGAAAGACCAGAAAAATGAATGGGACTTACTGGAACTGGTCAGAGAAATACCCGCCAGCGAATTGCCCGTCCCGGTCAAGAACAAGCGTTGATGACGGCAGGTGGAAAAATGAGTGGCTCACCCTCGCTATCGACGCGTGATCTCAGTATACGGTTTGGTGGCCATGTGGCCGTCAATCAAGTGACTGCAGACTTTTATCCCGGTACTTTGACTGTCATCGTAGGCCCGAATGGCGCTGGTAAAACCACTTACTTCAACCTGATGTCTGGGCAATTGGCCGCCAGCGCAGGCAGTGTACATTTGTTTGGTGTGGACATCACGAGCAAGGGTGCAGCTGAACGCACGCGCAGGGGTATAGGCAGGGCGTTTCAACTGACCAATCTCTTCCCTAATTTGTCTGTCATCGAAAATGTGCGGCTGGCTGTGCAAAGCAAGGCAGGCCAGGGTTTGAACATTTTTTCCTTATGGTCTTCCCATGCCAGTCTGTTGAAGCGGGCAGAACATTACCTGCACAAAGTTGCACTGGCAGACCGCAAGTCGGACAAAGTCTCAGCACTGTCACATGGTGACAAGCGCAAGCTTGAAGTCGCTATCCTGCTGGCGCTGGAACCAGACATCATGATGTTCGATGAGCCTACGGCAGGCATGAGTGTTGATGAAGTCCCAGTGGTGCTGGACCTGATTCACCAAGTCAAGGCCGAACGCAAGAAAACCATCTTGCTGGTTGAGCATAAGATGGACGTAGTGCGTTCACTGGCTGACCGCATTATCGTCTTGCATAATGGTGCGCTGGTGGCAGACGGTGAACCTGTCAGCGTCATGGCGTCTGCCATCGTGCAGGAAGCTTATCTTGGTGTCGTCCCCGAAACCACGGGAGATCAACATGTCTGAAGCTATATTGACACTGGCTGGTGTGCATACCCATATCGGCGAATATCATATCCTGCAAGGTGTGGACATGCAGGTGCCGCGTGGCGGTCTCTCGGTTTTGCTGGGCCGCAATGGCGCAGGCAAGACCACGACCCTGCGTACCATCATGGGTCTGTGGAAAGCCAGTCAGGGCAAGATACATTTTGATGGCCGCGATATCACTGCCATGGCAACGCCAGACATCGCACAGCTAGGCATTGCCTATGTGCCAGAAAGCATGGCGATATTCTCTGACCTGACAGTCAAAGAAAACCTGCTACTGGCAGCACGTAATGGCCCGCTTGATAGCAGCCGAGTCGAATGGATATGCGGCTTCTTTCCTGCATTGAAAAAGTTTTGGAATTACCCGGCAGGCAATCTGTCCGGCGGTCAAAAACAAATGGTTGCGATTGCCCGCGCCATCGTTGAGCCACGCAAACTGATACTGGTGGATGAGCCGACCAAGGGTCTGGCACCTGCCATCATCCTTAGCTTGATGGCTGCCTTCAATGAGCTGAAGGCCAGCGACACCACCATTTTGCTGGTGGAACAGAATTTCAATTTCGTACGCAAGCTGGGGGACACGGTAGCTGTCATGGATGATGGCCGTGTCGTGCATACCGGCGGCATGCAGGCACTGGCTGACGACAATGACTTGCAACAGCATTTGCTGGGCTTGTCACTGGCTGCGCATCAATAAAGCAAGAGGAAGAATAATGACAGATACTGTTCTGGATACGACAACCAAACCAGAAGTCGCCAGCCTGCCGACAGCACCCCGCGATATCTGGCCGCTGATCCTGGTGCCGGCCCTGGCCTTGTTGATGTTGCCACTGGTGGGCAGCTTCCCCACTTGGATCACCCTGACCATCGCTGGCCTGGCGATGGGTATGATGATCTTTATCATGGCCAGTGGGCTGACCCTGATCTTTGGTTTGATGGATGTATTGAATTTTGGGCACGGTGCTTTTGTGTCCGTCGGTGCCTTCGTCGCTACCCTGGTTTTGCTACCCATGCATGGCTGGATGGAAGCGGATTCGCTATTGATGAACTTGACTGCACTGGGCCTGGCTATCCTGCTGGCGATGCTGGCAACCGGCTTGCTGGGCTGGGCGTTCGAACGCATCATCATCATGCCTGTCTACGGGCAGCATCTGAAACAAATCCTCATCACCATGGGCGGCATGATCGTTGCCGAGCAGATGATCAATGTCATCTGGGGTGCAGAGCAAATCCCGCTACCGCTGCCGACCAGCTTGCGCGGTTCCATCCTGTTGGGTGATGCCGCCATAGAGAAATACCGCCTGATTGCAGTCGTGGTTGGCTTGCTGGTATTCGTTGCCATGTTCCTGGTGCTGAACCGCAGCAAGCTGGGTTTGCTGATACGTGCCGGTGTAGAAAATGGTGAAATGGTGGAAGCACTTGGCTACCGCATACGCCGCCTGTTCGTGCTGGTGTTTGCTGCCGGTTCGGCATTGGCTGGCCTGGGTGGTGTCATGTGGGGGCTGTACAAGGAAAGCCTGACCGCGGCCATGGGCGGTGACATCATGGTCATGGTGTTCATCGTCATTATCATTGGTGGTCTGGGTTCTGTCGGCGGTTGTTTTATCGGTGCCCTGCTGATGGCACTGGTTGCCAATTACGCCGGTTTCCTGGCACCCAAGCTGGCACTGGTGTCCAACATCTTGCTGATGATCGCCGTGCTGCTCTGGCGCCCGACTGGCTTGTACACCGTGGTAAGGCGGTAAGACATGAATGCAATGAAACAAATCCTGTCGGATGATTTTCCACGTAACCGCTGGCTGGCGCTGATCCTGGCGGCGATATTTTTTGGCCTGGCCTGTGCGCCCTTTATCACCAGCGGGGCCCGGCCTTTGAACACTGCTGCCACCATCTGCGTGTATATCGTGCTGGTTGCTTCGTATGACTTGTTGCTCGGCTATACCGGCATCGTCTCCTTTGCTCACACCATGTTTTTTGGCATAGGTGCATACGGTATAGGTCTGGCTCTGGCCAGCGGCACGCCAACCTGGGGACTGGCCGCTATGGGTTTGCTGGCGGCATTGCTGGTGACACTGGTGCTGGCCCTGATCGTTGGTCTTTTTGCCTTGCGTGTGCGCGCAATTTTCTATGCCATGATCACGCTGGCGGTGGCGTCTTCCTTTGCTGTGCTGGCATCGCAATTGTCGGATTTTACCGGCGGCGAGGATGGCAAGACTTTTAGTGTTCCGGCTCTCTTGTCGCCTGCTTATCGCCTGTTTGAGGCAGAGATATTTGGCCGTGTGGTGGATGGCAAGGTGATTACCTATTACATAGTATTTATTGGTAGTGCCCTGTTATTCCTGTTCTTGTTGCGGGTCGTCAATTCGCCTTTTGGCCGGGTCTTGCAGGCAATACGCGAAAATGATTTCCGTGCCGAGGCACTTGGTTATCGCACCGTGTATTACCGCATCTTGGCGAATTGCATTGCGGCCCTGGTTGCAGCCATGGCGGGTGCCTTGATGGCCTTGTGGCTGCGCTATGTCGGGCCCAAGACCATGCTGAGTTTTGAAGTCATGACAGATATTTTGTTGATCGTGGTGATAGGTGGCATGGGGACGATGTATGGGGCGGTAGTTGGTGCGACCCTGTTCATACTGGCGCAGAATTATTTGAAGAGTCTGATGGGGGTGGCCTCGTCGTCTTTGGCTGACGTGCCGCTGCTGGCGAGTGCTTTGCATCCGGACAGATGGATGTTGTGGCTGGGGGTATTGTTTGTGGTCTCGATTTATTTTTTTCCAGCGGGTATAGTTGGGAAATTGAGGGGGGCAACTAAGGCTGGTTGATTTGGTTATGAAATAACCGTGTCCTTTATTTAAGTCTCTCCAGCGTAGGCTGGAGGTTACCGAGCTGGCGCCCCAGTGGTGCTCGTTGCATACTTGAGTTTTTAATAAAGAGATTGCCCTTCGTGGATACAAGCCGGGTCTCGGCCCGGCGGCCGAAATTCTTTCTTTGCGTCGCCAAAGAAAGAATTCAAAGAAAGGCGACCCAGGCGTAGCCGCCCCTGCGGGGTGCCCGTTTGTGCAGTACAAAAAATGGGAAATGCCCGAAACTCGCTACGCTCAGACACGGGCATTTCTTATCCATTTTCTGTACTGCACAAACGGCGTCTACACATGGGAACTGCGAAAAGTCAAAAGCAACGTCAAACCCAACAGCAACGTCAAACCCAAAAGCAACGTCAAACCCAAAAGCAACACCAACGATTCACGTGATTTTGTCCCTTAGCTTTTTGCAAGCGGCAGGCCATCCGCGTACTCCCCCTACAAAGCCTGGCCTGTCGTTCCTGCAAATCAGCGGCTATCCTGTAATGAACCAAACTCCCTGTCCAGTAAGGAATAGCATTTAAGATCAACATAGCGGCCATGCTTGTATTCGCATTCACGCAGTACACCTTCTAGCCTGAACCCTAGTTTTTCTATCAAGCGCCAGCTGGCGATATTCTCTGGCTCTACCATGGCTTGCAAGCGGTGCAGGCCGAGGTGTTTAAAGCAGTGATTAATGATGACGTTCATGCATTCCGGTATAACAGCCTTGCCCCAGTGGACGGGCGAAAGCCAGAAACCGGTTTCGGCGCAATGGTGTTCCTGTTCCCATTCGTGCAGGCCGCAAGTGCCTATTAATTGTTCAGGTTCCTCTTTATTACAAATACCCCACCACAGGCCTGTGCCGTCCAGCCAGACCTGTTCATACCAGTCCATCTGCTCCTGGCTTGATGCCAGGGTGTCATAGCTGATGCCATAATATTCAGTGACGCGCGGGTCGGACAATCCGCGAAAAACGGCGGGCATATCGGTAGCGACGATGCGGCGCAGTTGATAGTTTGGTGTCTGTAGTACGGGGAAGGGTTTGGTTTCAGACATATAAGCTTTGCAAAAACAGGTAACAATTAGACATTCTAATGCCTGTAGAGGCATGGAGTCGCGCTGTTCTGTAACTCCTTAACAGCGCAAAATCTGGGATAATCCGTCTGCTCGTTATCAGCGAGTGAATTGATTAACAATATTGAAGAAATAATGAGCCCAGAGCAACGCAAAGAAGCTTCCGAACTGGAATTGCATAAACGTGGTATCCGCATCAATGTGCAATTGCATGTGATTGAGTCCGATGAAGAAGTGGAACTGCGCACGCCTGAAGAATTGATGCAGCGCATGCTGGCCTTGTGGATGGTGACTTCAGTAGCGGCTGGCGGTGATGTGGCACGCTATCGTTCGTATCTGGAAACGCACGGTTTGGCTGCTTGTTTGTCAGTGCAGGAACAGGCATTTCTGTTTTCGGATGAAATCACCGAAGAATTGCGTACGCAATTTGTACAAAGACAGGAATCCCTGTATTTCCTGGCCTGGGCAGCGGGTTTGACAGACAAGCTGGCTGTTCCTATGCAAGCCGCAAACGTCAAGCAAGTCCTTAAATTGTTCCCGCATGCGATGGAAGCACCTGATCGTTTGCAGGCAGCCCTGAAGCCGCGCCGCAAAGGGCAGGTGCTGGATTGGTCGGACTTATTGTACCGCCTGCACTGGGCTGTTCGTCACGCACATATCACTGGCCGTGATGCGCCGGGTAATTTGAATGCAGATGCAGTGCGCGAATGGCATCAGGCCGTGAACTGGCTTTGCCAGTATGAAGAAGAAAATGACTGGGACAAGGTCAGTACAGAGACTTGATCACATCACAATCAGGGTTCTTCAAAATGCCTTCAAGGTTCGTCGTTCTGACTTACAGGCATTGATCTGATCCTGGATTTTCAAGCAGCGCGGACCTGAAAATTCAGCCTGCAGGGCATCCAGAAATACACGAGTACGTGCCGGCATCAGACGGCGGCCAGGGAATACTGCCCAGACATTCACATCCGGCAGTTTCCATTCTTCCAGTATAGGTACCAGGGCACCACTGCGTACATGGTGATCGGCAAAGTGGTCAGACAGCATGATGATGCCCTTGCCGCGCACAGCCAGGCGGGTCAGCAGCTCAGGTGAATTGGCGTTGGTGCGACCTGGTGGGATACCTTCCCAAAAGGCACCATCTTTCTCCATGCGCCATATTGTAAGCTCGCCATTGCGTGCAGTCAGGCGCAAGCAGTCATGTTCCATCAGGGCTTCTGGCTCTGCTGGCGTGCCATGTGACTTCAGATAGCTGGGTGCGGCATACATGCCTATGCTAAACCGTACCAGTCCCCGAGCCGCCAGCGAGGCATCATCAGGCAAATCGCCCACACGGATGGCGACATCAAAATTTTCTCCTATTAGGTCCACCCGCCTTGGTGACAGGTCCAGTTCAATGTTGACGGATGGATATTTGCTCATGAAATCGCACAATAACTCACTCATTTCATGCGTGGCGAAATCGCCGGGCATCGACACTTTCAATTTGCCGGTCGGCTCTGCCTGCCTGTGCTGAGTGAGCGCCAGCGTGGCATCTACTTCTTCCTGCACGTGTTGAGCATGGAGCAAGACACTCTGTCCCAGGTCAGTCACGGTCAGTTTGCGGGTGGTGCGCAAGATCAGACGTTCGCCTAGCTGGGCTTCAAGTGCGGATATGCGACGGGATAAGGTTGATTTGGGTACCCCCAGCTTTTCTGCAGCCTTGCTAAAGCTGCCTTCTTCAACCACGCGGGCAAATAGCAAAAGGTCATTGGCTTCCAAAGTCATGATCGCTTCCCCATTCTATTTTCCTATATTTGGAACAATGATATCCATTTTAACGTCTTCCGGATTGTTTTTGGAACGATTAAAGTACGTCCATCAACTCTTTATCTGAAAGGAACACAAAATGAACATCCTGCAAATCAACTCCAGCGCCCGTGCTCAAGCTTCTCATTCCACCCAACTGGCGAATAGCCTGGTTGAGGCTTTACTGGAAACATCTTCTGGTGCGACCGTGAATGTACGTGACCTGGGTAGCAATCCTCACCCCATGCTTGATGAAACAGCATTGCAAGCCCTGTTCACACCGGCAGAGCAGCGCACCGCAGAACAGCAAGCCCGCGTCGCCCTCGATGATGCCCTGATCGCAGAAATCCAGGCCGCAGACGTAGTCGTGTTGGGCGCGCCCATGTATAACTTTGGTATCTCTGCCCAATTGAAAAACTGGATAGATGCGATTTCCCGCGCCCAGGTGACTTTCCGTTACACCGCCAATGGCCCTGAAGGTTTATTGACTGGCAAGAAAGTTTATGTGGTACTGACACGTGGTGGTCTGTACCGTAATACGCCAAATGACACACAGATGCCTTACCTGAAAACCTTCTTCGGTTTCCTGGGTATGACCGATGTAGAGTTTGTCTACGCAGAGGGTCTGGCTATGGGCCCGGATGCCGAGAAAGCGGCGCTGGCGTCGGCTCACCAACAAATTAATGATTTGCTGCCTGCTTAATTAATCAACAGGCAAATACTGACAAGGACGATGGATCATGGAAACAAGAGATGTAGTTGCAAGCAATGCAGCAGTTCAACAAGCGGAAAACGTAACAACTTCACGCGTGGTGGAACAACTGGTCGCCGGGCAGCCTACTTCGGATGGTGCTGGTGTCAAGTTGACACGGGTATTGACGCAGCCACTGCAATACCGGCTGGACCCTTTCCTCATGCTGGACGCATTCGGCAGTGACGAGGCAGGTGACTACATCGCCGGTTTCCCTAGCCATCCGCACCGTGGTTTTGAAACCATCACCTATATGTTGGCAGGCCGTATGCGTCACCGTGACAGTGCCGGTAATGAAGGCTTGCTGCAAAACGGCGGAGTGCAGTGGATGACGGCCGGTCGTGGCGTAATTCATTCAGAAATGCCGGAGCAGGAAGAAGGCCGCATGGCAGGCTTCCAGCTTTGGTTGAATCTGCCAGCAAAAGACAAGATGACAGCGCCCTGGTACCGCGATATCCAGAGCGATACCATCCCTGAATTGCTGACAGCCGCCGGTGTCAAGGTACGCATCATTGCCGGTCGCAGCCATGGCGTGGCAGGTGCCGTACAGCGTGAAGTGACCCAGCCGTTGTACCTGGACATACACATGCCAGCCGGTAGCAATTTTAGCCACAGCCTGCCTGCCAGTTTCAATGCTTTTGTGTATGTCTATGAAGGTGAAGTGCAGATAGCTGAGCGTGAAGTGCCGGTGCAACGCATGGCGATATTGAAAAAATTGCCGGATGCAGATGGTGTTGTGATTGATGCCAAAGTCGATAGCAGGTTGTTGTTGATTGCTGGTCAGCCCTTGGGTGAAACCATAGTGCAATATGGGCCGTTTGTGATGAACAGTCAGGCGGAGATATTCAAGGCGATAAGCGATTTTCGCGAAGGCAAACTGGTGAGCGCTGATTGAGCTACTGCGCGACGCGATTTTGAGCCTGCGATGCTCGTCGTACTAAAGTACGACTGCGCGTCTTAACTCAAACTAGCGCCGCTCGCTACGCTCACTCAGCACTCACGGGGCTATAGATATTTAGAGAACGAAAAATCAAATGTAGGTTGGGCTACGCCTTATCAGCCCAACACTCGGCCTCGAAGCAACGTATACGTTTATTAAACGCCCAGTGTTGGGCTGGTAAATCGTAGCCTAGCGAGGCCCGGCCCAACCTACGACATTACCAGCGAAAAAAAACTATTTAAGGAAAACAAAATGAAACAAGCAGAAACCATAGGACCCGTTTTCGGTTCCTTCATCGCCCGCGTACTGATCGCCCTGATCTTCGTGGCATCCGGCGCCAGCAAGATATCTGGCTTTGAACAGACCGTAGGTTATATCACCAGCAAGGGCCTGCCTTTGCCAGCCTTGGGAGCGATAGCAGCTATCGTAGTGGAGCTAGGCGGCGGCCTCATGGTCATTATAGGTTGGCGTGCACGCTGGGCTGCAGCGGCAATGATCTTGTTCACGTTGGCAGCGGCTTTCATCTTCCATAATTTCTGGGGCGTGCCAGCAGATGTGGCGCAAAACCAGATGATACATTTCATGAAGAATATCTCCATGGCAGGTGGCCTGCTGTATGTCTTGATACATGGCAGCGGTGGCTGGAGTCTGGATGGCCGTAAAGCCTGATCAGGAATATCTTGCTCAATTTCAATAGTTGAAAGAGCGGATTTGTCTGACGGCAAATCCGCTGTTTTCTTTAAGGGCTTACGAAAAATTGTCCCAGCAAGGCTAATGCTTCAGGAAACCTTCCTTGCAAGGGAGGTTCGTTTCGTTGGCAGACAACATGTTGTCTGAAACCCCAACTACACCGCGGCGACGAAGACAGTACTTTAGTACCGAATTTTACTAACTACTGGAGCTGCAACGCAGCTGGGGTATTTTTTCGTAAGCCCTGTCGTCGTTTCATCATGCTGTAATCAAACCTTCATACGCCTGACATATTTTTGTCCAATACTCCCGTGGATTAGCTCAATTGTCCAGGCGGGGTAAATGCGATGAAGATAGAAATCAACGGGATTTCCAAAACCTTTAAAGGTGGCTATCAGGCATTGGATAATATTGCGCTGACTTTCAAGCCCGGTGAAATGGTCGCGCTCATCGGTGCATCCGGTTCTGGCAAGTCGACTTTGTTGCGTCATATCTCTGGTTTGATTACGGCCAATGTCGAAAAGAATGATATCCGCCTCGGTGAACAGATTGTGCAGGCCAATGGGGTAGTCGGCAAGCAGATACGTCACCTGCGCTCGCAAATTGGTTTTGTCTTCCAGCAATTCAATCTGGTCGGGCGCCTGCCTGTGCTGACCAATGTTCTTACAGGTGGCATCGCACGCATCCCTTTGTGGCGCAGTTGTTTCCGCCTCTTTACCAAAGAAGAAAAAGCTTTGGGCCTGGCTGCGCTGGCACGTGTGGGTATTGCGGAACATGCTTATAAACGTGCATCAGCCTTGTCTGGGGGGCAACAACAACGGGCGGCAATTGCCCGCACCATCGTGCAGCAAGCCAAGGTCATCCTCGCAGACGAACCTATAGCCTCGCTGGACCCTGAATCCGCACGTCGCGTCATGCAGACCCTGTCTGATCTGAATCGCCAGGATGGCACCACCGTCGTGGTCTCCTTGCACCAGGTCGATGTAGCCCTGCGTTTTTGCCAACGCACGGTGGCGCTCTCGCGCGGCCGAGTCGTCTATGACGGCCCGTCCAGCGAACTGACAGTGCCCATGTTGCGCGAGCTGTATGGTGCAGAGGCAGAAGAGCTGCTTAATCCCGCACCAGTAAATGCAGCCAGTACAGCCAACACAGCGCCTGTCATTGATACCCTCTCTTTACCCACTCTGGCGGCTGCCGCCTGAGTCTTTTTACCCTTCAGGAGTATTTCCATGTTTCGTCAATTCGTGCGCAGCCTTACCCTGGGCCTGGTGATGGCCGCAACTGCTTCTGCCGTCATGGCAGAGGATGCAGTCAAGACCTTGAACTTCGGCATCATCTCTACCGAGTCTTCGCAAAACCTGAAACAAGACTGGCAGCCAGTGCTGGATGACATGAGCAAAAAGCTGGGCATCAAGATCAATGCCTTCTTCGCTCCTGACTATGCTGGTGTGATTGAAGGGATGCGTTTCAATAAAGTGCAGTTTGCCTGGGTAGGTAATAAGTCGGCGATCGAAGCTGTCGATCGTGCCAATTCTGAAGTGTTTGCACAAACCGTGAACGCCGATGGCACTCTGGGTTATTACAGCATGATCAGCGTGCATAAGGACAGCCCGTATCAAACTGTGGAAGATGTCTTGAAAAATGCCAAGAACCTTAATTTTGGCATAGGCGACCCCAATTCCACTTCTGGCTTCCTGGTGCCCAGCTATTATGTGTTCGCGCAAAACAATGTGAATCCCAAGACAGCTTTCAAGACTGTACGTGGTGCCAATCATGAAACCAATATCCTGGCCGTGGCCAACAAGCAGGTAGATGCAGCAGTCCATAGTTCTGACGTACTAGACCGTATCAAGGCACGCCAGGCAGAAACGGCCAGCCAATTGCGTCAAATCTGGAAATCACCTCTGATCGCCGCTGACCCTTTGGTATGGCGCAAAGACTTGCCAGCCGATCTCAAAAACAAGATCAAGGATTTCTTTATCAGCTATGGCAAAAATGGACCAGACGCAGCTCGTGAAAAAGCGCAGTTGAACAAACTGACTTTGGGTGGTTTCCAGGATTCCAGTAATGCCCAATTGAAACCAATACGCCAGCTTGAATTATTCAAGGAAAAAGTCAAGACAGAAGCAGACGTTGCCTTGAACGCTGAGGAAAAGAAAGCCAAGCTTGACGACATCAATCGTAAACTGAACGACATCGCCAAGTCTTGATAGCATGAACAGTACACCAACAGCCCACCCGCAAGTCGTCATGAGTTTGCCGGAAGCACCCAAGCGTGATACCGGCAAGTTACTGGTCTGGGGCATAGTCCTCGCCATCCTTGCCATGTCCTGGCAGGGCGCCGATATGCGCCCGCTGGAATTGCTGCGCGACAGCGGCAATATGCTGACTTATGCCGCCAGTTTTTTTCCGCCAGATTTTCATGAATGGCGCATCTACTTGCAAGAGCTGTTGGTGACTTTGCAGATTGCGGCCTGGGGTACGGCTCTGGCCGTAGTGTGTGCCATCCCCCTGGGTTTACTGAGTTCCTCAAATATCGCGCCAGCCTGGGTTTGCCAGCCCGTGCGTCGTTTGATGGATGCAGCGCGTGCCATCAATGAAATGGTGTTTGCCATGCTGTTTGTGGTGGCTGTTGGCCTCGGCCCTTTTGCTGGTGTACTGGCCCTGTTCGTGCACACGACAGGCATCTTGTCCAAGCTGTTTTCTGAAGCAGTCGAAGCCATCGATCCGCAACCGGTAGAAGGCATACGTGCCACTGGTGCCCATGCGCTGGAAGAAATTGTCTATGGTGTTTTGCCGCAAGTCATGCCGCTGTGGGTATCCTTCGCCCTGTACCGCTTTGAATCGAATGTGCGGTCTGCGACCGTAGTCGGCATGGTCGGTGCTGGTGGCATAGGCGTGATTTTATGGGAAGTCATACGTGCTTTCCAGTATGCGCAAACTTGCGCAGTTTTATTGATGATCGTGCTGACTGTCAGCGTGATCGATGTTATTTCTTCTCGTCTCAGAAAAGTCTTTATCTGATATGCCTGATATGCAAACACAGAACCGTCAATTTGTCCGGGGCATCACTCTCCCGCAAGTCATAGACTGGTTGCAAAACCGGGCCGGCGGTTTGTACGGTGGCGAAGCCATCACCCAACTGGAGCATGCCCTGCAATGTGCCAGCCTGGCTATGCAGGAGGGTGCAAGCGATGCCCTGGTGATCGCGGCCTTGCTGCATGACCTGGCGCATATGGCAGATGATGAAACCGATGAGACTTTTCCGCATGGCGAGTTGGCGGCCTTACTGCTGGCTGAATTGTTTGATAAGGATGTCACTGAACCCATACGCATGCATGTTGACGCCAAGCGTTACCTGTGTGCGGCAGATCCTCTGTACTGGTCTGGTCTTTCGCATGCATCACAGCGCAGCCTGATCTGGCAGGGCGGCCCATTCTCAGTGACGCAAGCGACTGAATTCATAGATCAGGATTATGCAGAAGACGCTGTGAGCTTACGTCAATGGGATGACATGGCTAAAGTAGTCGGAGCAAGGACGGTAGACTTGCAAGTGTTCATCGCCATGATGGAAAAGCTGAGTCTGGAATTTGCCCAGGCAGAAACAGTATAAGACAATACTAAGGCAGTGTCTGCTGATTGCCTTGTAGTATTCCTTGCACTATTCTTTAGTAAATATTTTTAGCAGCTTCTGTCCCGCCACATGTATCGGCCCGCTATTGTCTATGCAGATAATATCATGGTCATCTGGTACAGAAAATTTCAAACCCCGGTCAAGGCGGTTCAACAAGGCTGCACCAGATTCACGCTGGCGTTTTTCCATGCGCTGCCTGATTTGCTCAGGATCAGCCATGATCCAGATGATACGAGCATCAGGGAATAAATGACGTAGTTGTGGCAGGTATTCACGCGAGCCATTGACGATGACATCCTGGCCGCATTTGAGCTTGGCTTCGACAGTCCTGCGTATGCCATAGCATAGGCCATTGGCTTGCCACTGCATGCAAAAATGACCAGCGGCAGCGGCTTGCCAATAAGCTTCCTGATTCATGGCTTCATGCGCTTCACTATCGTGGGCGGGGCGGGTGATCGCTCTTTGCGCAAATTCCAGTGCTGCATTGGCGGGCAGGTTTTCTTTTACCCAGTGCAGCAGGGTATCCTTGCCAGCGCCTGAGGGACCGACGACAAAGTAAAGTTGGCCTGCTGCAGGCAGGGATTTTTGTTGCACTTTGGCCTGGAAAGGGAAACGCATCCAGAAACTCAAAACCGCACCAGGGCGTTCTTCACGGAAGATAGTCAGTGCATCAATGTCCAGTGGGGTATTGTCCAGCAAACGGGAAAAATGCTGCTCAGCCGCCTTGCGCAAGGCATACTGCGCATCGGCATCCACATCCAGCAAATCGTCGCTCAGCGTCAGATGAAAACGGTATTCTTCTTCGGTATAGGGATAACCCCATTGCTGCAAGAGAGCTTCCTGTCTGGCACTCAGCCCCGCATGGCGGCGCTTGGCCAGATAAGCTGCATCAGGCGCGCGGCGTAACAAGTCAAAATAACTGACGCAACGCATGGCCAGCGCATTGATTTCTCCTTCCTGGCCATGCGGACGCAACGCCAGGAAGTCGCCCATCATGCGTACCTGCATTTCCCTGATGCTGATGACAGGCTGGACCTGGGCAAAGGCACTGGCCATCTGTATCAGGTCAGCTTCCTGGAAACCTTCGAGTAAATTGAACGGTGCTTTCAACGTCGCATGAAAACCATAGCGCCTGGCTTCACTGGTGAGTTGGCTGAGCAGAATATCCGGTACACCCGGAATATGGGTTTGCTGTACTTTTCCTGCATGCATGGGGTCGCGGCCCAGCCAGTTGGCACCAGCTTGCCACCACGGGCTATCCGGCGCAGGGGAAAAGTAGAGAGCGTAGCGCATCAGGCTGCCAGCTCCAGGGGCTGCTGATATTGCAGGCGTTGTGGATCGGCGCAGAATACCAGCTTGCCCGCAGCGATGGTGGCAATCAGGCGCGGGCTGCCATCCGCCTGTTTCTCTATCATGATGACGTCGGCGCGTTGCCCTGCTGCTATCTGCCCCCGGTCATGTAAGCCAAGTACGCGCGCTGGGTTCAGCGACACCAGTTGCCAGGCTTGTGCCAGACTGCAGACATCTTCTTGCTCCAGACGGAAAGGCGCGTGCAGCAAGGCAGGATAGTAATAATCCGATGCCAGCGTGTCGCACAGACCACGACGCACAGCATCGCTGGCGGACAAGCCGCCGCAATGGCTGCCACCGAGCAAGACATTCGGCGCACCCATGACTACATGGTTGCCCAGTGCCCTGGCGGCTTGCAATGCTTCTTCAGTCTTGGGGAATTCACTGACATCCACTCCCAGTTCCTGGAAGCGCTCCCGGTCCATGCGGGTTTCATCATCATGCGATGCCATGGCAATGCCGCGCTGACGGCAAGCCGCAGCCAGTTGGCTGATCGCCTGTGCTACTTTGGGTGAGCGTGACTGCGCCTTGTGCAGACGCTCCAGGAATCCGGCAACATCGCAACGCGCACGCTCGGCATAGGCCACCAGTTTTTCTGGTGACGCACTTTTCTTAAGGATGGACGGCAGGTGCTCATTGAAGGCAAAGAAGGCAATCAGACCAGACTCTATCCAGTTCAATGCATCATGCAAGCCATCCAGATGGTGGTTTTCAAAACGCAGATGTATCAGGTGATCGGCATGCACACGGGATTTTTGCGCTGCCACTTGCTCTATCGTGGCAAGGGCTGCTTCACGTCCGCGCAAGCCACCTTCCCACGAAAATGTCAGGCCATGGCAGGCGGTGGTAATACCATTGCTGATGAGCTGCATGTCAGTATCGGCAAAGGCGATATCGTAAGCAAAACTGGTTGCAGGACGCGGCTGTAATTGACGTTCAAAAGCATCGCCATGGATGTCGACCAAGCCTGGTAATACCAGTAAGCCCGTGGCATCAAAAAACTGTTGCTTGCCATTGTGCGTGAAGTTATTGCCGCCGATGCTGGCAATATTCAGACCATGCAGATGTACGCAGTCTTCAGACCAGTCAGCATGACCGTTCTGGTCTTGATGCAGATGCCTGCCACCCTGTATTGTGATATGCGTTTCCATCTTGATCCCCTTGCTCGCGATAGCAAATCATAAGCCCGAAATGTGACTGCAAATTGACATGAAGATTTGCAGATATATGTCATCAAGACTTCATGTAAGCTTGCTGTAATGTGGGGCTATGAATGCTGATCAAACCCTTAACTCTACCCAGCAAGAGCGCGCCCGCTGGATGTCCATACTGGCGAAAGCACCCGCTGCTGAACTCGCTGCCAGCGTGCAGCAATTTGGCGAACTGCCCGCGTATCTATGGTTAAGAAAACCTGAGACCGGTCTCGCCATGGTGCGGGCCAGAACGGGGGGCAGTGGCAGCCAGTTCAACCTCGGTGAAATGTCAGTGACGCGCTGCGCCTTGCGTCTGGCAACGGGAGAAACTGGTGTGGCCTATGTGGCTGGCCGTGACCAGCGTCATGCAGAATGGGCAGCGATTTTTGATGCGTTGATGCAAGGCGAACACGGGCCTGCCGTCGAAACAAATATCATCAAGCCACTGGAAGCATTGTTGCAACAGAAGCGTGAACAATTGCAGGCTGAAGCACAAGCCACCAGGGTGGAATTCATGACCATGGTCAGAGGAGAAGATGCATGACATATTCACCGGATACTAAAGCTTCATCCATGCAGCAACTTTTGCCAGCATGGGAAGACACGGTGCATGATGCGCAGACAGTTTTCCGTAGCTTGTTGAAAGCCCTCTCCGAGCCGGGCTCTATCCAGCGTCTCAGAGTAAACCTGCAAGCACCTGCACCTTTGCATATGGCGACAGCCGCTGCCTGCCT
This sequence comes from Undibacterium sp., assembly GCF_030683615.1. NCBI lineage: Bacteria > Pseudomonadati > Pseudomonadota > Betaproteobacteria > Burkholderiales > Oxalobacteraceae > Undibacterium > Undibacterium sp. Next base: position 222,660 of record NZ_JAUXQE010000038.1, read on the forward strand.
GGCCCTAATGGACTATGAAACCACGGCCTGGCTGGCAGATGAACTTGATAACGATGCAGTGCGCACTTATCTGCGTTTTCATTGCGGCCTGCCGCTGGTCAGTGAAAAATCCGCAGCTAATTTTGCTGTATTGGGCAGATCATTACAGCAACTTGACCTGGAAGCCTTTGCACAGGGCAGCATCACCTATCCAGACAAGTCCGCGACCTTGCTTATGCAAGTCGATGACTTGGCGAATGGCCCTGAGTACCAACTCACAGGTCCAGGCATCAATAACAAGCGCAGTATATATGTCAGCGGCCTGCCGGCTGACTTTGTCAGCAAGTGGCAAGTCAATCATTCCGCCTTCCCGCAAGGTGTGGATGTGATTTTTTGCAGCGGTGACGCGGTACTGGGCTTGCCGCGTACGAGCAAGATCAAAGCGGTGCAGGCTGCGGAGTTGCCATGTACGTAGCCGTCAAAGGTGGTGAAAAAGCCATCGCCCAGTCGTATGAAGCGCTGGCGAAAATGCGTCGCGGAGATACTGCTGTACCAGAACTCAGCATAGCCCAGATACGTGAGCAAATGTCGTTGGCGGTGGCTCGTGTCATGGGTGAAGCTTCGCTATATGACAAAGACCTGGCGGCACTCGCCATCAAGCAAGCCAGTGGTGATTTGATAGAAGCCATCTTCCTGCTGCGCGCCTACCGTACGACCTTGCCGCGCCTGATGGCGACTATGCCAGTGGATACCGCCAATATGCTGATACAAAGACGCATTTCTGCGACCTTCAAGGACGTACCGGGTGGCCAGGTTCTGGGCGCTACTTATGACTATACCCAGCGTCTGCTGGATTTTTCACTGGCTGCGGAATCCATGAGCAGTGCTACTGAGCCGCTTACCCAGGAAAATGCAACAGCAGAAGCCTGTCCCCGCGTGCTCGACTTTTTGAATGCAGAAGGCTTGATAGAGCCTGAACAGATACCTGAAGGTGACCCCGAACCTTTTGACCTGACGCGTGAACCTCTGCAGTTCCCTGCCAGCCGCGCCCTGCGCCTGCAAAGCCTGGCACGCGGTGATGAAGGCTTCCTGCTTGCGCTCGCCTATTCCACCCAGCGCGGTTACGCCCGTAACCATCCCTTTGCAGGTGAGATACGGTATGGCAAGGTCAGTGTGCAAGTTGTCCCTGAAGAGCTGGGTTTTGCCATAGACATCGGTGAGATAGATATCACTGAATGCCAGATGGTGAACCAATTTGTCGGCTCGCAAAACGAAGCGCCGAAATTTACCCGTGGTTATGGCCTGGGCTTTGGTCATTGCGAACGCAAGACCATGGCCATGGGCGTAGTAGATCGCGCCCTGCGCGCGAGCGAATTGAAAGAAGAAATTACGGCACCAGCACAAATGGAAGAATTCGTGCTTTACCATGCCGACAATGTTGAAGCATCCGGCTTTTTACAGCATCTCAAGTTGCCGCATTATGTGGATTTCCAGGCAGAACTCAGTCTCTTGCGTGGCATACGTGCAGCTATCGATGCCAAGGCTGCTGAAACTGGTAAGACTGAAGCTGGTGATGATAAAACTGAGGATCAGTCCGGCAAGAAGGCTGCATGATTATGGAGATGGAAAGCATGGAAGCTCAGGAGTATCAAGAGACCACTGAACAAGCGGCCCCTGCAAGGGCTGCGCCTGAAGCTGGTTATAATTTTGCATATCTTGATGAGCAAACCAAGCGCATGATCAGGCGTGCCATCTTGAAGGCGGTTGCCATACCTGGTTACCAGGTACCTTTCGGTGGCCGTGAAATGCCCTTGCCATATGGTTGGGGGACAGGTGGCATACAAGTTACTGCTGCCATCATAGGCCAGGATGATGTCCTGAAAGTCATCGATCAGGGTTCTGACGACACCACCAATGCGGTCAATATACGCCGCTTCTTCCGTCGCACCACGGGTGTGGCGACGACAGAAAAAACCACCGCTGCAACCATCATACAAACCCGCCACCGCATCCCGGAAACCCCTTTGGCAGAAGGCCAGATCATGGTGTATCAGGTACCCATTCCCGAGCCCCTGCGCTGGCTGGAACCCAGCGAAACCGAGACCCGCAAACACCATGCGATGGCGGACTATGGCCTGATGAGTGTCAAGCTGTATGAGGATATCGCCAGGCTGGGCAAGATAGAAACTGCCTATGATTATCCGGTTATCGTCAATGAGCGCTACCTGATGCGGCCTTCACCGATACCCAAGTTTGATAATCCCAAGATGGATAAGAATCCAGCCTTGCAATTATTTGGTGCCGGTCGTGAAAAACGCATCTATGCCGTGCCGCCTTATACGCCAGTGAAGAGCCTGGACTTTGAAGATTATCCTTTCGAGATAGAACACTGGGATCACCGTTGCGCCATGTGCGATGCGAATGACAGCTTCCTTGACGAAGTCATCGTCGATGATCAGGGGTCTCGCATGTATGTTTGCAGCGATACAGATTATTGTCGCTCCCGCAGGGAAGAACAGGCATGAGAAGTATCAATATGAATAACACTCCGCCGTTGCTACAGGCACGCAATGTCAGCAAATTTTATGGTGGCAAGACTGCTTGTGAGCAAGTCAACCTGAGTCTGTATCCCGGAGAAGTCCTGGGTATAGTCGGTGAATCTGGCTCTGGCAAATCCACGCTGTTGAATTGCCTGGCAGGACAGTTGCAGCCAGAGCAGGGAGAAGTCTTGTTCAATACCCGTGATGAAGGCATAGTGGATTTGTTCACCATCAGCGAAGCGCGCCGCCGCTTGCTGGCGCGTACAGACTGGGGATTTGTTCATCAAAGTGCCAGGGATGGTTTGCGGGTAGAAGTCTCTGCCGGTGCCAATGTCGGTGAACGCCTGATGGCAGTTGGAGCCCGCCATTATGGTCAGATACGTGCAGAAGCGCAGGACTGGTTACACAGGGTGGAAATTGATGCAAATCGCATTGATGACTTGCCACGTGATTTCTCAGGCGGCATGCAACAGCGCTTGCAAATCGCCCGTAACCTTGTGACCAAGCCGCGTCTGATTTTCATGGATGAACCTACTGCCAGTCTCGACGTTTCTGTACAGGCGCGTCTGCTGGACTTATTACGCCAACTGGTATCGCAATTGCAGGTGGCTGCTGTCATCGTCACCCATGACCTGGCGGTGGCACGTTTGCTGGCTCATCGCCTCATGGTCATGCGCCATGGGCAAGTTGTGGAAGAGGGTTTGACCGATCAGGTGCTCGATGATCCGCAACATCCGTACACCCAGTTGCTGGTGTCGTCCGTATTGCAGGCTTGAGGAGCATATGTTGAAACGTATCGTCGTTGAAGGTCTGTCCAAAGACTTTACTCTGCATCTGCAAGGCGGGCAGGAAATGTCTATCCTCTCTAAAATAGATATGCAGGTGGATGCTGGTGAATGCGTGGTCATCCACGCACCATCAGGTGCAGGCAAGAGCACCTTGCTGCGCTGCCTGTATGCCAATTACCGCGCCAGCAGGGGCAGTGTGAATATCTGGCATGAAGGCAATTGGGTCGATGTGCAGTCTGCACCTGCACAACAAGTGCTGGCTGTCAGGCATAGTACCTTGGGCTTTGTGACCCAGTTCCTGCGTGTGATACCACGCATCAGCACACTCGATCTGGTGGCAGAGCCCTTGCTCATGCGCGGCGTGGAAAAGCAGGCAGCGTATGAGCAGGCAGAAGAATTATTGTCGCGCCTGCGCATACCCAAGCGCCTGTGGCAAATCCCGCCTGCAACTTTTTCTGGCGGTGAGCAACAACGCGTGAATATCGCCCGCACCATGATTTGCGATTACCCCATACTCTTGCTTGATGAACCAACCGCTTCGCTGGATGAAGCCAATCGCGCCACTGTCATCGATATGATCAATGGTGCGCGCGAACGCGGTGCTGCTGTCGTCGGTATCTTCCATGATGAAGCTGTGCGCCAGGCGCTGGCAACCAGAATTTTTTCCATCCCCGCAGCGGTTTCCTTGGTGGCAGCATGATGAACAGAATAGAAAACGCTAGGATCGTCCTGGCTGATAAAGTCATTAGCGGTTCGATGCTGGTAGAGCAGGGCAGGATAGCTGATTTGACTGAGGTGGCGCGCGCTTCCAGTACCACTGGAACAGACGACTGGCAAGGCGACTATCTGTTGCCAGGCATGGTAGAGCTACATACCGACAATCTGGAAAAACACCTGATGCCACGCCCCAAAGTGGTCTGGCCTACGCTGCCTGCGATACTTGCGCATGATGCCCAGATCGCTGCGTCCGGCATTACGACCGTGCTCGATGCAATTTCAGTTGGCGATATCGATTCAGACAGCCTGCGCAATGACAGCCTCAATGCGTGCACGCAAGGATTGCGAATGGCGGCAGAATCGGGCATCTTGCGCGCAGATCATTTCCTGCACATGCGCCTGGAGCTGGCAGAAGAAAACCTGCTCGACATGTTCGCGCCTTATCTGTGTGACGATCGCCTGAAGCTGGTTTCCCTGATGGACCATACACCCGGCCAGAGACAGTGGACAGACCTGACGCACTACCGCATCTATGTATCCGGCAAGCGTGGCTGGAGTGAAGAGAAAGTGGATTCCATGCTGGAGCGTCTGCTGGTAAGGCAAGTGGCTTATGCAGCATCCAACCGCCGCGCCATCGTCGCCAGTTGCCGCGCTCTGGACGTGCCTGTACCCCTGGCTACCCATGATGATACTACCGTGGAGCATGTGGTCGAAGGTGTCGATGATGGTGTGACGATATCTGAATTTCCCACCACCGTGGCCGCCGCCAGGGCTGCCCGTGAACAAGGCCTGGGCATCATCATGGGCGCACCGAATATGGTACGTGGTGGTTCACATTCCGGCAATGTATCGGCAGCAGAACTGGCAAGACTGGATTTGCTAGATGTACTGTCTTCAGACTATGTGCCGGCCAGCCTCTTGCATGCGGCTTTCCTCCTGCAAAATGAGGGCTACAGCTTGCCCAAGGCTGTGGCAACCGTGACACGCAATCCTGCGCGCATGATAGGGCTGCATGACAGAGGAGAGATTGCCAAGGGATTGCGGGCTGACTACATGCGTATACGTGTGGTGAGCGGCATACCTGTAGTCATGGGAGTGTGGAAAGCGGGTAACAGGATTGCTTGAATCGCTTAAAACCTAAGACCTCTCACCACAGAGGCACAGAGACACAGAGGAAATTCAGAGAAAAACTGAAATGATTCTGTGTCTCAAGTTTTATGGCGATTAATTTCAAGTATTAAATCAATCCTGATCCAGATGCAGCGAAATCACACCAGTAGCAGGTGTCGCACAAGGCTCGTCATCAAATGCGATATCACCATTCGGATTCGCCTCGCCATCAATTTTCAAATCGGTGAAGTTGAACAAGTTCTTGTCCATCAGATGTGAAGGGGCGACGGTGGATAACGATGCAAAAATATTGTCCACACGTCCAGGGAATTTCTTGTCCCATTCACGCATCAGGCCCTTGATTTGCTTGCGCTGCAAATTTTCTTGCGAACCGCATAAATCGCAGGGGATGATGGGGAAGTTCTTTACTTCGGCATAGCGTTCAGTATCAGCTTCCTTGACATAGGCCAGTGGACGGATGACGATGTGCTTGCCATCGTCGGATTGCAGCTTTGCTGGCATGCCTTTGAGTTTTCCACCAAAGAACATATTCAGGAAAAATGTTTCCAAGATGTCGTCACGGTGATGGCCGAGCGCGATCTTGGTTGCGCCCAGTTCATCGGCCACGCGGTACAAGATGCCACGACGCAGGCGTGAGCACAACGAGCAAGTTGTCTTGCCTTCCGGTATCAGGCGCTTGACGATGCTGTAAGTATCCTGGTTTTCTATATGGTACGGGATGCCCAGTTTTTCCAGATAGGCTGGCAGGATATGGTCTGGAAAGTTAGGTTGTTTCTGGTCCAGATTGACGGCGACGATATCGAAATTGATGGGCGCGCGTTCACGCAGGGTCATCAAGATATCCAACAGGGCATAGCTATCTTTGCCGCCAGAAAGGCAAACCATGACCTTGTCGCCTTCTTCTATCATATTGAAATCACCTATCGCCTGGCCAACCAGGCGGCATAAGCGCTTGTGCAGTTTATTGTTTTCGTAGGTGATTTTTTCCTGTGACTTGACCGTGGCTTTTACTTCAACCGGGGCGTCCATCAATGTATCGTTCAGAGCTTGCATGGTAGTGTTTAAATGTCGGTTTTGATCTTGAATACTTCTACGCCTACGCCTTCGCAATCCGGGTAAACATCAGGTTTCATGGTGGAGATGCGTACAGCGCGCACCTTAGGATGTGCCAGCATGATTTTGGCGACATCATCACACAGGGTTTCTTGCAGATGCACGTGACCCTTGGATATACGCTCTGCTATCGTGCCGCGCATGAAATCATAATCGACGACTTCTTCGAGTTGATCATCCTTGGGAGTCGAAAGCGCCAGAGGGATATACAGGTCCACATTGAATAGCACGCGTTGCTCTCCCTTTTTCTCGAACTCATGCACGCCTATGTTGATGGAGATTTCGTAATTGCGCAAGAACAGGCGGCGGCAGTCTGAGAGTTGGGGGTGGTGCAGAATGGATAACATGATAGTCCTGGGATTAAGGTTAAATAGCTTGGTTTGCAGTTGCCAAAAACATGACATCGCGCTGCAAGGGAATAAGGTGTTGGCCACCATCGACGAGGATGGTGGTGCCGGTCATGGCCGGGCTGTCAGCCAGAAAACAGACGGTGCGGGCAATATCCTCAGGCGTGCTGGAGCGGCCCAGGGGCGTGACCTGATGTGCCTGCTGGAAATCTGCCGTGCTTTGATGGCCGGATTCCATGGTGATGCCGGGAGCTACGCCAACTACGCGCACTTTAGGCGCCAGTGCCTGCGCCAGCGTTGTCGTGGCACATTGCAGCGCGGCTTTGGACAGTGTGTAAGACAAAAAATCGGGATTCAGGTTGTACAGCTTTTGATCAAGCAAGTTAATGAGGCAGGTTTGCTCGCCATCCGCTGTTGCTGCATGCAGGGCCTGCGCCAATATGATGGGCGCAGCCAGGTTTGCATGCATATGCCTGTCCAGGCTGGCATGGCTGAAGCTGTGCACATCATCTTCGGCGAACAGAGAGGCATTGTTGACGATGCAATCTATCTTGCCCATGGCGGCTATTGCGGCGGGTAACAATGCATGCGTTGCCGTTTCATTAGCCAGGTTTGCCTGCAAGGCATGCGCGCGGCGGCCCATCGCCTGGATTTCTGTCACCAGTGTCTGCGCTTCTGCGGCCGAATTGCCATAATGGACAAGAATATCCCAACCCTGCCGCGCCATATGCAGGGCGATATGCCGACCTATGCGTTTGGCGGCACCAGTGATCAGTGCGGTGCGGGGCGTGTACTTATTGTTGTTCATGTCACTCATGGAAATTCTTAACAAGGATTACTGCGTTTTCAATACAATGCGGCTATGCATAAATTATCTCTACCTGCGCCTGGCGATGATGCGCTGGCCGCCTCATCTGCTTTGCAACAACTGATTATCGACGACATCCACCAACATCAGGGCTGGATACCGTTTTCGCGCTACATGGAACTGGCGCTGTATGCGCCTGACCTTGGTTATTACAGCGGTGGTGCCACAAAATTAGGCAAAGACGGTGATTTTACAACCGCACCAGAAATGTCGCCGTTATTTGGTGCCACCCTGGCCAGGCTGGCAAATCAGTTATTCAGTCAAACTGCGGCCGAAGTCATGGAATTCGGTGCAGGCACGGGCAAGCTTGCCCTGGACTTTTTGTCGGAATGTCAATTATCTGGAGTCGCGATAGATCGCTATTTTATCGTGGAATTGTCCGGCGAACTGCGTGCACGTCAGGAAGAATTGCTGAAAGACTTTCCACAAGTGCAATGGTTGCAAAAAATGCCAGATTCTTTTTCAGGTATCGTGCTGGGAAATGAAGTGTTGGATGCCATGCCAGTCGACCTCGTCATCAAGACGGCGGAAGGCTGGCATGAGGTCGGTGTGGCAGTGGTGGATGAGGAAAGCACGCCAAGGCTGCTTTTCCGCGAACAGTCAAAGGCATGCACTCCTGATAAGATCGCGCAAATTCCCGGCGCAGATGAATTGCCAGTAGGTTATTTGACCGAAGTCCATCCTATCGCTGGCGGCTTTATGCAAAGCCTCGCAGCCATGTTGCTCGCCAGTGGCAAGCCAGCAATTGCGATACTGATTGATTACGGTTTTCCGGCATCCGAGTATTATCACCCGCAACGATTGCAAGGAAGCCTGATGTGCCACTATCGTCATCATGCGCATCCTGATCCTTTTTATCTGCCTGGCTTGCAGGACATCACCGCTCATGTTGATTTTACGGCCATGACCAGGGCAGGGCTGGCAGCTGGGCTGGAGCTATTGAACTACACCAGTCAGGCAGGTTTCCTGACTGCTGCAGGCATCGCCGATGTGCTGGCGCGTACTTCGGCAGAACAAGTCATGGACTATCTGCCTAAGGCAAATGCTCTGCAAAAACTGGTTTCGCCCGCCGAAATGGGTGAATTGTTCAAGGTGCTGGTCATGGGCCATGGCATGGAATTGCCTGAAAATTTATTGCGTCTGGACCGCAGTCACCGCTTATGATGACATACAACTTGATGTAAGTTATAGAAATTGCCCAATGGCAATTGAACAGGAGCAAATTTTGTTACGCTGGGTACTAACCATCTTTATCGCCGTCGTGGTGTTTTCCAGCTTGCTGCCTTGGCTGGAAAAGCTGGGCATAGGTCGTTTGCCAGGCGATGTGCGTTTCAAACTGTTTGGTCGCAATTTCTCTTTTCCCTTTGCTTCAACCATACTGATCTCTCTATTTGTCTTGTTGTTAGCAAGGATATTCAAGTAAATGCGTTAAATATGTTAAAGCCTTGCAACATTGTTGCTGCATAGGGGTAAAGTTTCCATATCAATGCGCCGTCACTTTAATATAATGAAATGGTCATTTAAGCCAACTCAGGCTTGATGCGGTTTGCCGGCCCTGGACGACGGGTTGGTGCGCACTACAGCGAGATCAACAATAAATTACGCTAAAGGTTGAAATGAGCGAACTCAGCGATATCAGGGCATTGCTCATTGAACCGCATTCAGGTATGCGGGTCAGTTTGCACAATATGCTGAATCTATGCGGTATTACCAAGATCGAGCATGGTCTGTCGGCCGGTACTGCAGTGCGCGCCATACAAGCCAAGGTATATGATCTGATCTTGTGTGAATATGATCTCGGCATAGGCCAGGACGGCCAGCAACTGCTGGAAGACATGCGTCACCACAAACTGGCCCCCTTGTCCACTATCTTCATTATGGTGACTGCTGAGCGCTCTTACGCGAAGGTCGTCAGTGCGGCCGAACTGGCGCCATCCGATTATTTGTTGAAACCTTTTACTGCCGACATGTTGCTGGAGCGCGTTATCCGCGCCCTGGAAAAACGCAAAGCCTTTGTCGATGTCTATAATTTGATGGAGCAAGGTTCTATCCCTGAAGCCATCATGGCTTGCCACCATGGTGAACGTGATTACCCCAAATATGCGATCGACTTCATGCGCCTGCGCGCTGAACTGCATGTAATACAAGGCGAAGCTGCTGAGGCGGAAGAATTATATAAATATTTATTTGAATTAAAGGCGGTGGCCTGGGCGCGCCTGGGCTTGGCCAAGACGCTCTTCATGCAGGGTAAATATCAGGAGGCAGAAGACATACTGAAGAGCCTGGTAGCCGAAAACAACAAATACATGGATGCCTATGACTGGTTGGCCAAGACCCATGAAATGGTGGGTGAGTTGCCAGAGGCAAAAGAGGTACTTGATGTCGCGGTCAGTGTCTCGCCTCATGCCGTGCGGCGTTTACGCAAACTGGGCAAGATCGCGCTGGAGACGGGAGATATCGAGACAGCTGAGAACGTCTTGAAAAAAGTCGTCAGCAAGGCCAAATTTTCTGAATTCCGCGATCCAGAAGACCATCTGAACCTGGTTGATGCCCTGGTCAAGAAAGGTGATACCGAACAGGCCAAATCAGTCGTGCGCGATCTGGAAAAGAATATGTCCAGTTTGAAGAAAACGGCGGCAGTGCGCGCCATTTCTGCCGCGATGATACATGCCAAGACCGGTGACGCCAGACTGGGTGAAGAACTGGGAAATGCCGTGGCAGCCTCCCGGGAAGACATAGGCTTGTCTACCGATGCCAAGCTGGGCCTGGCAAAAAGCTGTCTTGAAAATGATCAGGAAGATAATGCTTCCGAGATTATTCTGGATGTCATGAAAAACGCCAGCAACCAGCAAGTCATGAACAAGGCCATGGGCGTGTTTGAGAGTGCTGGTAAAGGGCACCTTGGCAAGGAGTTGGCACAGCGCAGCCAGAAAGAAGTCATGGATCTGGTTGCCATGGGTGTGCAAAAAGCCAAGCAAGGTGATTTCCGTGGCTCAGTAGAGCTGATGGCCGCTGCGGCACGCAAATCACCTGACAATCCGCAAGTGGTGTTGAATGCGGCGCTGGCTGCCTTGAAATGTCTGGAGAACATGGGCTGGGATCATGCCACTGGTGAGTTGGCGCGCGGTTTGATTGAGTCTGCCCGTCGCCTTGACCCCATGAATCCACGCCTCAAAGCAATACGTGGCTTGTATGATGAATTGCAGAAAAAGTACGGCATCAATGCCGCCCGTGTTGCCAAGTAAATACTAGAGAGCCAGATTTCAGAATGGTTTTGTTTAGAGAATAGGTAGTTGCATAGACCATGGCCATTCAACCTTCTGTTCATTTAGGCGAACACGCACCGGTGACAGCGCGTGATCTTTTGCTCAAAAAAATCAATGAAGAGAGTAATTTGCCTACTTTGGGCGTGTCGATTACCAAAGTCGTCGAAATTACTTCATCAAGCGAAGATCCGGTCGCCAAGCTGGCGCATTTTGTGTTAGCTGACGTCGCCCTGACGCAAAAAATACTCAGGTTATCGAATACCATTCATTACCGCACCAGTGCGGGCGCACCTGTTACGACCATATCCAGAGCGATATTTTTGCTAGGCTTTAACAGTATCAAGACCAGTGCCATGGCCATGTTGCTGGTTGATTGTTTCAAGGATAAAAGCCATGCCAATAGTGTCAGGCGCGAACTGGTGCAGGCGTTGTGCGCGAGCATAGTTGGACGTGAAATGGCGCAACGCGGGCGTTTCCAGGATGGGGAGGAGGCTGCCGTGGCGGCCTTGTTCAAGAATGTGGGCAAGATCCTGGTGGCATCTTTTGATCACCCTTTGTACACGCGCATACAAGCGATGCTGCAGACTGGGCAAACCACAGCTCAGGATGCCAGCTCCATGCTCCTGGGTTGTAGCTATGAACGCTTTGGTGAAATGGCTTTGCAGGAATGGAAGATACCCGACACCATCATACAATCACTGATCCCTTTGCCTGGTGGTGAATTGAAGAAGGTGAATACCCGTGCTGAGTGGTTGAGGCAAGTAGCAAGTTTCAGCGATGCGCTGGCTTCCATGATCATGAGTGCAGGCACGGGTACTGGTAGTCTCAGTGAAAAAGCCAAACCGCTATTGCTTAAATATGGCAAGGCACTGGATTTTGACCAGGCCATACTCGATGAAATGCTGGTCAAGGTCGAGACAGAGACCAAGCAACTCGCCAAAAGCATGGACATTGCCATGGGCGATATCCATATCGGTGAAGGCGATGCCAATACCACCAATGGTGTGCCGAATGAACTCTTGCTCAAGAATTATGAAGCCAGTGAAATTCAGAACGATGAGCGCCATGCCAGTGGCAAGCCCAAGCATGCGCGTGATCTTTTACTGGCCGGTGTACAGGATGTCACGCAGATGCTGGCATCCGACAGTTTCAAACTGAATGACCTGATCTTGCTGGTGCTGGAAACGCTGTATAGCAGCATGGGATTTCGCTTTGCCACGGTTTGCCTGCGTGATCTGCAAACTGTGCGCTATGTAGCGCGGCTGGCAATAGGTGAAAATTATCAGGAAAGACAAAGAGGCTTTGCCTTCAGCGGCAAGCAAGACCAGCATTTATTTCATCTGGCGATGAGCAATAATGTTGATCTGATGATATCCGACGCCTCTGTCCCCAAGATACAAAACCTGCTACCGGACTGGCACAAGCAATTATTGCCGGATGCACGCAGCTTCATCATCCTGCCGCTGGTCATACAAAAAAAGTCGCTGGGTCTGTTTTATGCTGACCGTGCAGCGAATGCGGAAGAAGGTGTGCCGCCAGATGAAACGGCACTCATCAAAACTCTGAAGAGCCAATTACTGGCCGCCATGATGCGTGGTTAGCCGTATGCGTAGTGTCAGCTAAGTGCTTGTACTGACTGCGTGTATAAGGCATTGGCGTTACAATGCACTGACACTATTAATCATTTCAGCGGGACGAATCTCATGCACTTCACTACCTGGCTTACTTTCTTCTTTGCGGCATGCGTTATCGCGGTATCTCCTGGCTCAGGTGCAGTGTTATCGATGTCGCATGGCTTGAACTATGGTGTCAAAAAAGCCAGTGGTACTATCATGGGGCTGCAAGCAGGCTTGTTGTTGATACTGGCAATTGCCGGTGCTGGTGTCGGTTCCATCCTGATGGCTTCAGAGTTCGCGTTCAGCGTTGTCAAAACTATAGGTGCGCTCTATCTGATCTATCTGGGTATTAGTCAATGGCGTGCAAAAAATGATGTGCCAGTTGCCGGCAATGCAGTTGGTGACCGCGTGGCTAACACCCAGGTGCCAGCCCTGTCCAGGCGTTTTTTGACTGGCTTCCTGACGAATGCAACCAACCCTAAAGGCATTATCTTCATGGTCGCTGTATTGCCGCAATTCATCTCGCATGATGCACCGCTCTTGCCCCAGCTATTGATACTGGGTGTGACCATGTGTGCGATTGACCTGGTAGTCATGCATGGCTATGCCTTTGCCGCCTCCATCATGCAGCGTTACTTCCGCGACCCCAAATGGCTGAAAAGCCAGAACCGCTTCTTTGGCGGGATACTGATGGCGATAGGTGCGGCCCTGTTCTTTGTCAAGCGCAGCCCTTCCAATTAAAAAAACCGCCGTTGAATGAAATCACGGCGGCTTTTTTTATCCATTGTTTTTTCAAGCCAAAGGGATTTGCTGTTTCTTGGCCAGGGCGTCGATGTCTTGCCAGATCGTCATTTGATTCAGCAGACGTGTTGCCGGATCCAGCATGGGATTCAGGTTGAAGAAGCGCTCCAGGGCAGTTTCATCAAAGCTGCTATGCTGGGAAAAATTGATACGTCCATACTGCTTGCGGAATGCATGCAATAAATCGGCTGGCGTATCCTTGTGCCAGGATTGCATGAGGCCACCCACCATCAATGCGGTATCGGTGGTCTGTTCCAGCGAACGTGGGCTGCGAGAACTGGCAACATCGCGATAGTCCAGCAGGCGCGGGAAGTATAACTTCTTGATCCATACAGCGGGTATGCCGCCTTCACGCATGAGTGCGCCGCTACGCCACAGCTTCCAGCTTTTTTCGGCTTCGTTATCGGATACAAAGTGCGTGTCGGCCTTCAGTACGCAATCTTCACCCAGTTCAATTTCCAGTATCACGGGCAAGCCAGCCTCTAAGGCGATGTTTTCCAGTTCCGGCATTTGTGGTTTTTCACCCAACTGGCTTTGCAGGGCATTGACAAATTCTCCCAGCACTTGCTGGTGTTCCTGGTGCAGGCTGCTGGTGGCCTTGCAGAATGCCGCACAGGCGGCAAAATAGGCCATCAGTTCTCCCACCATGATGCCGCTTGCAGGCAGGCTCTCTTCTTCCTGAAATCCCTGGCGTGGCATGTCTGCCGCCAGGCCATGACGCAGGATGGGATACAACTGGGTGGAAATGCAACCAAATTTGACGTGGCTGCCAGCGGCGAGCTTAAATTCTGACATGGCGGCTCAGGCTTTCTTGAATAGAGTGAGGACGTGTTCCGGCGGACGTCCTATTGCCGCTTTATTTTGGTAAGTGACTATTGGCCTTTGCAATAAATGCGGGTGAGAGACGATGGCTGAAAAGACTGTTGTGATATCAGCCTTAGCCAGGTGCAGGCTGGCATATTCAACTTCATTATTGCGCAGCATGACCTGTATATCATCTGTGCCAAGTGCTTCCCACAGCTTGTGCAATTCATTAACATGCAAAGGTGTTTTTTGATAATCAATCACTTGCAGGGCCAGTTGAGCGTTGCCCGCATGCGCCTGCACCAGTGCCAGGGTTTCGCGCGATTTCGAGCAGTGTGGATTGTGGTAAATCGTAATCATCTATCTATCATCATTCTATGGTGCTGCCGTGTCAACACGGCATATTTAAATCAGGGTTCAAAATTTGAGTTCCATGCCTAGTAAAACCAGCACGCCCAGTACCGCAAAAACTGCTGCAGCACACCAGCGTACGTACTTGAAAGGAAAATTCGGTGCGGCAATCTTGCCCAGAAATACTGCAGGCACATCGGCAATCAACATACCTAGCGTAGTTCCGGCAATTACCATTGTCAGGTCAGAATATTTTGCTGCCAGTGCCACCGTCGCCAACTGGGTTTTATCGCCAATTTCAGCGATGAAAAAGGTCACGCAAGTCAGCATGAAAACGCCGTAGCGGCTTTCATTGATACCGCCATCATCCATTTCATCCGGTTTCAGCGTCCAGGCAGCAATTGCTAAAAAAGACAGGCCCAGCAGATAGCGCATGACCGTGCCGTCTACATGCGTGGCGACCAGTTGGCCCAACAAACCAGCCAGGGTATGGTTGGCCAGTGTGGCGACCAGGATACCCAACACGATAGGGCCAGGCTTTTTATAACGGGCAGCCAATAGTAGTGCAAGCAATTGAGTTTTATCACCAATTTCACCAACGGTGACAGCGAGGACAGAGACGAGGAATGCTTCCATGAGAAAAGGCGGGATGGGGAAATGTGTCCGATGACAGTTACATCCCGCCCCATCCCTGGTCAGCGGAAACATAACTATCAAAGGTCTTGCCCAATACAGTCAGCGCACATTATTAATGTACTTGCTAAGCTCTGTATCAAACGCACCATGACCAGTTGGCCAAGTATGTTGATGCGTTTTCCCCGAAAAACCGGAGCAGGCTACTCCCCAATGAAAGAGAAGCGCCATTATAACGCATAGCCACCCTGAGATCAGCTTTGATTGATTTGACGATGTTTTACTGGCCCGAAAGATACCTGCTTGCTACACTGAAATGCACAGGAATATCATTTAGCCAATTTGAGGCAAACTGATGACGGCAACTTTATCCAGCTATTTCATGAATTTTTGGTCAGTGGCTGAATTGCATGCGAATGCAATCATCTTTCTGAATCTGGCCGGCGCCATGTTGCTGGGTTTTGTGGTTGGCTACGAACGCTCTTATCATGGCCGCGCTGCTGGCATGCGCACCTATGGCCTGGTGTGCATGGCCTCTGCTGCCCTGGTGGTGATTTCAGGTTACCCTGATTTCTGGTTTGGTTCGCGCGCACTCAATCCTGTCAGTCTCGATCCTTCGCGCACCATACAGGGCATAGTCACCGGCATAGGTTTCCTTGGCGCAGGTGTCATCATGCGTGAAGGTTTTACCATTAGCGGTTTGACGACAGCCGCCTCATTGTGGGCTTCTTCCGCGATAGGTGTGATGGTCGGTGTCGGCTTTTATGCGGCAGCCATTTTACTGGCATTTTTATCGGCAGCATGCATGATCTGGGTATCCAGGCTGGAGTCCTGGTTGCCATCGCGGCCCGCAGTAGCGATCACCATGCAATTCAAGCAAGGATACATACCCAGAGAAGATGCCCTGCGTAAAATGGCTTTGGAGCGCGGCTATGAAATTGCTACTGGCACCTTGAACATCAGTTGCCGCGACGGACGCGCTGAATGGCGTTTTGTTGCCGTTGGACTGAGCCGCAAGCTGGCAACACGCATCAGTGAATTGTCACTGGAACTGGGTGCGTTTGAAGGGATGGAGTTTTATCAGATTGCACATGCGAGAAACTGAATCCTGAGCAAGCAGCCCATAGATCAGGGCAGTTTAACTCCCCTGTGTTTCTGATGTGCTGACAGGTACTCCCAGCATGCCCTGCATGAAAATCTGCGTCACCAGGATGGCAAAGTCTGCATAAGAAATTTTGTCGGCCTCCTGATGCGGTTTTAGCCAGGTAAAAGTCCAGTTAATCATGCCAAATAGCAGCATGGTGATGGCACTGCGGTTATGTGCCGTGGTGCGCTCAGGGAAGCTGCGCTGTATTGCTGCGGCAAACAAGTCGACGATTTTTCTCTGTGCATCGAGGATCAGCTTGCGTTGCGGCGCTTCCAGGAACTTGACATCATTCAGCAAGGCGATATGTCGGGTTTGGGAGTGTTCATACTCAGCCAGGAAAGCGGCGATCAGGGCAGGTAAATCCTGATGACTTTCTGCCAGGGCGATCAAGACTCTGGTATAACGGTCCAGCAAATCGAACAAGATCGCCTCTTTGCTGGGGTAGTAGTGGTACAGTCTGGCCTTGGAAGTGCCACAGGTTTGCGCCAGCAAACTCATGGAAGTGCCAGGATAGCTATGATTGGCAAAAGCCGTGGCTGCCTTTTCCAGGATATCGTCGCGTTGTAGTTGATGATTGGATGCGAGGGTGCGGGCCATGGTGAGAATTTTCGATATGTTGCCAGCATCATAGCTTGATCTGAAGGGTGATGACACTTATGACGAAAATTACAACAATGCCTCAAATGGCTGCGTGAATTCATCTCCACAAAAATGAAAAACAAAATGGTATGTATTAAAAATATCATTTTATTAATTTCAAATAAAATCAAATACTTAGCCTGATTTTTGAGGCTTTCCTTTTCCACATTGAGAAGGAGTTTGCAAATAGGTGTTGACAGATGGGGGAAGTATCTCCATAATCCGGGGTTCCCTGCGGAGAGGTGGCCGAGTGGTTAAAGGCGACAGACTGTAAATCTGTTCTCTTACGAGTACGCTGGTTCGAATCCAGCCCTCTCCACCACAGGTAAAGAATTGAATTAAGAAATTAGCGGCTGAAGTGGTGGCCTTTGCGGGTGTAGCTCAATGGTAGAGCTGAAGCCTTCCAAGCTTATGACGAGGGTTCGATTCCCTTCACCCGCTCCAGTTTTACTTGCGCGGGGTTTTGCGCAGCAAGCTGCCCTTGTAGCTCAGTGGTAGAGCACTCCCTTGGTAAGGGAGAGGCCACGTGTTCAATCCACGTCAAGGGCACCATTTAGTCTGGTGTTTTCAAGTCTGATTTGTCGGGCGCGTGCCTGAGCATTCTCATCAAAATCGTTAGGAGTCCAAAATGGCAAAAGGTAAGTTCGAGCGCACCAAGCCGCACGTAAACGTTGGCACAATTGGTCACGTTGATCACGGCAAAACCACACTGACAGCAGCGATTGCAACAGTCCTGTCGAAGAAATTCGGCGGCGAAGCTAAAGCA
>NZ_JAUXQE010000040.1:0-103065 GCF_030683615.1 Undibacterium sp.
TGACTGTACTGGTCAGCTCTTCCATCGAGCTGGCGGTTTCTTCCAGTGAACTGGCCTGCGATTCCGTCCGACTGGACAGATCAGCATTGCCAGAAGCAATCTCTTGCGATGCTACCGTGATGGTTTCAGTACCCGTCTTTATCTTGGATATGGTACTCAAGAGGTTTTCCTGCATCATTTTCAGGGAATGCAGCAAATCACCAATTTCATCTGTGCCGCTGGCGTCCACTGACCTGCTCAAGTCCCCATTGGCAATTTGATCTGCGATGATGGCTGCGCGTTTGATAGGCCCCGCAATGGTGCGGGCGATCAGCCATGCTGCCAGTGAGCCGATGACGATAGTCAAAATCCCAATTAGCAGCATGCCCATTCTGGCATTCTTATAATTGGTCAAGGATTCATCATATGCAGCCTTCATGGCCTTGTGTTGTTGCTGCGCCAGTTCACTCAGGGCCAGCATCCATTTTTCATTTGGCGCATTAAATTCGGTTTGCAACACCGAAGCTGCATCAAAATAATTACCTTCGCCAACCAGACCCTTGACCTTGTTGGCTATCGTCAGCACTTGCCGTTTTAGATCGACAGAATTTTGCAGTGTATCTTTCCCCTCTTTGTCATCAATCAGTTTTTTTGCGGCGACTTCGGAAGCGTCATAGCCCTCCAGAATCTTAGCCATTTTCTTGGTTTCACGTTCGGCCTCGGCCATATCGCTGGGTGCCGTCATTTTTCGCAATACCAGAGCCAAAGCACGACCCTGCTCACGCATATCGGTAGCAGCATCCAGACTTGCGACCTTGGTATTGAAAATATAGTCCGTGGAAGCCTGCAACTGACTTAGCCTAAATAAACCAAGAATGAGCAGACCACAAGCAAACAGGATAACCAGACCAAACCCCAAGGCCAGCCGAGCACTAATCTTCAACCGCGACAATTGATTCATATATTTTCCTGCGCATCCGAAAAGGAAGAAGAGTGGAAATCAGTGAGACTAGGGAAGATACCGAAAGACATGCAACCTGTCCCTACCGAATTTTTGTTTTTTTACGAAAATTTTCAGAATAACCTTGCTTCAAAAAACCATGAGTAATGGTATTTTCACTATGCCTGCCTCTGAGAACCAGGATGAAATTCTCAGCTCAACAAAAGGCGATGCCTGTTCAGAGTATAGCCTGAAACATACATAGCGCAAATGTCACCAGCATGACGAAAAGCAACATCAACTTGACACGGCAACACAATCCATGAACATGACATTGCCGAATTAAATAGAGCTGCACTCGGCAGTTTACTGCCGTGAAATTACTTCTCTGGTTGCGAAGCTTTAGCCTCTAGAAACGAGTCAGTTAACATCATATGGCCATCATCAAATTGCAAGCTACGTTCTGGCCAACGCAGCGCAGCCAGTTTGTAATTGGATACAGGGAATTGTGGATTCTTTCTTGCAGCCCAACGACCACCTACAGAGAAGTCTACGCAATACACATTGCCATGTTTGCCATGCCATGACCAGGGCTTGGTATCTTCAAACAAGTCCGCATCACCCTTGCCGACCTGAGAGCGATCAAAAGAATCGTAGCGACGCCAATAATGGCCCACGACTACCGGAATATGAGCATCATACTCATTCCACCATGGCATGCGACCGACAAAGCGCCACTTACCACCAGAATAAAAAGAAGTATGCCATTCGCGCTCGACACCTGAAGTCAACACCCTCAAAGGATTATGCATTTGCATCATTGCATCATGACTGGCATGGGCAGACATGAAGGGTGGTTGATGATGCGGATCTTCCAGCCCTGGCGGGTGCTTCGCCAACTCTTCCCGCATCGCGGCTTTTAATTCCACAGCCCGCATATGCGTTGCTTCATTCCATTGACTATCATGTTCTATCACGCTACCGACAGGTAAAGGGCGTATGGCTTGAATATGTTCCTCCACCCAGGCCGCATGCACTACCCGTAAATCTTCACGCTCCAGACCTATCGGTAAAGATAACAAAAATGCAATAAGTTCTTCCTTTTTTTCAGCTGCCAGACGCTGGAATGGCGCGTACTTGGGCGCATCCCAAGCCTGCCTCTCGTCAAAAAACCAGCCCGAACCATCTTTGGCACTACCACGCAGAAGATTCATCTCATGATTGCCCAATACCGCTCTGGCCTTGCCACTCCTGACCAGCCGCTCAACCAGAACCAATACTGCAGGACTATCCGGCCCACGATCACAAAAATCACCGACAAAAACCAGAGTGCGCCCATCTTGATGATTGCCCTCAGCATCATAGCCAAGATGCTGTAGCAAATTGCAGAGCGCCTCATACTCTCCATGAACATCGCCAATGATGTCGAGCGGCCCTGACGGCAGTTGCTGTATCAGACTCATTACTATCCTTTGCTGTTATCTCATGACATGTGATTTACAAGTAATCACATCAAATCAATTTGATCGCTTTGAAAATATAGCATCAAAATGATTCGATGTTACAATGTTTTATCAAACTAAGATTATTATTTTCCATGCACACAAATTCATTGACTGAATTGCCAGCCGCCCAGCGTGAACGCCTGGCCTTCATCGAATTCCGCCTTTGGTTTCTGGGTAAAGTAACACGCAAGGATGTCATGGACCGTTTTGACATCGCCTCTGCCGCAGGCACACGCGACCTCGTACTATATAGAGAACTTGCACCAGGCAATGTCAGCTACGAAGGCAAGATGTATCATTACCGCGACAGCTTCCAGCCACTGTTCCAGCACAAGGCAGACAGAGTCTTGTCCGCACTTTGCTCAGGTTTTGGCGACGGTGAGCGCAGCATAGGCGAAGCCCTGCTGCAACACGATGTGCCAGCACGGCTGAACCAGCCCAAGCTCGCAGACCTGGCAACAGTCACCCGCGCCATACAAGGACAATATCCACTCAGCCTGATTTATCACTCCATGAAGACCGGCCCTTTACTAAGAGAAATAGTCCCTCTGGCCCTGGTCGATTCAGGCCTGCGCTGGCATGTACGCGCCTACGACAGAAGCAAACAGGAATTCAGGGACCTAGTGCTGACACGCATGGATGATATCGCCACAATCAAGCAAGGCAGCCAAAACCAAATCACGCAAGAACATGAGCGATTGGCCGCTGATGAACAATGGCAGCGCATGATCGATATTGAGTTGCGACCGCACCCCTCACACCTGTATCCAGAGTCCATCATGCGTGACTACGGCATGAACCAGGGAAAGGTAGAAGTCCGGTTACGTGCGGCAGTTGCGGGTTATGTATTGCGTCAATGGCAGGTTGATTGCTCAGCTGACAATCAAGCTGAATATAGCAATTGCAGACTAAAGCTTGCCAACTTGAGTGCGCTTGATGGCGTAAAAAATGCGGTATTAGCACCGGGTTACAAAAAATTAACTGATACTAAGGCAGCTTGAACAAAAACGAAAAAGCCCAGAATTGTAATCTGGGCTAAGTCTTTGAATCTATTGGCCTGTCCAGCACGAATCGAACGTGCGACCCCGAGCTTAGAAGGCTCGTGCTCTATCCAACTGAGCTATGGACAGTCTTGTTCAGGGCCGGCAAAACTGATGTTTGGCGGCCCAAAAACTGAAGGCTGAATAGTACATGGTATCGTCGCTAGATTCAAGAATGAAAAGCATCTGGCAGCGAATTAACTTAGATTGCAGGCGGAATGCAATCTGCCAGGCGGCGGGCGCTGGTGGAGGCCAGTTCTGCATCTTCGGCCTCCACCATCACGCGCACTAGCGGCTCAGTGCCAGAGGCGCGTATCAGCACCCGGCCCTTGTCTGCCAGTTCGGCTTCCACCTTTTGTTTTTCGGCGACGAGTTTTTCATTCTTTTGCCAGTCGAATCCGGCAGGCACTTTGATATTCAATAAGGTCTGCGGGAATAGTTGCAAGTCGTCAAAGCAGGCGTCCAGACTCTTGCCATTTCGCCTCAAGGCTGACAATACCTGCAGTGCTGAGACTATGCCGTCACCTGTCGTATGCTTGTCCAGGCACAGGAGGTGGCCTGAACCTTCACCACCCAGCAACCAGCCGCGCTCATACATTTGCTCCAGCACATAACGGTCGCCGACTTTGGCGCGTGCAAAGCCCACGCCCAGCTTCTTGAATGCCAACTCAACTGCCATATTGGTCATGAGCGTACCCACCACACCATCGACCTTGCCTATAGCCATGCGGTCAAGCACCATCAGGTAAAGCAGTTGATCACCGTTATATATCTTGCCGTGCTTGTCGACCATGAGCAGGCGGTCGGCATCACCATCAAGGGCAATACCCAGATCAGCATGATTGGCGCGCACAGCCAGGGCCAGCGCGTCCGGCGCGGTGGCCCCGACCTGGTCATTGATGTTTAAGCCATTTGGCTGATTGCCGATGGCGATGACGTCGGCACCCAATTCATGGAAGACATGGGGGGCAATATCGTAAGCAGCACCATGGGCGCAATCGACGACGATTTTCAGGCCACGCAAATCCAGTTCAGCTGGGAAAGTGCTCTTACAAAATTCTATGTAGCGACCATTTGCGTCACTCAAGCGGCGTGCCTTGCCCAACTTCTCAGAGCTGACGCATTGCATGGGGCGCTCAAGTTCAGCTTCTATCGCCAGTTCTACTTCATCCGGCAGTTTATTGCCATTTGCCGAGAAAAACTTGATGCCATTATCATCGAATGGGTTGTGTGAGGCAGAAATCACGACGCCTGCAGACAGACGCAATGCGCGTGTCAGGTAGGCCACTGCAGGTGTGGGTGCGGGACCAGACAACATGACATCAACGCCAGCGGCGGCAAAGCCGGCCTCCAGCGAAGCTTCCAGCAAATAGCCGGAAATGCGCGTGTCTTTACCTATCAAGACGGTAGGCCGTGCATCGCCAACAACATTCGCTTGCGCCAGCACTTTGCCTGCGGCAAATCCCAGGCGCATGACAAAATCAGGGGTGATCGGAGCAACGCCAACCTTACCGCGTATGCCATCTGTACCAAAATATTTTCTACTCATATTCTTCCTGCTGATCAACGGGACAATGCATCCCAGACTTTGTATGCATCGACAGTTTCTGCGACGTCGTGCACACGGATTATGTTTGCGCCCATTTGCTTTGCTGCCAGCGCTGCGGCGATGCTGCCTGCCAGGCGTTCTGGTGCAGCCCTGCCCGTCAAACCACCTATCATGGATTTGCGTGATACCCCCACCAGCACGGGCAAACCCAGCTCTTGCTGCAATTCAGGCAAGTGCTGGAACAATGCCACATTATGCTCCAGGGTTTTGCCAAAACCAAAACCGGGGTCAAGGCAAATGCGCTCGGTTTCTATGCCTGCCTGCTCAAAAGCAGCCAGGCGCTGACGCAAAAACATTTTCACTTCTTGATTGACGTCAGCATATTCAGGGCTGATTTGCATGTCCACCGGTGTGTTTTGCATATGCATGGCACACAGGGCAGCGTCCGCATTTTGTATTGCGGCGATAGCGTCTGGCGAGCGAAACCCCTGGATATCATTGATCATATCTACCCCGGCAAGCAAGGCTTCGCGCATGACTTGCGGTTTGTAGGTATCGATGGACAGGGGCTTGCCACAATCACGCAAAGCATAGATGACGGGCATGACGCGGCCCAGCTCTTCATCCAGCGATAAAGGAGCAGAGCCGGGACGACTGGATTCGCCACCGATATCGATGATATCAACACCATCTTCTATCATCTGTTCAGCCCGGGCGATGGCGCTTTCGAGGTGCAGGTATTTGCCACCATCAGAAAAAGAATCGGGTGTGATGTTGAGGACACCCATGACCAGGGTTCTGGATTGCGCTCCGCTCAAGGGATAGCGAAAACGGCCACATTGGAAATATTTCATTTTTTAAAAAGACTAAGGGTGAGGAATAATCCCCACCCTTGTACAAGAAATTCAAAAATTAATTGTGTGTTTTTTGTACAGCGACTCAGGCTGGTGCTGTTGCACTAGGAGACACGCCACCAGACGGCTTATCAGTCGGCGTACGACTAGAGGTCTGACCTTGTTTTGGCGGACGTGGATCTATACCGTTCATGATGTCATTGACCTGGTCTGCATCGATAGTTTCCCAATCCAGCAAGGCCTTGGTCATGGCTTCTACCTTGTCACGGTTTTCTTCAAGAAGTTTGCGCGACAGTGCATATTGTGCATCCAGAATACTGCGGATTTCTGCATCCACTTTTTGCTGGGTTGCCTCGGAAATGGTTTTGGATGGACCGCCAAAATAACCTTCACTCTGACTGTCTTCATAGACCATCACACCCATACTGTCAGACATACCAAAACGCGTCACCATAGAGCGTGCCAGCTTGGTTGCACGGGAAAAGTCATTGGAAGCACCCGTAGACATTTGGCCAACAAAAATTTCTTCAGCAATACGACCGCCAAACAGAATGGAAATTTCTTCCAGCATTTTGTCTTTGTAACCACTGATCTGATCATGCTCAGGCAATTGCCAGGTCAGGCCCAAGGCAAAACCCCGTGGCATGATGGTGACTTTATGGACAGGATCAGCCTTGGGCATGAGCTTGGCGATCACAGCATGACCGGACTCATGGTAAGCCGTATTCCTGCGCTCATCTTCACGCATGACCATGGAACGACGCTCTGGACCCATGTAGATTTTGTCTTTGGCATCTTCAAAATCCATCATTTCAACCAGGCGTTTATTGCGTCTTGCAGCAAACAAGGCTGCCTCATTGACCAAGTTGGCCAAGTCAGCACCTGAGAAACCTGGCGTACCACGGGCAAGAATATCAGCCTTGACGTCAGCAGAAATAGGCACTTTGCGCATATGGACATTAAGGATTTGCTCACGGCCACGGATATCCGGCAAACCCACAGAAACCTGACGGTCAAAACGGCCTGGGCGCAGCAAGGCTTTATCAAGTACGTCAGCACGGTTAGTTGCAGCAATCACGATGACGCCAGAATTGGCCTCAAAACCATCCATTTCAACAAGCATCTGGTTCAGTGTCTGTTCGCGCTCATCATTACCACCACCCATACCGGCACCACGATGGCGGCCAACCGCATCAATCTCATCAATAAAGATGATACAAGGTGCATGTTTTTTGGCGTTTTCAAACATGTCGCGAACGCGGGAAGCACCCACGCCAACAAACATTTCAACGAAATCAGAACCAGAGATCGTGAAGAAAGGCACTTTTGCTTCACCAGCGATGGCGCGGGCAATCAAAGTTTTACCAGTCCCCGGAGGGCCAACCATCAATACACCGCGAGGAATACGGCCACCCAACTTTTGAAATTTGGTCGGGTCACGCAGGAAATCAACGATTTCACTGACTTCTTCCTTGGCTTCGTCGCAACCTGCAACATCGGCAAATGTGACGTTGTTATTGGTATCATCCAGCATCCTGGCCTTGGATTTACCAAAGGAGAATGCCCCACCCTTACCGCCGCCTTGCATCTGGCGCATAAAGAAGACCCAGACACCGATCAGTAACAGCATCGGGAACCAGGAAATGAAGACTTGCGACAGGAAGGATTGCTCTTCTGGCTGCTTGACATCAAACTTGACGTTATTATCCACCAGATCACGGATCAGGCCCCGGTCAAGCCCGGTAATTTGCACCTTGACTTTTTTACCCTCAGAATTGGTCGCCACGATGGAGCGATTGGCTTCATCGATGGTGGCATCCTTGATGCGTTTGGATTTAACCTCATCCAGGAACTCGGAATACGGAATGGGCGTAACGCCCGCACCGATGCCTTTTCCATCAAACTGCCTAAAAAGTGTAAAAAGCACCAGGGCAACTACCACCCATATAGCAGCTTTTGAAAACATATTATTCACGAGAACTCCTTGAACGCAGGATGCGCCATTTGATACTGTAAACGTTCATTCTACCCCCATTGGGTAGAGCTTGCTAGCCAGCATATGTTGGCGATATTGATGATTATCAAGAGGCAAATGCAATTATTCGGGGTTTTTCAAGCCTCTGCCAAGCAAAAATATCTCAGAAGACTTGTCCTTACTGGCTTTAGGCTTCTTGTTGACCACTGTTTTGAACTCATCTTTGAATAGTGTGAAAATGTTGTTATAGCTGGGTCCGTGAAAGCATTTAACCAGCAAAGCGCCACCTGGCTTCAAGTGTGCCTTGGAAAAAGTGACTGCCAATTCGATAATATATTCGACACGCGCTGAGTCAACGGTTGAATTACCAGACAGATTTGGGGCCATATCGGATAAAACCAAGTCGACTTTACGTCCCAACAATTTGGATTCCAATTGATCCAGCACTTCATCCTCACGAAAATCGCCTTGTATGAATTGCACGTCAGCGATAGGATCCATGGGCAAAAGGTCGAGGGCAAAAATTTCACCCATGATGCCGCCACCTTCTTTACCTGCCAGTTTATTTCTTACATACTGTGACCAGCTACCAGGTGTTGCCCCCAAATCAACAATAATTTGGCCTGGGCGTATCAATTTTTCTGATTCATCTATTTCTTTTAGCTTGTAAACGGCGCGCGCACGATAGCCTTCCTTTTGTGCAAGTTTCACATAAGGATCATTAATATGGTCGTGAACCCAATTTTGATTGAATTTATTCTTTGCCATTCGCGTAAAATACTGCTTTTAAAGGAATTACTATGTTAAAACTTACGCCCGCTGAAAGAAGCGAACTCCGCTCCGAAGCCCATGCACTGAAACCTATCGTATTAATCGGCGAAGCCGGCTTGACTCCTGCTGTGATCAAAGAAATTGATGCTGGCCTGAATGCCCACGGCTTGATCAAGGTACGCGTATTTGGCGATGATAGAGAAGCACGTATAGGTATGTACGATACCATCTGTGCCGAGCTGAACGCAGCCCCAGTACAACATATTGGAAAACTTTTGGTGGTTTACCGTCCAAAACTGGAAGGTACGAAAGAAACCAAGTTAGTTAAAAAAGGTAAAGGCATGCGCGAAGTCACTATCGTCAAGCCTAGCCCAAGTGGCACGAAAAAACCAACCGTATCCAAAGTCATGGTCAAAGGTAACGAACGCGTGACTCAAGGCGGCAATATCAAACGTGCAAAACCACGTCAAAGCAGCGCAAAAAAATCATCGCTTGCCAACAGCTGACCCTGAATACCTCTGATATCTGATCAGTACTCAACCCGGCCAAACCAGGCCGGGTAACTATCTTTCATGCTTTTTTATATCGGCTTAGCAGATATAAAAATAATCAAACGTACAACACATCCAGCACTTCATACTCACGCACACCTGCCGGTGCCTGCACACCAACCACGTCGCCAGCATACTTGCCTATCAAGGCACGTGCGATAGGTGAAGTGATGGACACTTTACTTAATTTCAAGTCTGCCTCATCTTCACCAACAATCTGGTAACTGACTTTTTGTGAAGTTTCCAGGTCTTCCAGGTGGACTGTGGAGCCAAATACGACGCGCCCCTCAGCATCGAGTTCGCTAGGATCGATAATCTGCGCAGAACCAAGTTTGCCTTCGAGCTCAGCGATACGGCCCTCAATGAAAGCCTGGCGCTCCTTGGCGGCATCATACTCGGCATTTTCAGACAAGTCGCCCTGCGCACGCGCCTCAGCAATCGCATTGATGACATCCGGGCGCTCTTTGGTCTTTAAAAGATGCAATTCTTTCTTAAGCAATTCTGCGCCAAACTTGGTGACAGGTACTGTACTCATATCATTCACACTCATAAAAGTAAAAATACAGAGGCCACATCAGACACCAGCATTACCGATGCCATTTGTGAACTCTGTATCGAAGTTCAAGCACCTCTGACCTTGTAGCCAAAGGCACTGTTATTTCTATCAGTTTAAGGTCTTATGCAGTCCTTGTAAATCATAAACGTGCAATTCATTCAAATGATGCATACCCTCAACCGCAGCTTCGGCACCGGCGATGGTCGTGAATGTTGTTGCACGTGCAATCAAAGCCGAGGTACGAATGGCGCGCGAGTCAGTAATGGCATTGCGCTTTTCTTCGACAGTATTGATGACCATGGCAATTTCATTGTTCTTGATCATATCAACAACGTGTGGACGACCCTCAACCACTTTATTGACAACGGAAACCGGTATGCCCTCCGCCGCAATCGCCGCTGCTGTACCTCGCGTAGCAACGATGGAGAAACCCATTTCAACCAGATCACGGGCAACTTTCACGCCACGTGGTTTGTCGCTGTTCTTGATACTCAGGAAAACCTTGCCAGAAGTTGGCAATTTTACGCCTGCGCCCAGTTGCGATTTCACGAAGGCTTCACCAAAGGTTTTGCCCACGCCCATGACTTCACCTGTTGATTTCATCTCTGGGCCAAGAATGGTATCAACACCGGGGAACTTCACGAACGGGAATACCGCTTCCTTGACGCTGAAATAAGGCGGCACGACTTCTGCACCTATACCTTGTGAATCGAGAGACTGGCCAACCATGCAGCGGGCCGCAATCTTCGCCAGTTGCAAGCCAGTAGCTTTGGAGACATAAGGCACGGTACGTGAGGCACGCGGGTTCACTTCCAGCACGAACACAACATCTTTGCCTTCTTGCTGCTGAATCGCAAACTGCACGTTCATCAGACCAACAACATTCAAGCCTTTAGCCATCAGCGCAGTCTGGCGCTTAAGTTCAGCAATGGTTTCTTGCGACAGGGAATAAGGTGGCAAGGAACATGCAGAGTCACCGGAGTGAACACCAGCCTGCTCAATATGCTCCATGACGCCGCCGATGAAGGTACGTTCGCCATCAGACAGGCAATCAACATCTACTTCAATCGCATCATTCAGGAAGCGATCCAGCAAGACTGGAGAATCATGCGACACCTTGACGGCTTCGCGCATGTAACGCTCAAGATCACGTTGCTCATGCACGATTTCCATTGCACGACCACCAAGTACATAAGATGGGCGCACCACGAGCGGATAACCAATCTCTTGCGCCAATGCCAACGCATCAGCTTCAGTGCGCGCAGTACGGTTAGGCGGTTGACGCAGGCCCAGGTCTTGCAGCATTTTCTGGAAGCGTTCGCGGTCTTCTGCAGCATCGATCATATCTGGCGAGGTACCGACGATAGGTACGCCATTGGCTTCCAGATCAAGCGCCAATTTCAAAGGCGTCTGGCCACCGTATTGCACGATGACGCCAACTGGTTTTTCTTTGTCGACGATCTCCAGCACATCTTCCAGCGTCAGTGGTTCAAAATACAGACGGTCGGATGTATCGTAGTCGGTAGAAACGGTTTCTGGATTGCAGTTGACCATGATGGTTTCATAACCATCTTCGCGCATTGCAAATGCCGCGTGTACGCAGCAATAATCGAACTCAATACCCTGGCCGATACGGTTAGGGCCACCGCCCAATACCATGATTTTTTTCTTGTCGGTCGGGTTCGATTCGCACTCTTCTTCATAGGTCGAATACATGTAAGCTGTATTCGTGGCGAATTCACCGGCGCAGGTATCTACGCGTTTGTAGACTGGGCGTACATTCAATGCCTTGCGCTTTTCACGAATGGCAGTGTCTGTCGTTTTCAACAGTTTTGCCAGGCGACGGTCAGAGAAACCTTTTTGCTTCAGTTGCAGCATCAGGGCTTTATCGACGCTGTCGAGTGACTGTTCGTCCAGCCACAATTCGATATCGACGATGTCCTTGATCTGCACCAGGAACCAAGGGTCGATGTGCGTCAGTTGATGCACCTCTTCCAGCGTAAAGCCTTGAGCGAACGCATCGCCAACATACCAGATACGGTCAGGACCAGGCTCACCGAGTTCTTTTTCCAGGGTCTCACGGTCCTGAGTTTTTTCATTCATGCCATCGACGCCAACTTCGAGGCCACGCAGGGCTTTCTGGAAAGATTCCTGGAAGGTGCGACCTATCGCCATCACTTCACCAACAGATTTCATCTGTGTCGTCAGGCGGTTATCTGCCTGCGGGAATTTTTCAAATGCGAAACGCGGGATCTTGGTAACGACGTAATCGATGGAAGGCTCGAAAGAAGCAGGTGTAGCACCGCCAGTAATTTCATTACGCAATTCATCCAGCGTGAAACCAACTGCCAGCTTGGCAGCGATCTTGGCGATAGGGAAACCAGTCGCCTTCGATGCCAGCGCAGATGAACGCGACACACGCGGATTCATCTCGATGACGATCATGCGGCCATCAGCAGGGTTGATGGAAAACTGTACGTTGGAACCACCAGTATCCACACCAATTTCACGCAGCACTGCCAAAGAGGCATTACGCATGATCTGGTATTCTTTATCGGTCAATGTCTGTGCAGGTGCGACAGTAATGGAGTCACCGGTATGCACCCCCATAGGATCCAGATTTTCGATGGAGCAAACGATGATGCAGTTGTCTGCCTTGTCGCGCACAACTTCCATCTCATATTCTTTCCAGCCTATCAGCGACTCTTCAATCAGCAATTCATTGGTAGGAGATGCCTCCAGACCGCGTTTGCAAATCGTCTCGAATTCTTCTGGATTGTAGGCAATACCGCCGCCTGTACCACCCATGGTGAACGATGGGCGGATAATGACGGGGAAGCCAACATCCTTTTGCACAACCCAGGCTTCATCCATAGTATGGGCAACGCCGGAACGTGCAGAACCCAGACCAATCTTGGTCATGGCGTTCTTGAATTTCAAACGGTCTTCGGCCTTGTCGATGGCTTCTGGTGAAGCACCGATGAGTTCGCAATTGTATTTGGTCAGCACGCCATGACGGTGCAAATCAAGCGCGCAATTCAATGCAGTCTGACCACCCATGGTCGGCAGAATCGCATCCGGTTTTTCTTTATCGATGATGCGCTCGACAACTTGCCAAGTGATAGGTTCGATGTAAGTTACATCGGCCATTTCCGGATCAGTCATGATGGTTGCCGGATTGCTGTTGACCAGAATCACGCGGTAGCCTTCTTCACGCAAAGCCTTGCAAGCCTGTGCGCCGGAATAATCGAATTCACAAGCCTGGCCAATGATGATGGGGCCAGCGCCGATAATCAAAATACTTTTTATGTCGTTACGTTTTGGCATTCTCTTATTCTCCTGTCTTTGCCTTGGCCATCATCGCGGTGAAGCGGTCAAACAGGTAGGCAATATCATGCGGACCTGGTGAGGCTTCAGGGTGACCCTGGAAGCAGAAAGCTGGTTTATCAGTACGAGCAAAACCTTGTAGCGAGCCATCAAACAAAGACACGTGGGTAACGCGGCAGTTGGCTGGCAAAGTTGTAGCATCGACTGCGAAACCGTGATTTTGGGAAGTGATCAATATCTGCTTGGTATCCAGATCCTGCACAGGATGGTTGGCACCGTGGTGGCCGAATTTCATCTTGAGGGTTTTGGCACCGGATGCCAGCGCCATGATTTGATGACCAAGGCAGATACCGAAGGTAGGAACGCCCTTCTCTATCAACTCTTTGGCAGCAGCAATCGCATAATCGCAAGGCTCAGGGTCTCCAGGACCATTCGACAAAAACACGCCATCTGGATTCAGTGCCAGCACATCGGCAGCGCTGGATTGCGCAGGCAATACCGTGACCTTGCAGCCGCGCTCTGCCAACATGCGCAGAATATTACGCTTAACACCAAAGTCGAAAGCGACGACATGGAATTTCGGGTTTTGCAACTGACCATAACCCTGGCCCAATACCCACTCAGCCTCAGTCCAGTTGTAAGCCTGCTTGACAGATACGACCTTTGCCAGATCCATGCCAGACAGGCCAGGGAAAGACCTGGCCAGTGCAATGGCTTTTTCAGCATCAGCACCTACCAGGATAGCACCGCCCTGCGCACCTTTTTCACGCAAAATACGTGTCAGCTTGCGAGTATCAATACCAGCAATAGCGACGATGTTTTGGGATTTGAGGTAATCAGAGAGGGTTTGTTCAGAGCGGAAATTCGATACCAGCAAAGGCAGGTCTTTAATAATCAAACCAGCTGCATGGATTTTATCAGACTCCACGTCTTCGGCATTGACGCCGGTATTACCAATATGCGGATACGTCAAGGTAACTATTTGGGAACTATAACTGGGATCAGTCAGAATTTCCTGGTAACCGGTCATTGAGGTATTGAAGACAACTTCACCTATGGTCTGACCGGCAGCGCCAATCGAATATCCAGTGAAAATGCTTCCATCGGCGAGAGCAAGTATAGCGGTGTCCTGGCCGGAACGAAGAAGGGACTGCGGAATGGGCAGCAAGGGCAACTCCTGTATTGTTACCGCCGCTGCGACGCCCCAAGCTGTCGTTTCCCTGGCCGCGCAAAAAATGCCGCGTGGCCTGGAAAGATGATGGAGCGATGTGAAATTGGGTAGGCGCTACGGCGAGATTTCGGATTAGTTAAACCCTCGAATTATAGCGCGAAACGGCCCATCAGGCAAATACGAAATGCCTGATGGGCCGTCATTCATAGCAAATTCAAAAGTAGTACGAACGTTCGCCAATCATGTTTTCGATTTCATCTTCAAAAACATGCATCCAATACGCCCTCTGGCAATAATTACAAGCCCAGTGCCGCTATACCTGCTTTTGCGATTTGCGCATCTTCAGACGATTTAACACCTGAAACGCCAACTGCCCCAACGCATTGGCCTTCGACAATAATAGGCACACCACCTTCGAGCATACCTTCAATGAAAGGCGCACTCAGAAAGGAATAACGACCATTATTGATAATATCTTCATAGATCTTGGATTCGCGCTTGCCCAGTGCTGCAGTAGTTGCCTTGGCTGGTGCAATATGGGCAGAAATAGGCGCCACGCCATCAAGGCGCTGCAACCACATCAAATGACCACCATCGTCAACCACGGCAATCACGACAGGCCAGTTATTGGCCTTGGCTTCCGCCTCTGCTGCCGCAGCAATTTTTTTAACATCTTCTAAAGTCAACACAGGTTTTGTTTGCATAAATGCCTCTCCATTAAAGTCAGCGGGATTGTACGCCAAGCAATTGCGCTTAGGTATACAAACAGTTTTAACCAATTGACAGCTATATTCCCATTTAAATGACATTTCTTGCTAAGGGGTAATTTTCGCTAATGGTTTACATTTTTTCCGAGTTCGCTTAAAGTTGAGCGGTTTTTCCAACCAGGTGCAAAGATGCTAATAAACGTTTCCAGACTATCAAGGAAAGCCAAGTTAGTGCTTATCTCGACTATGCTGCTCGCCGCAGCCACCAACCCAGCCTGGAGCGCAGACAATCCCTTCCCCGAATCCTCAACTGCCTACACCAAACTCCAAGAAATCAAGCAACGCGCGTCTGACCTGACGGTCAAGGCCATGGATTTGATGGGCATACACTACAAGCGCGGTGGCAATTCGCCGGAAAATGGACTCGATTGCAGTGGCTTTGTACGTTATGTATTCAAGGACGTCGTCGGTACAAACTTACCACGCACCTCAGCAGAAATCAGTAAAGTAGGCGAACACGTAGAACAAAAAGATTTACAGCCCGGCGACCTGGTATTTTATAACACACTCAAACGTGGCTTTTCTCACGTAGGCATTTATCTGGGTGACAACAAGTTCATACACTCACCCTCAGCAGGTGGCCAGGTCAGGGTAGAAAGCATGGACATCGCTTACTGGAAAAAACGCTTCAATGGCGCACGACGCATTAATGATGATTAAGCCAAATATTCAATAAATCTGATAAATGGTATAAAAAAAATCTAATTATTTCCAGCATAAATCAATAACACCAGCATAAAAAAGGCAGAGCAATCCATGCTCTGCCTTTATTTTTTCATCCATCCAGATCCAGCAAACCCGTTCTCAACGCTCCTGCATTGCTTTAATCTTTTGCTTAATCTCAGGCATCATCGCCATTGCCGCTTTTTCACCTGCCAGTATGGCCAGGTTACGGCCATTGAAATCATTTCCCTTCATTCCTGGCAACTCTGGACGAATAACTATCTCCGCCTGCTTCAATTCAAACTGATTAATGCTTTGCCCCATGATGGCAACAGTTTGCAGCAAAATATCCAGAGTGGCATTTGAAACTTGCGCTTCTGGTGGCGAAGAGATGTTGACTGCAATAATCAGATCAGCCCCCATATCACGAGCAAAACGCACTGGCACTGGCGACACCAGACCACCATCGACGTACAGACGATCATTGATTTTCACAGGCTGGAATACTCCTGGCACAGCAGAAGAGGCGCGTACTGCCGCACCAGTATTACCGCGCTGAAACAGTACCGCATGACCGGTTGCCAAATCGGTCGCGACAGCGCCAAAAGGTTTGCGCAGCTTCTCAATAGGGGCCTGCACCACCAGGCGATTGACATAGGCTTGCAAAGCATCACCCTTCAATACACCACTGGATTTTGAAAACAAGGGCAAGGACCAGTCAGAGATGGTTGCCTCATCCATATCAAGTGCCATTTTTTGCATGGCAAAACCATTATTACCAGCGGCGTACATGGCACCCACAACACTGCCCGCACTGGTACCAACCACGATATCAGGATTAATACCTTGTGATTCCAGCGCCTTGATGACACCAATATGGGCAAAACCACGGGCTGCACCACCTCCAAGCGCTAAACCAATGCGCAAAGGTTTCAGTGTCTTTGTCACTGGTATGGCAGTCGCTACCGATGGAGTCACTTGCTGCGGGGACGTATTGCAGGCTGACAAACCAAAAGCAAACAATACTGGCACGACCAGACGATCCAGAACTGGCTTACTGCGAGCGAACAAAGAAGTAATTCGGGAAGAGAAATGCGGCATGTTATTTCTGAGTGTATGAATAAATAGTGCGGTCATCCCAAAAGCATCAGGGATATTTTGCAGGTGCGTGATTATATTTCCAAAAGCCCTGCAGCACAGAGTTCACGCAAAAAAAATAGTAAGAAATTAATACAATCCTGACTAAAGAAGAGATACTCCTTTCAAGCGATCAGAACATGACAGACATCACGAAATCATGGCGGCGCGTATGGCAAAATATGACCCGGGTGTGCGGCAAACATGCAGAAAAAGAAACCCTGAAAAAAAAGCCAGGCATCTCGTCAAGGAAGCGTCGGACGAGCGACTCATACGCTGGAACAGCTATCAATAAAAAAACGTTGCAAACATCGATGCCACAGCAACTGCCATCATTGCGGTGGCAAACCAGCCCAATATCTTCAACCTGGCTGCAATCACGAATACACCCATGATATCAGCACGAGCTGCCATCAACATCATGACTACCATGATGGGCACAGAAATCACGCCATTGATGACCGCACTCCAGTACAGTGCCTTGATGGGATCAATCGCAGTAAATCCCAATGCGATGCCGATAACGGTAGACAGTACAACGATGGCGTAGAACTGTCTGGCATGCGTAGGAGTCTCTTCCAGACTGCTTTTCCACTTAAAAGCACCGGCCATGGCATATGCCGATGAACCAGCCAGTACAGGTATGGCCAGCAAACCAGTGCCAATAATACCGGCACTGAACAACATGAAGGCGAAGTCGCCTGCAATAGGTCGCAATGCCTTTGCCGCCTGGGCAGAGGTCTGGATATCCGTAACACCATGCGAATGCAGGGTGACGGCAGTTGTTAATATGATGAAGAATGCCACCAGATTGGAGAATGCCATTCCTATATAGGTATCAAGCTTGATACGCTTCAAATTGGCTGGCGCCTGTTCAGGCGCATGGATCAAAGGACGCGCCCGATGATCAGCGCGCATATCTTCCACTTCTTGCGAGGCTTGCCAGAAAAACAGATAGGGGCTAATGGTGGTGCCAAACACTGCCACTACTGTGGTGATGTATTCTTTTTTTAACGATAGATGTGGCATAACCGCCCTCATCAACACCTCTGACCAGGGCATATGCACAACAAATACGGTAGCGACATACGCCAACAAAGCCAGTGTCAGCCATTTCAGTAAACGCACATAACGCCGATAAGGGATGAAAACCTGTAGGAGCAAAGACAATACGCCAAAACCAATGGCATACAGATGCGCCTTGCCGCCTATCAGTAATTTCAATGCTTCGCCCATGGCAGAAATATCGGCAGCAATATTAATGGTATTGGCAATCAGCAAAAGACCGACTACTGCATACAATAACCAGCCAGGATAATGACGACGTATATTGGTGGCCAATCCATGTCCACTGACCCTGCCTATGCGGGCACTCACGATTTGTATACCCACCATCAAGGGGTAAGTAAACAAAACCGTCCACAACATGTTAAAACCGAATTGCGCACCTGCTTGAGAATAAGTGGCAATTCCACTGGGGTCATCGTCAGCTGCTCCAGTGATCAGGCCAGGCCCCAGTTTTTGCAACAGGGACGTTTCTTTAGAGGCGGCTGATGCACTGGAAGTCGGTTTATTCATGTACAAAATGCAGATGAATGCTATTGATTTTATGGTCGCCGATGGGTGACATCCATCCCTACGCCACGGTATCCAGCAAAGCGGCTGGCAGTATCAAAGAAAGGCTCACCACTCACTTGCAAGTACTGTATCGTGCCATCTGGCTTGCAGCGACGGTAAATAAAGTCCAGAAATGGCCGTCGATTGGCGATATTGTCATCCAGCCGTTCACGTTCATCGACATCCCAGCCATCCATACCCTTGGGTGCCGCTCCCAGCATGTCTTCTGCCTGTATGCCAAGCATTTCGAATACCGGCCCGGAGACACTGGTGAAATTGCCAAACTGATCCTGCTCCCAATACCAGTCAGATGAGAGTTCAGTAAAGCTTTTAAAGCGTGCTTCGCTGGCGCGTAACTCAGCTGTGCGCTCGATTACCGTCTGTTCAAGAAGCTTATTATAGCTATCCAGTTTTTGATAGAGTAAGCGTACCTCAAGCATATTGCGTATGCGTGTTTGCACTTCCAGCAAATCAAAGGGCTTACTGACAAAATCCTTGGCGCCCGCCTGCAAGGCCCGCAACTTGTGCCCTGGCTGGGCAGTAATCACCAAAACCGGCAAATAGGCATCAGCGGCGATGTTCTTCAATTCTTCCATGACTTCAAAACCATCCATGCCCGGCATTTGCAGATCCAGCAATATCAAATCATAGTTATGCTCTATATGCAGTGCACACACGGTACGTGCATCCATAGTTGTGGTGATGGAGGTATAGCCGATATTCCGCAGCATTTGCTCCAGTAACATCACGTTAGCTTTTTGATCGTCGACGATCAGGATGCTGGCCTTGAGAATTTCGACTGCTTCAAGCATTTCATTCTTTCAAAATCGTTCCCGCATCAACATTCCACGTCACAACATCGTCATCCCAACTCAACTTCGTTCTTTACTTAATTACAGTCAATGTCGCCCTTCGTGCGAACCAGGCCATGTTCCTTGGCATGATGCAGCGCCAGGTCTAGTGCATCCATAAATTCATTTACCTTGATGGGCTTGGTCAGATAACGGAAAAAGCCAGCGTCCATGCCTTTCTCTATATCGCGCGGCATGGCATTTGCAGACAAGGCCATGACAGGTATATGCGCCGTCAGCGGATCATTCGCCAAAATCTTGAGCGCACCAAAACCACTAAGACCAGGTAAATTAATATCCATCAAAATCACATCCGGCTTGCATACCTGTGCCGTGCTGATACCCAGATGAGCATCCACTGCTGTCAACAGCTTGAGATCGCTGCGGCGGGCAATCAATTGCTCGACCAAAGCGAGGTTGGCAGGATTGTCTTCCACATATAATAAGCTGCGTTGTGATGATGCATGCGCTGCTTGCCGCTCATCACCTGCCTCGACCACAAATTCGTCCGCTCCTTCCTCATGCAAAGCTGGTGCTGAAGCCAGGGCTAACTCTATCCAGAATACACTACCAACACCTACATCGCTTTCCACTCCAATTGAGCCGCCCATGAGCTCAATCAATTGCTTGGTCACCACCAGACCAATACCGGTTCCTTCTTCATTGCCTGCATCTTGCCCCAGGCGATTAAAGGGTTGAAACAGTTGCGCTACCTGGTCTGGCGATAAGCCTTTACCTGCATCCTTGACACAGATACGAATGCGGCTCTCACCATGCATGGCATATTCGACTGTAACAGAACCTTCATGCTGATTGTACTTAATCGCGTTTGACAATAAATTCACCATGACTTGCTTGAGTCTGGTGCGGTCAGCAAATACATACAGCGACAAGTCTATGGTCGGGAAAATCATCTTAATGCCGCGCGTCTGAGCTTGCGGTTCTATCATGGCGTGGCAGTCCAGCAAGACATCGCTCAGCAGGATCGACTCTTTTGAAATTGTCACCTTGCCCGACTCGATCATCGCCAGATCAAGAATTTCATTTATTAGGCGCAATAGATACCAGCCAGCCTGCAATATCTGGTCTATTGATAATTTCTGGTTATCCGACGGCGGCGGATTATCTGATGCCATCAACTGCGCAAAACCCAGCACTGCATTGAGTGGCGTACGCAGTTCATGACTCATGCTGGATAAAAATTCTGACTTGGCCAAATTGGCTTTTTCGGCAACCGCCTTGGCCAGCTCCAGCTCAACATTACTACTCTGCAGCCTTTGCTCGAACAATTTATATTCAGTGACATCCCTGGCAGATGCAAATACGCCTTGCAATCTGCGCTCACGGTCGTAGATGGTGCTGGCATTGTAGGAAATTTCGGTTTCTTTGCCATCTTTCGCTATCGCTGTCAGTTCACAATTTGTGACCTTGCCAGTTTGTAGCGCACGCTTCATCGCCAGTTCTGCTGCGGCGGGTTCGGTAAAATAATTTTTGAATGGAGCGCCTATGAGTTCATCGCGCGTGCACCCAGTAATCGCTTCCATCTGATGATTGACATCGCTGATAACACCATTCAAGTCTGTCGTGATCAGTGCATCAATATTGGCCTCAATCAAAGACCGTGTATAAAACTGCTGATCACGCAAACGCTGATCCAGCAAGGCTTGCTCGGCCTCCACCTGCTTGCGTGCGGTATTATCTGTACCTATCAAGAGGCCACCTATGACAACACCCTGCGCATCCCGTAGGGCAGTGACTGACACAATGGCCTGCAGACGACTACCATCACGACAGATATAGGTCAGTTCATGAATATCTTCCAGACTGCGCATGGCCTTGAAGATTAAGGCATCGAAACCCAGGGCGACGGGGGTATTGAATTCTGCGCTTAGCGCAACTGCCCTGGCAGCCAGTTCGTCAGCATCGGAAATATCAGCGGGACTGATCAGGTTGACGACGTCAGCAGCGTCATAGCCCAACATATGCTCGGCACCGACATTAAAAATTTGAATCAAGCCCTGCGCATCAGTGGCAATAATCGAAAAATTCGGGCTATTAAAGATGGCATCCTGCAAGGCCCCCATCTTGAGCAAGACCTCACGCACCTTGAGTGAAGTTTGCTCGCCAGCCATGCGGCCGAGCGTGGCACGACGTATCTGCAAAGCCCAAAGCAACAAAAACACCAACAGAAAACCAACGCTACCGACCACCAGTTTGATGCGAAACGCTGCCTTCAATTTACGTTCATCGAGCAGAACCTGCTCATCAATAATCGCGTCAGTCAAAATAGTTTGCACCCTGGAGGAGACGAGCAAACCCGCATTAAACAGGGCACGAGTCGCTGCAAAGCCACGCGCTTCAAATTGTTTTTGGCCTTCATGCATGATAGCCACTCTCTCGTCGACGGCTTTTTGCAACTGCAACATGCGCGCCTGCTGTTGAGCATTATCCCGCGTCAATCCATGCAAATGCTGAATAAGCTTTGCCAAGTCAGTGAGGCTGTCATTACGCTGACTAATATAGCTATCTTCTTTCGTAAGAAAATATGCCTTCTGCCCATTCTCCGCCTCTGACAGCTTGACACTCAATTCGCTGAGGTCTTCAATTATTTGGCGGGTATGCTCTATCGACTTGACTGAATCGAAAGGCACGGCAATATTCCAGGCAATACCGCCTATCATCAACAAGGCCAGTAAGGTGATGCCAAAGCCGATCAAGGTGAGACGCTCTACCGAGATTGCCTTCATATATTTTTGTTCACAGCAATCCTTCAATAAACTTCAAAATTCAGAGTAATATTTACAGACTTATGTTCCCCTGCATATATCCGGTTTTTCTAACAATAGTAGCGGGCGCAGCAGGTATAGCATTACCCTGGCGCTGCAAAACATCTGACAGCAAGCGGGCAAACTCTTTTTTAACTACCCCATAGCATTCGCATACATGCTCCTCCAGCCCTACCCTGTCAACGACGGTAATATGCCCACGACGGTAGCTGATAAAGCCATAGTTTTGTAATTTACCTGCAGCCTCAGTCACACCTTCGCGCCTCACTCCCAGCATATTCGCAATCAATTCCTGCGTGATAGTCAGGTCATTGCCTGACATGCGATCCAGGGTCAGCAATAGCCAGCGACACAGTTGCTGTTCGACGGAATGGTGTCGATTACACACTGCTGTTTGTGACATTTGCGTGATCAGCGCCTGCGTGTATCGCAACAACAAGCGCAGCACTGGTCCGGCACGGTTAAATTCTTCCAAAAGGACCTGTGCCTTAAGGCGATAGCCATAGCCGCCAGTCTGGACAATAGCGCGACTGGGTGTGGTATCGCCCCCCATAAACAAGGAAATCCCTACCAAGCCCTCATTCCCAACACCCGCAATTTCTGAAGAACCACCGTTTTCCAGCAAATAATGCAGGGAAACAATGGATGTCACCGGAAAATACACATACTGCAACTTACCGCCCGACTCATACAAGACATCACCAAGCAACATGGAAACAAGCTCCAGATGAGGTGCCAGACGATCAAATTCCGTATCCAGCAAGGCCGCTAGCAAATGATTTTGATTCGGGTTTATATGATTGTCCATATCGATTTCCTGCAAAATAGTTAAGAGGAAGGATAAGGCACACAACGCAATCGGAAAAACCTGATCGGCATGCCCCAGACAATAACACTAAGACACTCACACTTTTATTGTCTGTTCGATATCGCACATATAGAAAAATATTGCGCAAAAAAAACAGCGACTCTTGGCCTGCTCATATATTTAATTTGCATCGGCAAACGTCCTGACCACACTGGAAGCTGCACTATGGCAGCTTTAGAAAAAGAATTACGTACGCTAGCGTACATACAGCCATCAATGACATCAATTTTTGTTACGCCGCCAAACGCACCTGATTATACCAGCTTGAATTGCATTAATTTCTTCTGTCCGAGCCATTTTGCTTTGCGACAGGACGCACTACAGCTGCACGCCGGTCTGACTCCCCCAACACATGCAGAGGGTCTCCATGTGGAATGTCAGCAAGCAGGCGATCAAATTCCAGTTTAACGACGGCATAACACTCGCAAACCACTTTTTCCAGCCCGGGACGATCAACTACATCGATGCGCCCGCGACTGTACCGTATCAATCCCAGTCTCTGTATATTGCCAGCTGCAGCTGTCACACCCTCGCGTCTGACACCCAGCATATTGGCAATCAACTCCTGGGTCATAGAAACAGAATCTGAGGGGAGCCGATCCAGGCTCAAAAGCAACCAGCGACAAAGTTGTTGCTCTATGGAGTGATGGCGGTTGCAGACAGCAGTTTGCGTCATTTGCGTAATCAGCGCCTGGGTGTAGCGCAGCAAGAGACGCAAAAAAGGCCCCGCACGATTAAACTCTTCTTTCAACAATTGAGCCTTGAGGCGATAACCATGACCAGCACACTGCACAACAGCGCGGCTGGGCGTGGTTTCACCACCCATGAACAAGGAAATGCCGAGTATGCCTTCATGGCCAACGATGGCTATTTCAGCAGAAGCACCGTTTTCAAGGACATACAGCAAGGACACGATGGAAGTGGTTGGGAAATAGACGTAGTTCAAAATGCCGCCAGCCTCGTACAAGGCCTGACCCAAGGGCATCTCCACCAATTCAAGATGCGCGGCAAGACGATCAAACTCCGCTTTCGGCAAAGCTGCAAGTAAGTGATTTTGAATAGGATTATGAGGGATGGTCATGAATGATGCTCTGAGCTGCCATCTCTGTTTGGAGTGACATGGATTGTATAGACTGGATTATCTATACACAGAGTAGCAGGTATAAAGCTGGAGTATGTGCGCCATCGCTCATATAGCCCTCATCTAGCTCAACTTACTTATTAAACAAGTACACTCACCTGGTTTTTGCGGGGTATGCGCGGTTGTAGTGAAGATTGGCGGTACGCTTAAAGCTGGTCAAGCTTACTGAAAGGGAATCGAAGACAATAATCTGGTAAATTCTTTTTGTATGACGACATAGCATTCACAGACCACTTTTTCCAGACCAGGTCTATCCAGCACGACGATCGCGCCACGGCTATAACAGATCAGACCAGCACGCTGCAAGTTGCCTGCCGCCTCGGTCACCCTTTCACGGCGCACGCCCAGTACATTGGCAATGCGCTGCTGCGTGATATTCACGGCGTCTGAAGATAATCTATCCAGGCTCAGCAACAGCCAACGGCACAATTGCTGCTCCACCGTGTGATGCAGATTGCAAATGGCAGTCTGCGTCATCTGCGTAATCAATGCCTGGGTATAGCGTAACAATACGCGCAGCAAGGGACCTGCACGATCGAACTCCACTTTCAACAATTGGCCTTTGAGGCGATAGGCAAAACCAGCACTTTGCACCACTGCACGATTTGGCGTGGTATCGCCTCCCATGAAAAGAGAAATACCGACAACGCCCTCATGACCAACCGCGGCAATTTCGGCCGAAACACCATCTTCCAGCACATACAGCTGAGAAACTACGGCTGAAGTGGGAAAATACACAAACTGCTGGCGCACGCCTGCCTCATACAATACATCACCAACAGCCATGGAGATAAGCTCCAGACCGACCGACAGTGACGCAAATTCTGCAGCAGGCAAGGCCGCAAGCAGGTTATTTTGCATAGGACTGGGGGATGTGTGCATTAACGTTTTTTGCCTTAAAAATCCACCAGAGATTTTGTCACACAGACAAAGCCGGGCAGCGGACCGCTAGCCTATCACGTCATACAAAAAATCTATGCGCGCTTGCGCACACAAGCCCCCCAAAGAAAGTGTTTTTAAGAAATAAAACTAAGCCAGCGCTACCAATCACTAGTCAACACTGACTCAGCAAATGATGAACCAGCACGCTCACTCATCAAGATACACGTCGTCAAGCTCATTCAAGACGACATCGCCTTCTGGCACATCAAAGCCTGCGCTTTCTTGCGCCGCAATAGAAAGCCGTGCGGTGCTACGCTTTTTCTTTTTCAATAGATCGCAAGCGGATAATGGCTGCACCGGATCTACACCGCCACCAGAAGTGAATTGCAAACCCGAGAGACGCTCGACTTCTGCGACTTTCACTTGAAAAGTTTTATAGGCACCAAATGGCGCCGTCGCCTCAATGCCAAATTGCGCTATGACTTCGCTTTGATCGAGCATATAAGCCGTAGCAATTACTTTCCAGAAACGCACTGGATATTGAATTTTTGGGAAAGGTTTGTAGACAGGGTCATCCTCTTCAAAAATCGGCCCGGTAAAGATTTGCACATCCAGATGCGCTTCTCAGGCCAGACTCCAGAACATAAGCCTCCAACCCTTGCCACAATTGCTTACCCTGGTTGAACTTTGCATGTTGAGGCACGCAATTGAACCAGTGACAAGTATCGGCGGCTGATTGCAGCGCCACTTCCATGCTGCCTCCAAATTCAAGGTCCACTCTGCGGGTAAGATGACCACGGTCAAACTGATTATTTTTATAGTAAAAATTGCTGACCTGATGCTCAATGGGGATTCTCGGATCAACTCGCCACACATCGCCAGGCCGACTCATCAGAAAGCGTTGAGAATGACGAACATTGGCAGCACTATAGATCGCGAATCGTCTTTGCGCATGCATAACGACACTAAAATTATGATAGTGCAGCAGATACTCATTGCCATCCACAGGTTTGAGCAATCGCGAGACCTTGCTTTCCAGATCAGCCGACAACTTGGGGAAATTAACCCTCAGCTTGCCCTGCCCCAGAAAGCCCTTGTCATATCCCTTGCAGTCTGCATAACTTGCATCAAAAGGCACATCAAATGCTGCTGGCCTGGGGGCGGTTTTTGTGGCCTCCTGAAAGCTGGCTGACTCGGCAGCAAGGACCTGCTGGCCCAGCCTCACCTGACCATCCGGGTCTATGTACAAAGTCACAGAAATTGATCTGGCCACATGCGCTTGATTCATTTTGTTCACCTCAATCCGTTGGGGGGAGAAAAGCAGAAAGACCTGCAGGAGCCTGCCCGACTGTATGAGCAGAGAACTTTGCCACCCCATCCAGCGCAGGGATGCGCGCCTCGGGGATGGAGGCATGTAATACAGCTTGCAGCAAGGGATGATCGCCTTGCACCTGCTTCAATTCATTGACGTAGCGAAAAGCAAATTTGTCGACTCGTAGCATCGGCAAATAAATCTGTCTACTCGCAGCTTTGAATTCATCAAAATTGGCATAACTTGTTGAAATCATGAAGATTTCACCACGTTTCAAGCTGCCATTTCAACAATTCGACCCCGCGGAGGCCGGATAGTCGAATCGTTTAGTCCGAAGTTGGGACGTCGGCTGCAGTGCTTTGGAGAAAATTTTTACCGGCAGTGGATTTGCTTGGAGGCAGACCCATTGGTTGAGACATTTTGAGAACGCCCCTTCTATCTTCAATCCGGTGACAACAAAAGGTTAGTAGATTTTTGGGTTCGCTATAGAGACCACGAAGTGTTATTGGTCCTTGATGTGGAAGATCAACCACGCACCATCAGACCCGGCGCTACAGAACTCGAAATGCTCTGCGTACCGTCAGCTGAGTTTGCCGCAGCCAGGACCTGGATTTGCAGCTGGGAGCGCATGCTGCAGATGATCATATCCGGTGGACATCAAGTTTCATCCTCGCTCCAGAATTCAATTCTTAAATTTATCTCGGAGCCGACGCCGCGATGATTTACAACTCATAGACACAAGCACCTGGCCCACCATTGACGTGAATGCCTTGCCAGTTGCAATGAAAAAGACCTTCGAAGCGCGGGCACGCAGTATTTTGTGACCTTCAGATAAGCTTGAACAAGTCCGACGAACCCTGCCGGCCGACCTCGTTCAACGACGCCAATGAGAAAAATAATAAAAAAATCTCATGGCGTGCAAAAATTA
Source organism: Undibacterium sp. (assembly GCF_030683615.1). Classification (NCBI taxonomy): domain Bacteria; kingdom Pseudomonadati; phylum Pseudomonadota; class Betaproteobacteria; order Burkholderiales; family Oxalobacteraceae; genus Undibacterium; species Undibacterium sp. Next base: position 27,171 of record NZ_JAUXQE010000040.1, read on the forward strand.
TAAATTTTCGTATTCAATAATCATAAAAAGCGCGCCAATTTGAAAATTTACAATAGAATCAATACCTCTGCATCTTAACCAATTGAGTATATTTAATGCCATGAATACACCTCCATTCTTCGCAGTACAAAAACAAACACTTAATGGCGTCAGTACAATACTTGCCGTTGAATATACTCTTGACCCCGCAGACCTCGATCCCACGACTGATCTGCATTTATATGTAGACACACTGACCGTGCCTGGTCAAACTTTCAGCCTTCCGGGTAAAAATATTGTTATTACAGCCCGTCAAATCAATTGCGCATCAGGCGCCGCATTTGACAGCAGCGGCAAAAGTTATGATCAGCCTGTCGTGCCGATTAATCCCCCCAAGGCTGCCAGCGGCAGTGCGTCAGATAAAGGTGGTGTAGATGGTGCCAGTGGTGGCGTCGCATCGTGTGCAATTGCAAGTAAAGGCGACAGTGCTGGCAATATCACCATTATTGCATCGAGTATCAACGGTCAATTGAGTTTGAGCGCCAAAGGCGGCAATGGTCAACAAGGGCAGAATGGCCAGGCAGGTGGTGATGGTTTGACGGGCGACAATGGCAACGACGCCATCATTAACCGCGTGCAACATGATCCACAGCATCCTGATGGCTGGTCGGTCACGCAAGCCACCGCTGGTGGCGATGGCGGCCGCGCTGGTAACGGTGGCAATGCTGGTGCCAGTGGGAATGGTGGCGATGGCGGCCTTGTGACTGTGCACACTATGACTGCACTGGCGACTGGTCAAGTAACTGTCGCCAATACGGGCGGCAATCCAGGTGCGGCGAGCAATCCGGGTAAATGTGGTGGCTTTGGTGTTGCGGGCATCGGTGGTCGCATTGCCGTTGAGCATGAACAAGGTGGGCACTTCAATACAAAAGTGTGGGAATTAAGTGATGACCGTCAAGGCGGAGCGCAAGATGGCACCGCTGGCACGGATGGCAAGGCAGCAGCACCTGCTGTAAAGGGCAAGGATGCCGCGACTGACCTCAGTCAGCAACCCATTATCACTAAATTGTTCATACCAGATTTGACTACCGTGAACCTGGTCCAGTTAGCCCTTGATTACGCGGAAGTTGCCTATCTTGGTAACAACCTGGCCCAGGCACTGAATTATTATCAATGGCTGGAGCAACTGACCAGTGGTGATAGTGGCGATGCTGGCTTGAATACCGAGTTGGCCGGATTGAATCAACGTTGCAAGATCTTGCAAAAACAAATCGGCCAAGGGCTGGATTATTTTAGCAACCCCATCAATTACGTACCGATAGTAACGCTGGATCTATATACGCAAATGCTGGATGGCATGTTGAGTACAGGTGGGCAAGTAGAAAGTACCTATAATCAGTACACCGCTTATCTGAACGGTCAAAGTCATGAATTTGATGGCATGAACGACGCCATTGCCAATGCACAGACCGCCATCACTAACTATGTACAGGCACAAAAGGACTATTACACGAAAATCAATGCTACCGGTGTCACCATCATTCAATTGACCGACGCCCTGGTTGCTCAACACAATGTATTGACCGCTGCTGATGACAGCTTTAAAAAAGCAGTAGAAGCCAAAGGGCAATCCTGCTCCTTCGCCAGCTTTTTAGCACTTCTTAAAACCATCCTCACTGTCGGTGTCGATGTCTACTCCGCCTTTAGCGACCCTACCGCACGCACGGTCAGCACCGCAGTCAAAGATTTTGCTGACATTGGCATCGGCATTGAAAATGGCAACCTGGTGACTAATCCTGTGCCGAGCAAGGCTGATCCGGCCAGCATCAGCAAGATATGGGAGCAAATCAGTACCGGTGGCAGCGACGTGGATGATTCCAGTAAGCTGATTGCAGAACAAAACGATTTTGATAAAAGCTTGCAACCCTATCTGGATATGCCTGAAGCGCAGAACTATAAAAAACAGGTGCATGACTATATAGGTATAGCACAAAGCCGCAACAGCAAATTACTTGAATACACCAACGACTGCATTCAATATATTGCGCTTACTGGCTTGATAAACCAAAAACAAGCAGAAGTGAACCGGATTAAAGCCCAGATAGCCAAAGAAAACGTGCCGGGATTGATTAGTTATCGCAATTTTCTGTTCACTCAATATCAGGACTACAAAAGGCTGTGCCTGAAATACCTTTATCAGGAAAATCGCGCCTATGATTACTGGAGTCAACAGGATAATCCTTTCACCATCAGCGACAACTCATTCGTTGGGCTAGGTATTTTTCATAATAATCTCAAGGCGCAGATTATCAATAGCATCAATAATTACAGTCAGCCTAGTCAGCCATTGAATAATATCGAAATCCTGCTGGATTCAACAACCCGGCCCGAACAGTTCGCCAGCTTCCAACAAAATGGCTTGTTCAACTTTCAAATTACCCTGGATGAAAGCAGTTTCCTTGGCTGGTCTAATGTATTGCTTACTAATTTCAAAATTTACATTCAAGGCGTCACTGCGCCGGCAGGTGGTAATGTGTATGTACAATTTCTGCACCAGGGGCGTGTGGTCTTGATAGACCCGCATGGTGCAGCCACCAACTACACGCATAATCAAGTACTGAGTGTGTATGAATACACCCTGCAAAACGGGCAGCCGGTTACCATCGCTGGCGGCTCACTGGGTGGTGACGGCACCGGTGGCAACCAAAAGCGCATTGCCTTGAGCCCTTACGCAAGCTTTGGTATTACGCTGCCAGCGAAATTCAATCCTGGTGTCGACTTCTCAAAAGCCACTGGTATAGAAATACATTTTTCAGGCTATGCGGTTCCGCGTTTAAACATGAAGGTGCATGGCTGATCAAGCGGCTCAATGGACGGTTACCTTGACAGTGACCGACCGGCCGCATTACTTACGTCAAACACTGGAACATTTGCGGCAAGTACGTGGTATCGAACAATGGCATTTGTTCATTGGACTGGAGCCGGGTTGTCCAGAATGTGCGCAACTGTGCGAGGCTATAGACTTCATGCCTCGCACAATTTTAAGCAACCCTCAGCAGCTTGGTATCAGAGGCAACCCCTTTTACACCATGCAGTATGCATTTGACCTGGGTAGCCAGGTCAATATTTATCTCGAAGATGATATTGTGTTGTCGCCTGACGTTGCTGAGCTGGCTTTGTGGTACCAGCAAACCATAGAGACAGATCAATTGTTTGATGTGCGTATCATGCTGCTCAATTTGTTTGTTACGAGCATTCGCACCGAGCCAGTTGCGGACCTGGGTATCAGCCAGTTCTTCTCGCCATGGGGCATGGTCATCAACGCTTTTCAGTGGAAGAATTTCATTGAGCCCGCATGGTGGAATGATGAACACCGTTATCCGCATCAATATGACTGGACTTTGAGTCTGTCCGAAGTGATGAATCTCCAGGATAAGCTTTTTGTACTGGCTCCATTAGTCAGTCGCAGTACCAATATTGGACGCGAAGGCGGACTTCACAGCCATCCTGAGCGGTTTGATTTACTAATGAACGGTCTACAGCATCACCAAGGCGAACAAAAGATCGACTACAAGATTAATAACAAGGCCCAGATACATTGGCGGCGACTGGATTATGCGCAAATGACTGCATACGATGAATAAATAACAGTTTGGTCAACACTCGCGCAATTGTTAACTATTAGAGGTCGCCTTTTTCAAGCGACTAATTTCTTAACGCACAATTTCTGGATGCTCCTTATCGCAGCAGCAACTGTCGGGAGTTATATGCATCATGCCCGTCATTGATTGCTAATAGACCTCTGTTGAGCCTCATGGCACGAGTCGCGATTACTCGGTTACGGACAAATCATCGTTTGTAGTTTTGGATGACGCCATTGCGAAAAATTGGGAAATACGCTGAGAATTTCCAGAAAAATTTTCTTTCCAATCATAATTTGTCGACAAATTTAACCTCACAATGTCGACAAATTTGCTTTCCACTACGATTGATGACGCGCGACACGCGTATACCCTCATTTGCCACCCATTTAATGCGGTCCTCGGCATCGCGGCTAGGATCAAAATCACGGCCATCTATGGTCTGCACCTTGTCATTAAGTTTCAAGGGAATACCGCTATGGTGGAGTGCAACGACATACCAGTCATTGTTGAAAACAGGGGAGCCTGAAGATCATCCCAAGATGTCTGTGCTGTACAAGAGTTCATTCTCGGTACGTTTGATCAACTTGTTTTCTCGCACACACAACTGTTTGAGACCACCATTAGGGTCCTGGATAATGGTCAGCCATTCACCATCACTCATCTTGCCTGTCGCCTCAATCAAGGGAAGATAGGCGTAAGACGATAAATGCACCTCAGCGTTACTGGCTTTTTCATCCACCGCGACCACAGTGAAGTCCAGGTCTACACTGGTTTGAAATAATCGGTGGGAATGCGACTTGAATATCTGAGGGCCAGTTTGCTCACCAGCTTCATTCAACTCATAATTGAAATGCGCTTTGGAGCTCTTGCAACTTGGCGCATCTGGCAACACATGATGATTGGTCAGCGAGACACCGGGACCGATCAGAAAACCTGTACCCCAACCGATTTGACTTCCACCAAGGCCGTGAATCGCGATTCTGGCCACCGATCTGGCAGCGACCACACCGCGCGCCAGATAATTAACATCCTGCAATTCATTAACTAGCAAGATACGCTCAAAAAAAGCATCGACCTTTCCAGCATCCCCCATACTTTCACGCAGAAATTGTTTGCGCTCTACCTGCTGCTTGACTGTCGATAATTGGGCGGGAGTCTTGTCACATCTATATAGGATATCTGCATCCAGATCAAAGTCACTGGCCTTTTGCTCTGCTCTGGCGATCTGCTCAAGTATCACACTCATAAGCCCCTCCGCTCTGCAAGTATTAGCAAGAAAAATAGCATAATACCTACGACAAATAACCTTTTTAACAACATTTATTATTGTTTTGACAAACTGGGAGCATGAACAAGATACAAAGCAAATATGAGCGCAAACAAAAAGCCCGCTAGAAGCGGGCTTTTTGTTTGAATTTCTGGGGTGACCGATGGGGTTCGAACCCACGACAACAGGAATCACAATCCTGGACTCTACCAACTGAGCTACGGCCACCACTGCATTTTTCCTGCGTATTGCAGTGCAAGAGAGCTACGCATTATACGAGAAATTTGGCTTGAAGGCAATAGCATTCTTGGGAAAAGCCTACTCAAGGGCATTTGCGAGCATTAAAAGCCCCTCCCCTCTTGCCAAATATAAGCAGACATAAAAAAGCCTACGCTTTAAAGGCGTAGGCGAAATCTCACTTGAGGTAGTGAGTTGAAGGAGCGTGCAATGAAACATCAGCAATATATTCCTGCACGGACACCACACCACTATGTATTACAAATTCTTACGAATACTCGCTTTTCACTTACAAATTAGCTCATGTATTGAGTTTAAGACCTGGCTGCGTAACCCAGGCTTTTATTTGGCTAGGCCGCCACGATCATTTGCTCTTCCTTACTCCTGTCAAATGCAGTAACGCTTTGCATGGCCCTGGCAGCTTCCAGTAACAGTTCAGGCTGACCAGATGCGAGTTTCTTGCTGTCTGACAGTATCTGGCGAAACACACGCGCACCAACCAGGCCCATCATCAGTCCCAGCATATGGCGTACGACGGTATTCAAACGCAGGCCTTTACCACCATTGCCATACAATTCCAGCTGCCTGTGAATATAGGGAATCATGTGCTCGAGAATTTCTTCCCTGGTCTTGACTGGACTTGCATCGCCATAATAGCGCTCATCAAAACTGGCCATGAAATACGGGTTGTGATAAGCCTCACGCCCTATCATGACACCATCGACATGCAACAAATGTGCATCCATGTCTTCCAGGGTTTTGATACCGCCATTGAGGATGATTTCCAATTCTGGAAATTCTCCCTTCAGGCGATAGGCATAATCGTATTTGAGTGGCGGTATTTCTCGGTTCTCACGGGGCGACAAGCCTTTAAGGATGGCATTGCGCGCATGCACGATGAAGGTCTTGCAGCCTGCGTCAGCGACAGTGCCGACAAAGTCACGCATGAATTCATAAGAATCCACTTCATTGATACCTATACGGTGCTTGACAGTGACATCAATGGAGACCACATCCTTCATCGCCTTGACGCTATCAGCAACCAGTTGAGGCTCTGCCATCAGGCAAGCACCGAATGCACCTTTTTGCACACGTTCAGACGGACAACCACAATTCAGGTTGATTTCATCATAACCCCATTGCTCGCCCAGCTTGGCCGCATGCGCCAGATCAGCCAGTTCACTACCACCCAGTTGCAGGGCAACGGGATGCTCACCAGGATTAAATTCCAGATGGCGCTGCACATCTCCATGCAAGAGTGAGCCAGTCGTCACCATTTCGGTGTATAGCCAGGAGTGGCGAGTGATATGACGATGGAACTGGCGGCAATGCCTGTCTGTCCAATCGAGCATCGGGGCCACAGAGATGCGGCGTGGTGGTAGCGCTTTTGTATTCACAATAAAACAACACGGCAATTTTCAATACCGTATTGTACCTTGCCATTGGGAAATCGCCTTTGAATGACGCATGAGTCGTCAAATCCACGACAGCAGGTAACACAATCCTGCACACTGCAAATAAGTGAATGTCCAGGAAATTACTCCTTGATCACCAATTTGTGCTGCGTGCCTTCGCCCCGTGTCATGAACAACATACGGCAGGGCGCAAACACTTTCGCTGTGTGCCATCGCCCTTTGGGCACGAGCACGGCCTCCCCTGCCTTAACTTGGATATTCTGGACTACATCGTCAAGCTCTATGTGGAAGTCAGCCAGCCCAGATAGCAAATAGACGAATTCATCTGCATGTGGATGCATTTCCCAGTTGGGCCAGTCTGCGTCACAACTGAATTCGCTGATCAGCCAGTGCTTGCCAAAAGCATCAATTTCCGATTCCGGCAAGCTCCAAAACGCAGGCCCACCTGCCAACACGGTCGCCATGCCATCGGCGGCCAGCGCAACATAGGTTTTTTGAGATTCTATTTTCATGCTTAGCTTCCTCAAAAATACGGATCTATTACAAGAATAGTCTTGACTGTCTTCATGGAACAAAAATAAATATAAATATTAATACTTTAATAATATGACGTCAGTAAGTTCAACGAAATTGGGAGTTACAAGAAAAGCATGATAAGGACAAGACAATTGAAAATGACTGTGCCGGCAAATGCCATCCGGAAAGAGGGTTTGACGGTTTTATGGCGAAATAATCTTTGTGCCAGCATACCACCCGGCCAGCCACACGCAAGCCCACACAATAATAAGCTACGCTCTGAAATTCTTGACTCACGTTTGCGTGCTGCCGCCTTATCCAGACCATACATGACCAGGGTGATGATGCTCATGGTGCCATAGATAATGGCTACGCCCAGCCATTGCAGTTGCTGACTACTACGCACCAAAGAAAAGACTTCTGCAATTTGATCAAAAAAATCCATGCCATCGCGGAGCGGGTGAAAGAGCCTGGATTATTGCAGACCAAACATGGTCAGTCCATTCTTATACGCAATGCGCTCTGCAATATCTGCTGGCAACTCACTTAGCATGCGGCGATAAAAGCCTATCAACTGCGGCACATCATCCCAACGCGAAGTAACCCAGGTATCGGTGCCTAGCACGAACCTGTCAGGGTAGCGCAAAAACAGGCGCTTCCATTGAGGATTCAGGCTACCGTTTTGCTCAAGATCGGAGCGAAAAGATAATTCACCGACCAGATTAGGGTATTGCACAAACATGGCCTCGACTTTATCGAGCGAGGTGCTCATGCCGGTATGTGCCCAGATCAGCTTGACGCCGGGTGCGTGATGCAAAATACGTTCTATTGCATCTTCATCGGAATGTGCATGCAGCCATAAATCACGTGCCTTGGCAAGCCTGGCAATTTTCGCCATATAGGGTGCATCAGCATCCTTGCCAAAGATATGAAATTCCCCTATGCCGCGATAGATGCCGCGCTGCAGTTCATTTTCAACGAAGCGCTCTATCTCTGAATTGGCAAACCAGTCATGCCTGTCAGGCTGTACTCTGTAGGGACGCAGGAAAGGGACGATCTTGATGTCCGGTGCATTTTGCGCAATCAGATCCAGCGTACCATCATTAGGGCGACTGGTCGCCAATACCGCGCGTATACCAAGCTTACGCCACAAGGCAATAACACGCTGCGGCGACCAGGTGTTGCGTGCTTCGATGTTGTAATGCATATGGGCATCGAATATGGGTAAAGGCTCTGCTGCTAATGCAATAGCCGACATCATGACCAAAGAGCAGGTCAATAAGAAATTCTGTAGACGCATTTTCATAGTCATGCCCCCCCTGCCGAACGTTGATATACCTTTTGATTCAAGGATACACGCCAGGAAGGAAGCGTCAACCCTCTGATTACAACATCCTCGCAATCAGGGCTTTTTCATGTCTGGCATCCAGCGGGATACGCACCTTGTGCCCTGCCCCGCCTATGATGTTCAGAGGTTGATTGTCGGCATTACGCATCTCAGCCAGCTTGATCATTTCATTGCCATTCGGTGAAATAATTTCTATCTCATCACCAACGGCAAAGCGGTTTTTTACTTCGACTTCAGCCCAGCCATCAACCACCTGCAAGACCTGCCCCACATACTGGCTGCGGTGCGCCTTTGATACGCCTTCCATATAATTTTGATGTTCTTGCGTATGGTGGCGCTGATAAAAACCATCGGTATAACCACGATTGGCGAGGCCATTCAATTGCCCCAGCAAATCGGTATCGAATGGGCGACCAGCCACCGCGTCATCAATTGCGCGTCTATAAGTTTGGGCGGTGCGAGCAACATAATACAAGGACTTGGTACGGCCTTCGACCTTTAAGGAATCAATACCGATTTTCGCCAGACGCTCAACATGCTCAACAGCGCGCAAATCTTTGGAGTTCATGATGTAGGTGCCATGCTCATCTTCAAGTATAGGCATGAACTGACCAGGCTTGCCACTCTCTTCTATCAGATAGGGACGATCAGCAAGTGGATGGCGCGGCATGTCGCCCATCGCCGAAAAAGATTGATTAGCCTCTTCCAGCGCCTGCTGATAATTGAACTGGATACTCTCAACCGGAATGCGCGCCAGGTCACCGGTTTCATTTTCGGTAGCATTCTCGACCTTATAATCCCAGCGACAGGAATTCGTGCAGGTCCCCTGATTGGGATCGCGATGATTGAAGTAACCGGATAAGAGGCAACGACCAGAATAGGCGATGCACAAGGCTCCATGAACAAAAACTTCCAGCTCCATATCCGGGCATTGCTGGCGAATTTCCTCTATTTCATCGAGCGATAATTCTCGCGACAGGATGACGCGGGTCAAGCCCATCTTTTTCCAGAACTTCACGTCTGCCCAATTCACGGCATTGGCTTGTACGGACAGATGCACGGGCACTTCCGGCCACTTTTCACGCACCATCATGATCAGACCGGGGTCTGCCATGATAAGGGCATCCGGCTTCATATTGATGACCGGCTCCATGTCGCGCAGATAGGTTTTGAGCTTGCTGTTGTGAGGAAAAATATTGCTGGCGACGAAGAACAATTTGCCGCGCGCATGGGCACCGTCTATGCCATGCTGCAATACATCAAGGGTAGAGAATTCATTGTTGCGTGCGCGCAGGCTATAGCGTGGCTGGCCTGCATACACCGCGTCGGCACCAAAGTCGAAAGCGGCATGCATTTTTTCCAGCGAACCGGCTGGCAAGAGAAGTTCTGGGGCTTTGAACATGACAAGAAAATCCGAAAAGAAAAATGTTCGCGATTTTAGTGCCATCCAGGCTTTCAGACAAAATTTACCCAGCCATTAGTTGATCTGCATCAATTTGGCGTAATCATGCATCCTTGCCACGCATGGCGGTCAACTCATTGAACACCAGCGCAACCAGTACCACGATGCCCCCATAGATACTGGCAGTAGCTGGCACTTCCCCTGCACCCAGCCATGCCCAGATCGGCGCAAGCAAAACTTCAAGCAGAGACAGCAAGGCAATCTCAGGCGCGGTCAGGCTATTCGATGCCCTCACCATGAGCATGCAGGGCAAACCCAATTGAAAGAAACCGAGTATCGCCAGTATGCCAATATCATGCAGCGAGGCTTGAAAAGGCCAGGCAAATGGCAGCATCATCAGCGCAGAGATGGCTCCACCCAAAAACACTGCGGGAACCAGATCGACTGCATGACCACCTTTTTTGAGAATAATAACATTTGTCGATGCCGCCAGTGGTATACCAAAGGCGATCAACATACCAATCAAACCGCGCTCATCTACTTCAGAAATGCTACCAACAAACATCCAGCCCATGCCTATGCAGGCCGCTGCAATCGCCCACCAGGTGCGCGCCGGTATACGCTGGTGCAAGACGAGCCAGGCCAACAATGCCGTGAACAAAGGCGACAGACTCTCCATGATGGATGTATTGGCGACTGTCGTCATGGTCAGTGCGATCATGAAGCAGCTATACATGGTGGCCCACATGCAGCCAGACAAAAAGCCTATCTTGCCGAGCAATTTAAGGCGCGGGATGAAAGCCCATTTGTATTGCCTGGCCATGACGCCCGCAATAAAAACAGCAGCAAAAAAACTGCGCCAGAAAGTAACTTCAAAATCACGCGCAACTTCGAGGTGACGGGTAAAGACGCCCGCAATACTCCACAAAGTAGCAGCACAAATCATCAGTATCACCGCTTTGCGGTGAGACATTTTATTTTGCATATGGATCCAAATAAAAAAACCCGTTTGACCCTGGCCAAACTGGCTAGAGCAAAACGGGTTGATCTTCATGCGGCAGTACTAAATACTAGCTACCGCATTAGTCAGAACAGATCACCTTAGTCGCGTGATGCTTTTTTACGTTCATGCTCTTTCAGGTAGCGCTTGCGCAGACGAATGCTCTTCGGTGTTACTTCGACCAATTCATCATCGTCAATAAACTCAACCGCGTATTCCAGGCTCAACTGGATAGGTGGCACCAGGCGTACCGCTTCATCCGTACCGGAAGAGCGAACGTTGGTCAATTGCTTGCCCTTGATCGGGTTCACAACCAGGTCATTGTCACGGGAATGGATACCGATGATCATGCCTTCATACACTGGGTCATTGTGGCTGACGAACATGCGGCCACGGTCTTGCAATTTCCAGATAGCGTAGGCAACTGCTGCGCCGTCATCTTGCGAGATCAGTACGCCATTACGACGGCCACCGAGTTCACCTTTGGAATTATCAACCGGTGCATATTCATCAAACACGTGGCTCATCAAACCTGTACCGCGTGTCAATGTCATGAATTCACCCTGGAAGCCGATCAGGCCACGTGCAGGAATACGGTATTCCAGACGTACACGACCTTTGCCGTCCGGTTCCATGTTTTGCAGATCGCCACGACGACGACCCAGCTCTTCCATGACACCACCCTGGTTGACTTCTTCTACGTCAACTGTCAGGTTTTCATATGGCTCATGACGTACGTCGCCAACCATTTTGAAGACCACGCGTGGACGTGACACTGCCAGTTCAAAGCCTTCACGGCGCATGTTTTCGATCAGGATAGTCAGATGCAACTCACCACGACCAGAAACTTCGTACGTAGAATCATCACCTTCAGCCTGCACTACGCGCAAAGCCATGTTGGATTTCAATTCACGTTCCAGACGGTCACGGATTTGACGTGTCGTCACGAATTTACCTTCGCGGCCAGCTAATGGTGAGCTGTTAACCATGAAATTCATGGTCAGTGTAGGCTCATCAATTTTCAGCATAGGCAAGCCATCAGGCGTGTCTGGTGCGCAGATAGTAGAGCCGATACCGATTTCTTCAATACCGTTGATCAGGACGATGTCACCAGCCAATGCTTCATCAACCAGAACGCGGTCCAGGCCTTTGAATGTCAATACCTGATTGATACGTGCCTTGGTTGGCTTGTCTTCAGGACCATTCATCCAGACAACATCTTGCAATGCCTTGACGCGGCCACGCAGGATACGGCCAACGCCGATTTTACCAACGTAGGAAGAGTACTCCAGGGAAGTGATTTGCAATTGCAAAGGACCATCAGGATCATCTTCACGCGCAGGAACGTGTTCCAGGATAGCGTCAAACAATGGCTCCATATTGCCATCACGTACTGTATCTTCAAGACCTGCATAGCCTTTGAAGCCGGATGCGTAGACGATTGGGAAATCGAGTTGCTCGTCAGTTGCGCCGAGTTTGTCGAACAGTTCAAAAGTTGCGTTAACAGCTTTTTGTGGATCAGCGTTTTCACGGTCGATCTTGTTGACGACAACGATAGGCTTCAAACCCAAAGCCAACGCTTTACGCGTAACGAAACGCGTTTGTGGCATAGGGCCTTCTTGTGCATCTACCAGCAACAAAACGCTGTCCACCATGGACAAGACACGTTCTACTTCACCGCCAAAATCAGCATGGCCTGGGGTATCGACGATGTTGATATGTGTGCCCTTGTATTCAACAGCACAGTTTTTGGACAAAATAGTGATGCCGCGCTCTTTTTCGATATCATTCGAATCCATAACACGGGCATCAACCTGCTGGTTGTCGCGGAAAGTACCGGACTGACGCAATAACTGGTCAACCAGAGTGGTTTTGCCGTGATCGACGTGAGCGATAATGGCGATGTTACGAATAGCGCGTTTTGAAGTAGACATGATAGCGTTCTTATTGGGTAAATCTATGAGGTAAATCGGATAACCTGCGATTATAACATGTTGCAGCGCAAAAGTAGAAAAACTCCTATTATTTCAAGGAGTTGCTACCGCGCGATGACACAATTAATGTTCAGTGGCAATCAGGCGCTCGGGCGCAAGTATGCCGTATTCCTGCAACTGGGCCGAACCCAGCAACTGCCCGTCTGATTCACGATAGACGCGAACTCGCCCAGTTTCAATGGCTAAATCTTCTTTATTTAATGGCAGACGCTGACCATGCAGGAAGCGGCGTGACAGTTCATCGGTCAGGTATACGGGGCCAAAACTGGACAATAAAGCATCAACGGGGTCCAGCAATGCTAGTCGATCTGGCTCTGGCAGACTTTCGAGATACTCCAGGGTAATGGATTTCTCCAAAACCAGATGACCTACGCCGATGCGGCGCAATTCTTTCAAATGCGCACCACAACCCAACATTGCGCCTATATCCTCACCCAGCACGCGCACATACGTACCCTTGCTGCATTTGACTTTCAGACTCAAAAAAGGCGCTTCATACGCCAGCAATTCCAGCTCATGAATGATGACGCTGCGTGCTTCACGTTCCAGTGTGATACCCGCACGCGCATATTCATACAGAGGCTTGCCATCACGCTTTAGCGCAGAATACATGGGTGGCACTTGCTGTATCGGGCCAGTAAATTGCCTTAAAGCATGCTGGATTTGCACCAGACTGACATCAACTGGTTTTTCTTCCAGCACTTCACCTTCGGTGTCACCCGTCGTCGTTGTAATACCGAGGTGTACGACCGTGGTATAGGTCTTGTCAGCTTCCAGCAAATCCTGGGAAAACTTGGTGGCTTCACCAAAGCACAGAGGCAGCAGGCCAGTGGCGAATGGATCGAGCGTACCGGTATGCCCGGCTTTGGCGGCATTCAGAAAACGCTTGGCCTTGATCAGGGCATCATTACTGGAAAAACCCACGGGCTTATCCAATAGCAATACGCCGTGCACAGGCACACGCTTTCGTTTAATCTGCGGAGTCGTCATGTTGTCAGCAGCCTGTTGCCAGGCTGCGCAATGTATCGTTCAAGATTTACTCTTCGCCGTCGTCTTTGGCGCGGGTGGCATTGGCTTCATCTATCAGTCTCGACATGGCGATGCCACGCATAGTGGAAGTATCATGTACGAAATGCAGTTGCGGCAAGGTATGGATATGCAAACGCAGCCCCAGTTGATTGCGCAGGAAGCCAGATGCTTTGACTAAAGCTTCTATAGTGTTTTTGACGGCGACTGGGTCATCCACCAAGGTGGTGAAATACACTTTTGCATGGGCGTAATCAGGGGTCAACTGTACTTCAGTCAAAGTGATCATGCCTACACGCGGGTCTTTTAATTCAGACCAGATGATTTCTGCCAGGTCACGTTGAATCTGGTCTGCTACACGCAGGCCACGACCAGGGATATTTTTGCTATGTTTTGCCATAATTTTCTTACATCTCCATAAACCACAACCCCGGAACTAGTCCGGGGTTATCTTGAGTTACAGAGTACGTGCTATCTCTTGTACTTCAAATATTTCAAGCTGATCGCCAACCTGAATCTCGTTGTAGCCTTTCAGTGAAAGACCGCATTCCAGACCGGCCTTGACTTCTTTGGCATCGTCTTTGTAACGCTTGAGCGAATCCAGCTCGCCTGTCCAAGTAACCACGTTGTTGCGCAGCAAACGGACAGAGGATGTACGTCTGACCACGCCGTCGGTAACCAGACAGCCGGCAATCGCGCCAACTTTGCTGACCACGAAGACCTGGCGAATCTCGACCATACCAATGATCTGTTCGCGCTTCTCTGGAGCTAACATGCCGGACAAAGCTGCTTTGACTTCATCTACCGCATCGTAAATGATGTTGTAGTAGCGGATATCAACGCCGTTAGACTCTGCCAATTTACGGGCAGACGCATCAGCACGGGTGTTGAATCCGATGATGACCGCTTTGGAAGCGACAGCCAAGTTGACGTCGGACTCGGAAATACCGCCAACTGCTGCATGTACGACTTGTACACGCACTTCGTTTGTCGACAATTTGACCAGAGATTGCACCAGCGCTTCTTGCGAACCTTGCACGTCGGTCTTGACGATGATAGGCAAGTTTTTGACTTCGCCTTCGCCCATGTTTTCGAACATGTTTTCCAACTTGGCAGCTTGCTGTTTCGCCAGTTTGACGTCACGGAATTTACCTTGACGGAACAAGGCGATTTCACGCGCTTTGCGTTCATCAGCCATGACCATGACTTCTTCACCGGCGGACGGTACTTCTGTCAAACCTTGGATTTCTACGGGGATGGATGGGCCAGCCTCGGAGATATTCGCGCCATTTTCATCGAGCATCGCACGGACACGGCCATAAGCTGAACCAGCCAATACCACGTCACCACGTTTCAAGGTACCGGACTGCACCAGGATAGTGGCAACAGTGCCGCGGCCTTTATCCAGGCGCGCTTCCACAACCAGACCTTTGGCAGGTGCATCTTTCGGTGCTTTCAGTTCCAGCACTTCAGCTTGCAACAAGACGTGTTCAAGCAAGGCATCTATACCCAAACCAGTCTTTGCAGATACCTGTACGAATGGTGAATCACCACCGTATTCCTCAGGCACAACGCTTTCAGCGATCAACTCTTGTGTCACGCGGTCTGCATTGGCACCTGGCTTATCAATTTTATTGATAGCAACTACCAGAGGCACACCAGCTGCTTTCGCATGAGCAATCGCTTCTTTGGTTTGCGGCATGACGCCGTCATCCGCTGCCACCACCAGAATAACAATATCCGTCGCCTTGGCACCACGGGCACGCATCGCGGTAAACGCTTCATGGCCTGGTGTATCAAGGAAGGTGATCATGCCACGTGGTGTTTCAACGTGATAAGCACCGATATGCTGCGTAATGCCACCAGCTTCACCAGAAGCGACTTTGGCACGACGGATGTAATCCAGCAAGGATGTTTTACCGTGATCAACGTGACCCATGACAGTAACCACAGGTGCGCGCGGGAAGGACTCATATTCACCATGCTCTGTCGTGTCCGTCAGCATGGCTTCAGGATCATCCAGTTTTGCAGCAAAGGCTTTATGACCCATCTCTTCAACCAGGATCATTGCTGTTTCCTGATCAAGTACCTGGTTGATGGTGCACATCTGACCCAGCTTCATCAAATGCTTGATGACTTCTGATGCCTTGACCGCCATTTTGTGCGCCAGCTCAGCTACAGTCAGGGTTTCAGGTACAAACACATCTTTGACGATGGCTTCAACTGGCACCTGGAAATTGCTTTCGCGGTCATCATGATGACTATTGCGACGACCTTTAGGGCCGCCCTTCCAGCCATCACGGCCACCTGAAGTATCACCACGTGTTTTCAGACCGCCGCCACGCTTCTTGGCCGCGTCTTCTTGCCAGGTCGAGGACACATTGGCAGATTTAATTGCCTTCTTGTCGCCAACGGCTGGTTTTTTCTCGTCTTTTTTCTCTACTGGTGCTCCAGGCTTTTTCTCAGCCACTTTTTTATCAGCAGGCTTGTGCAAAGTACCTTCGGCAACCTTTGGCGCTACTACAGGAGCAGGCTCGGGCGCTTTGGCTGGGCGACGTGCCGCGTTCATCATTTCTTTGATTTGCGCAACTTCATCAGCCACAGCTTTTCTGGCTTTTTCAGTAGCAGCAGCACGATCGGTCGCTTCTTTTGCGTCGGCTACCGCTTTTTTCTTCGCCTCTTCTGCATCAATACGTTTTTTGTCTTCGTCAGCAGCGGCTTGAGCAGCTTGCACAGGCTTCACCTCTGCGGGCTTGACATCTGAAGGCCTGGCGTTAGCGCTGGCATTGAGTGCCTTGGCGGCAGCAGCAGCTTGCTCAGCCTTGCTTTTTTCAGCTTCAGCTTTAGCAGCTTCTGCCAATTCAGCTTCGCGCATGGCTTTTGCCTGAGCTTCTTTCTCCGCTTCCAGCTTGGCCAAACGTTCTTGCTTCTCGAGCAACTCAGCCTCCTGACGTGCGATCAGCTCTGCTTCATGGCGCGCTTCTTCATCAAGGCGCGCCTGTTCTGCTGCGTCCACTACCGGTGCTGGAGCCTGCGCTTCATCAGCAGGAGCATCATCACGCTTGACGAAAGTACGTTTTTTACGAACTTCAACCTGAATGGTACGAGACTTCCCAGTCGCATCGGCTTGCTTGATCTCGGTTGTTTCCTTACGAGTCAAGGTTATTTTTTTCTTTTCGGTGTCCGCAGAAACGCCGTGGGAACGACGCAGATGTTCCAACAACTTATCTTTGTCTTCCTTCGTCAGCGAATCTGACGTTGAGCTCTTACTGACGCCCGCTGCACGCAATTGCGTGAGCAGCAAATCTGCTGACATCGTTAGCTCGGTGGCAAATTGGGCTACATTGTTACTCGCCATTCAGTCCTCTTTTTCTATGTGCGCGTTATGAGATTGAAACCCGTGAATTACTTAGCTTCTACGAGTTTCCAGGCTTTGGCTAACAGCGCCTTGGCCTGATCATCATATTTAGCGTCGATGAGTTTCATCTCA
Organism: Undibacterium sp.; assembly: GCF_030683615.1. Classification (NCBI taxonomy): domain Bacteria; kingdom Pseudomonadati; phylum Pseudomonadota; class Betaproteobacteria; order Burkholderiales; family Oxalobacteraceae; genus Undibacterium; species Undibacterium sp. Next base: position 44,489 of record NZ_JAUXQE010000040.1, read on the forward strand.
TCATCGGTCACATCTTCAAATGCATCTTTAATTAATTGACGGGTACGGTCGGCAGGCAATGCCAAAATCGCACCAAATTCGTCATAAGCCAATCCAGCGAAAGCCGCCAGGGTCTTGATACCAGCCAAACCCAGCTTACCTGCCGTCACGCGGGTCATACCTTCGAGATTGACTAATTCATCTTCCATACCTTCGAGGCCTTCTTCAGAAGCAATTGCTTCTGTCAACAAAGCGTCACGAGCGCGGTTACGCAACTCATTGACGGTATCTTCATCAAAGGCTTCGATTTCCAGCATTTCGCTGATAGGTACGTAAGCGATTTCTTCCAAACTGGAGAAACCTTCGTCCACCAGGATGTCAGCGACTTCCTGGTCAACGTCGAGTTTTTCCATGAACAGACTGCGGATGCCGGCAGTTTCTTGCTCGGCTTTATTCGCAGACTCTTCAGCAGTCATGATATTGATTTGCCAGCCTGTCAATTCAGCTGCCAGGCGGACGTTTTGTCCACTGCGGCCGATAGCAATTGCCAGGTTTTCTTCATCAACAACCACGTCCATGCCGTGTTTTTCTTCATCCACCATGATGGATGAAACATTGGCTGGTGCCAGCGCGCCGATAACAAATTGCGCCGGATCTTCAGACCACAGCACGATATCAACACGCTCACCACCCAGCTCGCCAGTTACAGCCTGTACGCGTGAACCACGCATACCAACACAAGTGCCGATAGGATCAATACGTTTGTCCGCAGTAAACACAGCGATCTTTGCACGCACACCAGGGTCACGCGCAGCAGATTTGATGATCAGGGAACCTTGTTCGATTTCTGGCACTTCCAGCTCGAACAGCTTCATGATGAATTCTGGCGCAGTACGCGACAAGATGACTTGCGGGCCACGGGCATTCCGGTCTATGCGCAAAATGTAGGCACGGACACGGTCACCAACACGCAGATTCTCTTTAGGGATCATCTGGTCACGTGGCAGACGCGCTTCAATCTTGCCGGACTCAACCACGGCTTCTCCACGTTCCATACGCTTGATGGTACCTGTTACCAGGGAATCACCACGCTCCAGGAAGTCAGCCAGAATTTGTTCGCGCTCTGCATCACGGATACGTTGCAAGACAACTTGCTTGGTGTCTTGCGCAAAACGACGGCCAAAATCGACCGATTCAATTTCTTCTTCGATGTAATCATCGACCTGAATTTCAGGGTCGTCTTCTACCGCTTCAAAATGCAGAATTTCCTGATCTGGCAATTGCAGACCTGCTTCATCCGGCACCACGTGCCAGCGGCGGAAAGACCTGAATTCACCAGTGTCGCGATCGATTTCTACGCGAATATCGACTTCACCGGGAAAACGTTTTTTTGTCGCTTGCGCCAAAGCATGTTCCAGCGATCCGAAAACAACCTCTTCATCGACGTTCTTTTCGCGCGCCAGCACATCCACCAATAACAACAAATCACGACTCATGCTTTGCGACTCCTAAAATCCACTTGCGGCACGAGGCGTGCCTTATCCACATCGGCGAGCGTAAACTCCAGCATGGCCGACCCATCTTTTACTTCAAATTCCAGCTTCAGATTTTCACCTTCAGGTTCGTGCAAGATGCCTTCGAAAGTTTTGCGATTTGGCGTACCCGGCATGGGCATGCGCAATTTCACATTGGCTTTCTCACCAGCAAAACGCACATAGTCAGCGATTTTTTTGAGTGGCCTGTCGAGACCAGGAGAAGAAGTCTCAAGGCGGCTGTAATTGACGTTTTCAACCGTCAGCACATGCGATAACTGGTGACTGACTTTTTCGCAGTCTTCCACCGTGATATTGCCGCGCTCTAAATCTTCCGGCAAATAATCAATATAAACCCGGAACAGGCCGCGCTCGGCCTGTTCAAAGTCCACCAGATCATATCCGGTACCGTTGACGGTCTTTTCTATCAAATCCAACAAAGCCAAACTTATTCTCCGAAAAACACACTGACAATTTGCAAACCGGGCGAAACCCGCTACAGGCCTGGCGATTCGGGCTATTGAGCGCTGCGCCGCAACTCTCTCAACACGATATCAATCGCTAAAACCAAAAAAAAATGGGCAACTGCCCATCTTTTTTTGTAGCGCCCTGATTTAAATTCAAATAAAGGAAAAATCTGCTAACTACAAGATTATAAACGATAAATTACCTCGTCGCAATGGAAAACGAGGTAATTTCAACACGTCCCGCTACTGCAAAACGCTTAAAACAACCGAAAAACATTACGCACCACGTGAGCGCCTGCGCGCTGCAATTCCCTGCCCTATGGCCTGACCACTACCACGGGACGTAGGGCCACGACGCTGTCCAGCATCAGGAAAACCCAGTGCCGTTTGCAGCGGATCTGGCTGACGGCTGCGCTTTTTGCCGTTAGCGTTGTTGGCATTATTGCCAGCACCATTACGCGCATTACCTGAATTGCCACCAGTTTTGTTGCCATACGCATTGTTGCCGTTGGCATTGCCACCACGACCCGCACCATATTCAGCACGCTCAGCACGGCCACTTGACATAGGGAAGCCAACTTGCCTCTGGCTAATTGGACCAGTACCAAAGCCGGGCGCCTTATTGCCAAATGGCTTGCCGCCTTTGGCTGGCGCAGCAGGCTTATCGCCACCGGCTTTTTCCAGACCACTCAGCTTCAACAAGGCGCGGACTGCATCCTCTTCCAACTCTTCCCAGCGACCGCGCTTGAGGTTGGCAGGCAGGGTCATGGCACCATAACGGGTACGTATCAGACGTGAAACTGTCAAACCGACCGCTTCGAACATGCGACGCACTTCACGGTTACGACCTTCGCCAATGATGACGCGATACCACTTATTAACACCCTCACCACCACCATCAGTGATTTTGGAGAATTGCGCCAAGCCATCTTCCAGCTCAACACCAGCCAGCAGGCGCTGACGCATACCCTCTTCCAATTCACCCAGGGTACGCACGGCGTATTCACGTTCGATGCCATAACGAGGATGCATCAGGCGATTTGCCAGGTCACCGGATGTGGTGAACAGCAACAAACCTTCGGTGTTGTAATCGAGACGGCCAACCGCCAGCCATTTACCAACCTTCATGGTTGGCAAGCTTTCAAATACGGATGCACGACCTTCAGGATCATTGGTACTGACGATTTCACCAGCCGGCTTATGATAAATCAGTACGCGTGGTGGTTTTTTACTGACTTTGCGCATAATGGGCTTGCCATTGATACGCACCTGGTCAGTCGGCAGAATTCTTTGGCCAATATGGGCTGGCTCGCCATTCACGGAGACTCGGCCAGCAACAATCAGCTCTTCCATGTCGCGGCGCGAACCTAGGCCAGCTTCAGCCAATACCTTATGCAATTTAGGCGCGTCATCATCCGCAGTCAGATCACGACGCACTGGCTTGCCACGGCCTTTGCCCTTGGCATCCTCCGCACTACCCGAGTCAAACGCCTCGGAAGTGACGAAGGAAAACACATCATCGGCATTATTGCCAGCACCTGGACGACCACCGCGAGTTTGTTGCTGCGGACGATTGGATTTGTTGGCACCTGGCTGACCAGCATTTTGACGTGGGCCACGCTCATTGCGGTCACCACGCTCAGTACGTTCGGTGCGCTCACCACGATCCGGGCGCTCTGCGCGATCAGTACGCTCACCACGGTCAGCGCGGACTGGGCGTTCAGCTTTTTCGCCCCGCTCTGTCCGCTCCACCCTTGGCGCACGTTCTGTGCGGGGCGGGCGTTCTGTGCGAGGTGCGCGTTCGCTGCGCTCAGCAACTTGCTCAGTGCGCACCACAGGCTCGACAACTACAGGAGTTTCCGGCACAACAACTACTTGATCCGCAACAACATCTGCAATCTTAGCCTTGCTACGGCTGGCGCGTGGCGCTGCCCCAGGTTCTTTAGGAGTACGCGGCGCGCGCGGGGCACGTGCTTTTTTAACTGGCGCTTCTTCAGCATCAACGGCTAATGCTGTCACTGCTACAGTTGCCGTTGCTGCTTCTGTAGCCCCTGCTGATTGCTCTGCATTCTCTTGCTTAGGCTTGGATCGGCTTACACCAGTACGCGGGGCACGCGCAGCGCGCTTTACCGGTTTTGCGTCATCACCACCAGCAGGGCCATTGTCATTTGCGCCCGCACCATCAGCTTGGTCAGCATTCACATCTTCAGGATTCATTGGATTCATTCTTCAGTTCTATTGGAGGCAACTGACTCGCTGCAGCGCCCGGTACACTATCCGGTGCCGCAGTATCGGCTACCTGATCACTCAATTGCGTGACAGGTTGAGAATCTCCCCCAACCTCACTTATTTCTTCAGTTACTTCTTCACTTATTTCTTCAGTTACTTCTCTTGTTATCTTTTCTGATACTTCTACATTTTTTTCGTCGCTTGCAATTTCAGCCTGCACTTCTGTGTCGACTTCTGCAGTCTCTTCCACGTTCGTCGCAGCATCAATTGCAACGCTGACTTCCTCTTGCAACCCTTGCTCAGACTCAACTTCCATATCTTGCACAGCCTCTATCTGTTGCTGCTGCAGTTGCTGAACATCTTGCATCGCTGGCTCCGCATCAGCAACCACCAGCATTTCAGCATCAGGAGCAGGCTCGCCATAGGCGACAGGCTCCACTGCCAATGCCTCTGCTTCAACAGCAGCAAACATGCCACCCCCCAGCGCCGCCAGTTCAGGAACCAGTTCTTCCTCGGCATCCCGCTTCACCTGCTGCAGAGGCGGCAACTGGTCCAGCGAAGACAAACCCAGGTCATCCAAAAAATGCTTGGTCGTAGCAAACAATGATGGCCGTCCCGGCACATCCCGGTGGCCTATACTCTCTATCCAGCCACGGTCTTCCAGGGTCTTGATCATCTGCGACGCCACGGTCACACCACGAATTTCTTCTATGTCGCCGCGTGTTACTGGTTGACGATAAGCAATAATCGCCAGGGTCTCCAGCGTTGCTCTTGAATACTTTGGTGGTTTTTCCGGGTTCAACCTATCTATATAGGCGCGCATTTCTGGCTTGCTTTGAAAACGCCAGCCTGTCGACAAAGCAACCAGCTCTATGCCCTTGTCAGACCAGTCCTGGCGCAAGCCTTCAAGCATCAGTTTGATGGTATCCGCGCCGACCACATCACCTTGATCATCCGCATCCTGGAACAGCTTTTTCATGGTATTGACTGTTAGCGGCTCTGGCGCGCATAACAAGGCTGTTTCGAGGACTCGCTTTGCCTCAGCAGTATTCATGCAATATTAAAGTACACGGGTTTATTTTATTTAGTTGATGTCATGCAGCAAGGCAACTGATACACCAGTTACCATCTTTGCCATTACTCACACCAGTATTGTATTAAATTTGTTGCCACCAACCTGGTAGCAACGCCCTTCATGCGGGCGGCCGGGACTGCATGGAGCGCGCAAAGAACTTAGCAGCGCACAATCCCTAAAATTAGTAGACACTGGATTGTAGTCCAGAAATTAGCAGACGATCAAAAAATATCGTCAATAACCAATAAAAAAGCCACGCTGAAACGTGGCTTTTCTCAATAATTCTGTCTGCAATGGGGTGAATAACGCGCATTAACTGCGCACACCCCAAAATCTGCACCAAACCCGGAAAGCCAACCACAAGCCCTCCAACAACATTCTGCATATGACTGCAAGGGCGCGAGATTACCACGCATTCAGGAAGTTTGCACGGAAAAATCTGGGCAAGCTTAGCTACAATAAAATTAACCTACGATTACATTGCAATTAAATTAACCATCAAACCTTAAGCCGACTGCCGCGCATAACTCACCGTCAACATTTCCCACTGGTGGCCTTCAGGCTCATTCCAGTAAATCATATTCCCGCCATAATCGGTATTGATTTGCATATCCATGGGCCCGCGCACAGAACTGCGATAAGGGATGTCGGCAGCCCTGATACGCCCCAGTATTTCATCAAACTGCTGCTGGTTGACCCGAAAGCAAAAGTGATAGACAGGGAAATCTTCATCAGTCTGGATAAAATCCAGCGTCAAGCCCTCATTCACGAACACCGGCGCAAATGGCCCCAAAGCCGGTGGCGCCCAGGGCACGCTCAGTAAATCAGCCAACTGCTTTGCCGAAGCCAGCTTGTCATGCGAAGGAACTATCGTGTGATCTAGTTCAATACTCATGGCAGCTCTCCTTGCTAAGCGACATTCAAACTTCGCAGTAATAGATTTCATTTTACTCATTTTTTACTGGATGTGCCTCGCAAGGGAAGCCACCCTTTTTCAATCCAGCAAAAATCGCTGACAAAGCCTGCCCCGACACCAAAAATTTGCAATAAGTACACAATCAGCTTAGAGTAAAGTATCGCGATCCAAACCACCTAACCAGGAATGGATGTATGAACCAGACTATGGCAGCATGCATGCAAACACTCAAAAAGCCTTTTGAGGGCACCTCGACTGCCATCGTCAACAGCAATGATGGCAACAAAATTCAACTGGCAGAAACTCTGCACAAGGGACAAAATCAGTCGCTGGAAATGATCGCCAAAGGTGCAGCACTGGCAGACATACTGTCTCATCTCATTCTATTGATAGAATCGCAGTCGCAAGGGGTGTATTGGCTGGCAGAACGCACCAGCGACTTTTCCACCACCTATGCCAAAGGCCTGAAGCGCAGCACCCTGGAAAAATACATGGCCGACGCCAGGGAAGCCAGCCTGATCCTGCAACGCGCTGCCGACCTGGTCAGCAGCTTCAAACAAATCGCCATTGACCACACCACCGCTGACATGCAAGAGTTTTCGGTCGCAGAACTGATCACAGAAATCAGCCAGACATTCAGCACGCCCATGAGGCAACAATCCATACAACTGACGTGCGACATTGCCGACCACATGCACATAACCAGCCTACCCGCCCTGCTATGCCAGGCCGGCCGCGCAAAGCCTGCTAAGGAACTGCATGGCACATGCATTCGACGGCAGAGACAAAGGCAGACAGCAGCACAGAAGTCAGCATCACAGACGACGGCACAGGCATACCACGTCACAACCTGCCCCGCATCTTCGACCCTTTTTTCACCAGCAAACTAGGCGCAGGCAGCTCTGGCCTGGGCCTGTACATCGCACACAATATCGTGTGCGGGGTATTGAATGGGAAGATAGAGGTGGAAAGCGTCATAGGTAGCGGAACCACATTCAGGATTGTTTTGCCGTCGACCTTGCAAAGTGAGGTTTTTGGCTAAGAATACTGAGACAAGAATTTTCCTTAACGGATATTTGCGCCAAAGACGGTTTATTGTGAACTTCAACAATCACAACTCCATTGATATCCGCCTTAATCTAGACATAACAGACCGCGTCATCATCAAATAGACAGGCACTCGGCTTGGCATCGTCCATGCAGGCGATTCACCGCCACGCCAGCCCCCTACGCTTAATAGAGCATGCAACCCGCAGCTTAAAATTTGCTTTTTAAAATATCAATTTATTAATTGATTAAATATAAATAATGGTGTATTTTACATCATAGCTTATACATCCCTGAGCTTTGTCATTGAGTCCAGCCAAATATCGTATTGGTGGGATTTGTATCTTGGTATTAGTGGAGCCTCCCATCCCTCAGGCTCCAGCAATTGCTTCAAGAAAATTGAAATTAAACGTAGGCGCGCCCTATCTGACGCACGATTAAACTTGAGAAGTCATGTCCAATACTAGCTTACCCGGCGTTGTCCAAAGCGCGCCCAGCACTTCCCTGGTCATTGAAGCAGATATTGTTAATACTGTCGGCGGCGGCACAGTTGTTTTTCTCGATAGTGCGCAAAGTACGATCTGCCATTCCAGTAGTGTTGGCCATCTGAAAGCATGGTCACCCTCGGCGGCGAGTGGACTGTTACAGCCCACTCGATGGCGCAGTCCTATGTCAGTGAACCTGTGAACGGTATTGGCATTATCAAAGCCCCGATCTGCATCAACGCTGGTGATGGCGTACCACATTATTTATTTTTTTCCTGAATTATCAAAAAGTAGCAGTTTGACCGTTGGTTGAGGCCATATTGCACCGCCTCAGATCAGATTGGACATGCAGTCTATAGATGTTTTTTTGATACTTTTTTGATGCTCTTTTCGACTTTTTTTTGACGTATTTTTTCATCAAAGCCGCTAAGCCCTTTTTTGGACATACGGCATTTGCGCAAATGGTTATGCGGGAGGATGTCTTCCGTCAGAAATGCCAACAAGCTTCCTTATCACAAAGAATGGAATGTTTATGAAAAAAATCATCCCTCAGCGCCGTTTCTTAATAAGCTCGATAAGCTCGGCTGCTGTCATTGCAATTGCTGCCATCAGCATCATCACTGCACTTCCCTCAATCGCTCTGGCACAACAGAGCCCGGCTTCAAGTACCAGTACCTTAAGCTGCAATGCCAGTTCCACGTGGGTCAGCAACCCGTCCTTGCCGGGCGACGTGCAGAATACTGATAATTGCAGTTTCCAGCAGTATATGTGGCAGGCCATGCTGTATTTGGTGCAGCCGGTAGCAACAGGCAGTAAGGTTTTGCAATTTGAAACCTTTATGCCTAGTTATGGCATTTTTGTTGATCCGGGCAAGACTCCGACCGCATGGGGAAAAGTACCCAAACCGACGTATTGCAAAGGACCATCCACCTTAAAACAGAGCTTAAAACAGAACTATGTTTTTTCCAATCTGACCTTGCAGGCGGGAGTTGGGCAACCATTGATCGACAAATCGCTGAACCGGGTTTTTTACGGCGTATCGGTGAATAAACCGAGCTATGACTTCATCACCGGTTGCGGTTTGTACCAGGCGCAGTGCAGTTTGACTCTTGCGCCAGATCTGGTTGATCCGCCTGGTTACAAGGTAGTGGATATTCCAGGCTTGTACCCGAATCTGGAGTTCCCCACCGGCGCAATGCAATTGAAAACCGCATGGAAAATTTTGACGCCCGATGAAGTGGCAGGCAAGACCTTTTATAGCACGAAGGGTTCAGTTAAGTCACCCGACAAGAACTGCATGGAAAATGTGGATCTGGGTCTGGTGGGCATGCATATCGTGAGCAAGACACCGACCCAGCCAGAGTTTATCTGGGGTACCTTTGAGCACCGTAATAACGCTCCGTATTGTTCCACGACCGATGCCAAACCCCCTCTGGGCGGAAACTGGACTTTTTATAATCCCAACTGCACTGGCGGCAACTGCACCCCCAATCATTATGCCGAAGGTAAGGCCACCCAGGTTTGCACCATGCACCCTTGGGGCGACCCGACCATTGGTACCATGCCCAACAATTTGAATTGTAGCTCCACTCCGCCGCCTGGCTATATTTGCGACCCGGATACCCAAAAGTTTGTCATACAGCCAAGCTCCGCCAATTTGCAGGCATTGGATATATCAGTGCAAAAAATGCTGGCGGCATTGCCTGCAGGTGACGCGAATAAATTGTGGGCCAATTATTCACTGGTCGGCAATGTATGGACAGCCAGGGGGACCTTGCCGCCCTCGATGCAGGTGCAGGTCGGGTCCTTGTCGGGCGCGAACAATAGCATGGAAACCTATGTGCAAAATGGTGTCTCCAATATTCAAAATCCCTACAATTGCTTCAGTTGCCATAATCAGGATGGCAAGAGTAAAGGCCAGTCACTGAGTGAGGCAATCAAAGTCCAGTTGCCGCCAGCCGGGCTTTCTCACATCTTCAATTTACTGAATCTGAAAACCAAAGGTTGCAGCACGGGCGTGCTACCAAGCAACGCAATATGCGCCGCCAACGGTGGCCCTAAAAAATAAAAACCGTTTTCAAAAAATAGAGGAATTGACATGAGCTATTTGACCTATCCAAGACTGCACTTTAGCGGTGGCTTTTTGGCTGACCCAAGCACGGTGAACAACACACCGGACAACTATACCGATGCGAATGATGACATCGCAAAGTTGCAGCTTTACTGGAATCCGAACGGCACCGGAATTTTTGATTTTCAAAGCTGTCTTGTCACCAAGGTAGTCTATGGTCCCGGCGATGAAACTACCGACCCCGCTGTTGATCCAGTGATTGGGCAACCAGTCAATGCCGTGTATGCGATGGCAGCACCGAAGCTGGTTGACCTCGACCCGGATCAGCAAAATACCAGCGAAATATGGGGACTGAGCTTGCAAGTGGCTGGCATTAGCGCCAACCCGGCATCGATCAGCGATTTTGTCCGCGGTGATTATGTCGCTGGCTCGTATAACGCGGTCTGGGCGCAGGCCATCAACGGCCCACGAAGCTCAGGCAGTGGTTGCGGAGTATATCAATCAAGCTTGACCAATTTGAGCTGGACGACTGCGGCAAAACCACAGTCTAAATTTCTCAGTCTGCTCCAGCAACAATCACCACAACAATTGAGCGTCAATTTTGTGGTGAATGCGCATAACAATGCGCCAGTGATCTATTTGTTCAATACGGATACCATGCAGGCATTGGTGAAAAAAGGCGTACCCGCCAATATCGTTGACAAATTACTGCCCATGACCCGATATTTCATGAACCTCGGTAGTAATGGCTTACCTGCCAAGCTGGGCCAGGTTCCGACTGAATCGTATGTCAATAATCGGCTCACTATTTTGTTAGGGCAAGCCGACGCCGATACCTATCGCGCCACTATCCTGGCAACGACCCTGGCACCGCCACCGTCGCCAGTGCCACCGCCGAACATCAATACTACGTTTCCAACCGGCTTGTTAACTGGCACGATAGGGCCGCAGGCTACGGCGACCCCTGTGTTTTATACGCCATCACGCATGATGGCGCCGATTGCGCTGCCCAATAGCAATACCCAATGTAATTTTGCCCCGTTCTGCACGCAGGTGCTGAGCGATAGCAAGGATAGCAAGGAAGTATTGATCACCGTTAATCTGGGCAACACGCTCGCCACCGATAAGCCCGGTTATAACGACCCAGCGCAGGGTTTCGGGGTTGCCTTGTATGCGTTGGGCGATCTGTTTTTGGTCTATTTTGATCAAAGTCAGGAGACGGGCATTAGTTTGAACAATGCTGTTGCTATCGCCGCTTTGCCAAACGACCCGACCCAGATGGCAGAGTTGATGACAGTGAGCGGTGGCATTCTGACGGTGAAAGTCAATCCTGCCTTACTGCCACCTGGCTTGACTGTGCAGCAGGCGGAACAGGGGGTACTGACGATGCCCTTGGGTCTAGTGGGAAAAAATACATTTTTTCAAATTATCTGGCTGGCAGAAAATATCAATGGCTATAATTTGCGGGCCGATCAGTTTGTTTTCAGGATGAACCCCGGTATTACGTCGGGAGCTAACGGCGAAACGGCGCTGGTTCGCTTATATGCCACCAAGTTTGGGCAACCTGCGGCCAATATCGGCCTCCAGGCAACGCTGATGTCGCCGGAAGATTCCGTGAAATACACTAGCAATACCATGGGTACTGGCGGCACTTCTGGATTGAAAAACATCGCGATACCGCAAAGTGCCTTGTCTTTCAGCGCTGTGCCTTTGATGACCGATGCGCAAGGCATGGTCGAATTGAAAATCGTCGGCACTGACCCTGGCTTTCCGCGTGCCAGCCAAAACGTCGATGGGCAAATTTACTTTGTGCGCTACAATTTTGCCGATCAGACTATCGCAAAAAGCTATACCCAGCATCCGGACGATTTGATTAGTATCCTGCTGTTTAGCCAGCAGACCTTCCCTGAAAACCCGACCTGGGATAATTGCATTCAGTTCATTTTGCCGCAGTATGCCAAGCTGTACCCTATCATGGGCCGTTTCAAGCTGGACGACTATGCGACGGTGGTTCAATATGCCGAGCCTATCCGCACGGTGCTCGCAAAACCAATGGATGATGCCTTGCATATGCCGGTAATCCGGGATTTATCGATTCAGCGCACGCAAATCATCCTGAAGTGGTTTGACAACAAGACGCCGAAATAAGGCATTATCCAAGCTATACCAAGCTTAAACATCTGCGCACAAGGCTCTCGAGGCTATAGGTTTTGAGAGCCTACCCGACGATCTCGCCAACTCATGCCTGCGCATAGCGCAGCATATTTGCACGTATGTTGTGATTGCCTTGCGTAGAGGTTATATTCCCATGCCTCACAAAAAAATCATGCCTCCATGTGCTGTTGCCTTGAATCCCCTGCAAGCTTCGCCGACCAGCTACACCATTGTCCGTCGTTTCTGCGCATTCTTGCCCGGCGAGCCGGAAGCTGAATACAACGCGCTTGAGACCGAGTCCATGATTTACCGTCTCAGACCAGATCCGAAATTTCAAGATGATGCAAAAGTGCGGCTTCCAAGCCGCAATCAAAAGCAGATCACCTGCCTTGTTCATTTCATCGAATGGCTACGAAATCATCCTCGCTCGAATGAATATTGTCCGGACAATGTAGACAGCGCATTAAAGTTTGTACGCTCATCGCAATAGTTAAAGACATCGTTTCAGATACTCTAGCTTCAACCTACCCCATTAAACCCAACCCGTTCACACACGCATGAATGCACATGATCTGCTGAGCTCCATAAGCTGTGTAGATGCAAATAGCCCCGCATATTCGCAGACATGACCCGGAGTTAATTATCGGTTCTTTGACGCTCGACATACGTGCGATTGTCCTGCACTGATCGCCCCCCCAGTTCAGCCTTGCGTCAGACTTTTTCCTCGCAATGCTGACGACCACAACATAGGCCTCAACCATAAACGAGTTTCAAAAATTCTGGCAAATCCCCACGCAAACCCGAGCGACAAGATAGTTCCCGCGACGCTGAGCAAAATGAAATGCAGGTGCTGCAAATTTGTAGGCAAATGCATTTCTTCGATGTAGTGGTGGACTGTTGCAAAAATAGGGATATGAACAAGGTAAAGCGAATAAGAAAATTTTCCCATGCCTGTGAGTAGCTTTTGCTCAAGAAATCTCCTGAGCCAATTCCTCGTAGAAGTTCTTGCCAACCCAGCCAGACACACAGCAACCACGACCGCAAAACTGGTATCTATCACCTTGGTCCTATCAAAGAATGCTCCAGCACTTTTTGCATCAAAAATGGAGAATTTCTGAAGCAAGTACAAGAAGTAGACGAAGAATAACCCGCCGACAACGGAAAATATCAAGCCTCTTTCTTGCACCTTGTATTGCGATTGCTGCCCATAAACCACCCAGGCGGCAAAGATTCCCATTGCAAACAAAAAAATAAAATACGGCGGATGGAGGATGGATATTTGATTCTCATGAAAAAAAACTGGTGGATGCTCAGCAAACCAGGTAAGCCCCCAGGCGACAATGGTAGCCAAAATCAGAAACGTCGATGCACCGAACCGGCGCAAAATCAGTATCAGCACAGGAAAAAGCATATACAGATGCCATTCAGTTGCAATACTCCAGAATGGTCCATTAATCGTATTCAGTTGCGGAAAAAAATCTTGCATCAAACTGAAATTCACAGCAAGAACTTGCCATGAAATTGTTGGAGTCAGTCCAGATGCATTACGTGCCCACGTGGCTATAGGGAAAAAATAATTTACAATCAAGATCAGAATCAAAGTAGCGAAATAAGGAGGCAAAATCCTGAGCGCTCTTGATTGCAAAAATTCGCGGGATGACACTCTTAAGCTAATGCCATTCTGGACAACTGGCAAAGCCAGGCAAAATCCTGATAACACCAAAAATACGACGACGGCCAAATGCAAATACAGAAATACGTTTAAGGGCTTCATCAAAGAATTAGTATGATTTAGCCAGCCATATGCAAATAAATGTGAATGTCCCAACATCACCCACAAGGCTGCCAGCGCACGCATACCGTCGAGAAATGGTAAATGTATTCGATTAACAGATATCGCAGGGCTTTCAGGAATTATGCTTTTTGTTGATGTCATATTAGGTATAAATTGTTTTTGCCGGAAAATGTCGGCCTGGCCCTAGTCAGCAAGATGTTCCTCGCTTGTGCCGTCTGGCCACAATTGCTGTCTTAACGTCAGCCAGGCTGCTTGATGCAAAGAATTACAAGGAATTGGCATAATGATTTAACACCCGTCAAAATTCATGTCTATTTTTGAAAACTACTGCATGGCGTAAGTAGCAATCCACGCAGGTATTTCCAGCAGCAAGAATGATAGTCTCGCAGCGCAAAGCAAAAAGCCCTTGATCATTTCTAATCAAGGGCTTGAATACTTGGTTGCGGGGGCAGGATTTGAACCTACGACCTTCGGGTTATGAGCCCGACGAGCTGCCAGACTGCTCCACCCCGCGTCTGAAGAATGAAACTATACATGATTTTGCTGCTCCGCGCAATTCTTTTATGGGAATAGGACTTTTGCCGCACTTTTGCGGACAGGTGTTACACTTTACAGATTCGCCAATTTTGACTCTTTTTGCCCATGAAATTCTGTTCTGAATGCGCGTCCCCGGTGGTCTTGCAAATCCCTGTTGATGATACCCGTGAGCGTTTTGTTTGCCCGGCATGCGGCACTATCCATTATCAAAACCCGAAGATGGTGGTGGGCTCCATTCCCGTATGGGAAGAAGATGGTGTCACCAAAATATTATTGTGCAAGCGCGCAATAGAACCGCGTCTGGGCTTCTGGACCCTGCCTGCGGGCTTCATGGAAAATTATGAGACCACGGCGCAGGCTGCGCAACGTGAGACTGAAGAAGAAGCTGGTGCGAACATCAAGTTGCATGAGCTGTTCTCTATATTGAACGTACCGCATGTACATCAGGTGCATTTGTTTTACCGCGCTACCTTACTGGATTTGAATTACGCAGCGGGAGTTGAGAGCCTGGAAGTGGCATTATTCACTGAAGAGCAAATCCCCTGGAATGACATCGCCTTCCCTACCATAAGCCATACACTGAAGTTTTTCTTTGAAGACCTGGCGAAGGTCAAGGATGGCGGACGCTTTAAGATGCATGAGCATGATATTTTCAAGCCCATGCTGCATGATTGAAATGAAACTGGCTGGGCTTGCATCAAAAAAATGGGCGACATTTTCAATCGCCCATTTTTTTCGTCGTTCTTTTCGTCATTACCAACTGGTTTCGCGTTCTGCAGTCGATGAGATTTTGTGTATAGCCAAATCTGCTCCATCAAATTCTTCTTCAGGCTCCAGGCGTATGCCTATGAGTTTTTTCAGGCTGGCGTAGATGATATAGCCGCCGACAAAGGCTATTGCAACACCCATGGTGGTGCCCAGCAATTGCGACATGAAACTGACGCCACCAAGGCCACCCAAAGACTTTAATCCGAAGATACCCGCTGCTATGCCACCCCAGGCACCGCACAGGCCATGCAGGGGCCAGACGCCCAGTACATCATCTACCTTCCATTTGTTTTGTGTCCAGGTGAACATCCAGACAAAGATGGCACCTGCTATCCCACCAGTAACTAAAGCACCCAAGGGATGCATGAGGTCAGAACCTGCACAAACTGCAACCAGGCCAGCCAGGGGGCCGTTGTAGACGAAACCTGGGTCATTCTTGCCGAGGATGAAGGCAACCAGCGTACCGCCTACCATGGCCATCAGCGAATTCATGGCGACCAGGCCATTCATCTTGTCCATGGTTTGTGCGCTCATGACGTTGAAGCCAAACCAGCCTACAGTAAGTATCCAGGCACCCAGCGCCAGGAAAGGAATGCTGGATGGTGGGTGGGCTGCAATTGCGCCGTTTTTCATATAGCGACCACGGCGTGCGCCCAGCAGCAAAACGGCGGGCAAGGCGACCCAGCCGCCAAAGGCATGTACGACGACGGAGCCGGCAAAGTCGTGAAACTCTTCAGAGAACATCGCCTTCAACCATGCCTGTATGCCAAAACGCTGGTTCCAGGCTATGCCTTCAAAGAAGGGATACAAGACACCCACAAGCAAGGCTGTGGCGATCAGTTGCGGGTGAAATTTTGCCCGCTCGGCAATCCCGCCTGAGATAATGGCGGGAATGGCAGCGGCAAAGGTCAGCAAGAAAAAGAACTTGACCATTTCAAAGCCATTTTTGGCAACCAGCACCTCAGCACCAGAATAAAACTGTACGCCGTAAGCGATGGTATAACCGACAAAGAAGTAGGCGATAGTGGATACGGCAAAATCAACCAGTATCTTGACCAGGGCATTGACCTGGTTTTTCTTGCGCACGGTGCCTAATTCTAAAAACGCAAAACCGGCATGCATTGCTAGTATCATGATTGCGCCCAGCAAGATAAACAAAGCGTCCGCGCTGCTATTTTGTGCATTCATGCGAAATGTCTCCCAATATAAGTGCAAATTTTAATCAAAGATGCACTAATAAAGCAAAATGCATTCCAATTTAGTGCAAGTGATAAGTGATTGATTTAATGCGATTTTTTAAAAATGATTATTTGATGAATAAGTTTGACGCACTGAAAAATGGCGTTTTTTTGGTGCAAGCTATGATGGGGGCTGCGTGATTCCCTGGCTGGAAACTGACAGTCCCTTCCCCCACCCCAGCACAGCGCTGACAGAAAAAGATGGGGCTGCGGGATTGCTGGCAGCAGGCGCTGATTTGTCAGCAGAGCGTCTGCTATATGCATACAAGAATGGCATCTTCCCGTGGTTTTCTGATGGGCAACCTATCTTGTGGTGGTCTACCGACCCGCGCATGGTCTTGCAGGTGCAGGATTTCAAATTGTCGCTCAGTCTGAAGAAGCGCCTGCGTCAGGTCAGCAAAGACCCGCGCTGGGTAGTGCGCTTTGATACTGCCTTTGAAGATGTCATGCGCGCCTGTGCTGCGCCACGCGGGGAAGAGCATGGCACCTGGATTTCTGAAGATATCGTCGTGGGTTATTGTGACTTGCATAAGCTGGGATATGCCCATTCCACAGAAGTATGGCTGGATGGAGAGCTGGTGGGTGGTGCCTATGGTGTTTGCATAGGCCGCATGTTTTATGGTGAATCGATGTTTGCCAGGGTCACGGATGCATCCAAAATAGCCTTGGCACACTTGGTATTTTTCTTGCGTGAACATGGGGTGAAAATGTTAGACTGCCAGCAAGAGACGGCACATTTGGCATCTCTGGGCGCAAAAGCGATCAGCAGAACCGAATTTTTGCGCTGGGTGGAACATGCCAGTGCCTTGCCAGCGATTAGCAATTGGACCATAGCCAACAAGATCAGCCCGTGACCCAGCTTAACGAACTCCCCTTCGCCAGCATACAGTTTTATGCAACAGCGCCCTACCCTTGCAGTTATCTGGAAGGTTTGCAGGCGCGTTCGCAAGTGGCAACGCCTGCACATCTGATTAATGCCGATGCCTATTCAGAGCTGGTGAAGAGTGGTTTCCGTCGTAGCGGCATTTTCATTTACCGACCGCATTGCGATAACTGCCAGGCTTGCACACCGGTACGCGTGCGCGTCAATGAATTTGAAACCAACCGCAGCCAGCGCCGGGCCTGGAAAAAACATGGCAACTTGCATGCACGCGTCAGCAGCTTGAGTTATGTGCATGAACACTATGAGCTATATCAGCGCTATCAGGGTGAGCGCCACTCTGGCGGCGGCATGGACAATGACAGCCGCGACCAGTATGCGCAATTCTTGCTGCAAAGCCGGGTGAATACCCGCCTGGTTGAATTCAGGGACGATAAAGATGTCTTGCGCATGGTCAGCATTATTGATGTCCTGACAGATGGCTTGTCGTCGGTATATACCTTTTATGACCCGGATGATGCTACTGCGTCGTATGGTACTTACAATGTCTTGTGGCAGTTAGAGCAAACGCGCTTGTTGAAGCTACCCTATGTCTATCTGGGTTACTGGATAGCTGCCAGCCCCAAGATGGCTTACAAGACCAATTTCCGCCCCCTTGATGCCTTGATGCAGGGGCGCTGGCAGACTTTGCGGGAGCTGTGAAGCCTCCCTTCTCGCCTGCCGATCAATTTTTATTTTCAACTTTTCTTCTTCATACATTTACATGCCAGCGAAACTTCTTTATTCCCTGATCCGCCCTGCCCTGTTTGCCATGGATCCGGAAAATGCCCATCACCTGACTTTACCTGCACTGCAGCGTGTCAACAAACTGGGTATGGGTGGTTTGCTAGCCAAAAAGCCAGCAGAGGATGCCCGCACTGTCATGGGTGTGCGCTTTCCCAATCCGGTTGGTCTAGCCGCTGGCCTGGACAAGGATGGTGCGTATATTGATGGTCTGGCTGCAATTGGTTTTGGCTCCATAGAAATTGGCACGGTCACGCCACGTGCGCAGGCTGGCAACCCCAAGCCACGCATGTTCCGCCTGCCGCAGGCAGATGCGATTATCAACCGCATGGGTTTTAATAATGGCGGCGTCGATGCCTTCGTGAAAAACGTGCAGGCATCACGCTTTTACCAGGACAAACAAGGTGTGCTGGGCCTGAACATAGGCAAGAATGCAGATACTCCAATAGAACACGCTGCCGAAGATTATCTGCATTGCCTGACCAAGGTTTATCCTTATGCCAGTTATGTGACGGTGAATATCTCCTCCCCTAACACCAAGAACCTGCGCCAGTTGCAAGGTGCGACTGAGCTTGATGCTTTGCTATTGCAACTGAAGGAAGCGCAGCAAAAGCTGGCCGACGGACACAAGCGTTATGTCCCCATTGCACTGAAGATTGCCCCTGATATTGATGCAGAACAAATCAAGACCATAGGTGAAGCCTTGTTGCGTCACAAGATAGATGGTGTCATTGCCACCAATACCACCATCACCCGCGATGCCGTACAGGGCTTGCCGCATGCAGAAGAAACGGGCGGATTGTCTGGCAAACCCGTGTTTGAATTATCGAACCGCGTGATCCGTGCCCTGAAAGCCGAACTAGGCAACGAAATACCTATCATCGGCGTGGGCGGGATTTTCTCAGGTGCCGATGCCGTGGCCAAAATGCAGTCAGGTGCGGCACTGGTGCAAGTGTATTCCGGCCTGATCTATCAAGGCCCCGCATTGGTAAAAGACTGCGCAGATGCTTTGCGCGGACATAAATAATTTATCATTGTCATCATGAAGAATATTTTACTTGGCAATAGCCAGTTGAATGTATCCACCATCTGCCTGGGCACCATGACTTTTGGTGAACAGAACACTGAGGCGGAAGCGCATGAGCAGCTTGATTATGCGCTGGAGCGCGGCATCAATTTTATCGACACGGCAGAAATGTACCCTGTCATGCCGCGTGCGGCTACGCAAGGCAAGACCGAACAATACATTGGTAGCTGGATAAAAAAATCCGGCAAGCGCGGCGAGATTGTGCTGGCAACCAAAGTTGCAGGCCCCTCTCGTGGCATGGGCTGGATACGCAACGGCGAAAATGATTTGAATGAAAAAAATATTCGCGCCGCCGTCGAAACCAGCTTGCAACGTCTGCAAACAGATTACATCGACCTGTATCAATTGCACTGGCCCAGCCGCAACGCCCCCATCTTTGGACAAAAACAATTTGATCCAGCCTTGGAAAGACCCTGCACAGATATTGCCGAGACAGTTTCAGTATTGAATGCCCTGGTCAAGGAAGGCAAGATACGCGCCTTTGGCGTATCGAATGAAACATCCTGGGGTGTCAGCGAATTTATCAAGCAGGCAGAACTGCAAGGCACCGCACGCATCGCCAGTATACAAAATGCTTATAGCCTGGTGAACCGCGCATTTGAACAGGGGCTGGATGAGACCTGTTTCCGCGAAAACGTAGGCTTGCTGGCGTATAGCCCACTGGCATTCGGACAGCTTACCGCCAAATATATTGATGATGCAAAAGCTCATGGCCGCCTGACGATATTCCCGCCGACCTGGAGCCCGCGCTATATGCGTCCCAGCGTATTTGAGGCCAGCAAAGCCTATGCAGCACTGGCGCGTGAACACGGGTTGACGCCAGCGCAACTGGCACTGGCCTGGTGTTATTCACGCAGTTTTGTCGCCAGCACCATCATCGGGGCTACCAACCTGACCCAGTTAAGAGAGAATATTGACGCGCTGGAAGTTGGTCTCAACGACGACCTCTTACAAGGAATCAACCGCATCCATGAAGAACTTAGCAACCCAGGTCAGTAATGCTATCGTGGTTGAAACTTAAGAAAATCGCCATTCCGGCAAGAAGTCTTTACATGACATACAATGCAAGCGCAATTGCAGCAAATGCCTATTGATCCTTTCACCGGAGAACCGAGATGTCCCAATTGCGTATTACTATTCTCAAGCTATGCGCCTGCATCCTGCTGATTATGGGATTGCTGATGATCTTTTCGCACAGCGCCTTCCCCGATACTTCCTTGTTGACCATGGCATTGTATTCTGCCGCTTTCATGATCTTTGTTCTTGCCATTGGATTTACAAGTGTCTTCATCACTGGTGAATTCAAGCAGTGGTGTCTCAATAACGGTGCAACCGATACTGGCTGGCTCTGGTTTAATGCAGAGCCTCCTGGTCTGGAAGCAATGAGAAACGGCATTGATATCGCTACCTTATCAGCAAAAGCAAAGCAATCCACAGACAACACCTGACACACCGAGCGCAGGCCCAAATTTCACAGGGTCGCGCTCAAGGTTTGCGACTTACTTTTGCGGACGTACGGGCAATGGTACATTGCACAGATCTATATGGCCCGCTGGCACCTTGTACCAGTCGCCGCCACGGTTTCGTTGCGCATCGACGATAGACTTGAATGTGACTGTATCAGTGCGTATGATTTCCAGCTTGCTTCGTTCAGCTTCTGGCACATCGACGGCCACTTTCATAGCCTTTATGGGCGTACGTTCATCGGCTTTTTCATAAAAGCCCAATGGGCCAGTGCCCCGTGGCAGGGTCGTTAACAACTCCATGCCTTGCATGACTCGTCCAACGACGGTGATATTTCTGTCCAGCTGCCTTGGCGCATGGCCGGTTACCACATACAAGGATGTGCCATCACCACTATTCGATTCAGTGCCGCGAGCAACGCCTACAGTGGCGTAACAATGGGCTAGCCAGGCAGTACCCGCCTTGGGGTCACGTCCGGCAGGAAAGCCATTCGCATGCCCGGCTTGGGGCGCATAGCCATCAACATCAGGTAGCCGAGTGAATGGCAGATTGGAGGCATATTTGACAGTAAATTCGCCATCAAGTTTGCGCTTGGCAGTTTTCACCTTGCGTTTTTCATCAGGGTCAGCCCATTGTGCGACATAATTTTCTTGTGAGCGCACGATGGCCAATCCATCAAAATAACCCTCTCTCACCAATGCCTTGATGTTTTGCGCATGATTAGGGGAAAAATCTGGTGCCAACTCTATCACGACACGGCCCTTTGGCAATTCCAGATACAGAGTATTCTCAGGATTCAGAGGACGCCAGTCGGTTGCACTGGAATTTTTGACGAGATCACCAAGATTGAACTTGGACGCCTGCGCTGCCTGGGCTGTGGCTGACAAAAGCAAACCTGAAGCCACACACGAGGCCAAGGATATTCCAGATGATATTGCAGTAAAACGAAAAGACATTATTTAACTCCATTAAAGTGGCACAAGCTCACAAAGTTAAGAACTGCTTCATTAGCAGGCATCAACAAGCACAAAAAAGAATTCTGATAAGCAATTGCCGCGTCGGCAAGAATGGCAGACCTTACTCGAATGACATAGCTTTGTCCATATACCTTAAATATATCTACATAATTAAGTCAATCTTAGACAAGACTTTATTTATTGGTTTTTTTAATTTGTAATATTGCAAAAAGCTGGCAAATCCGGTACAACCTGTTTCAATCTTTTACATCAAGGAGTCCTTGTTTGAAACCTCAACTTCAAGCACCAACCGGTGCATTTGTAGGCGCATCCTGGGCAGCATTGTTTATAGGTGGAGGCACCTATCTTGCAGGCGTCTGGAATGCCGCGATGCAGTTAAATGAAAAAGGTTATTACTTCACCATACTGATGTACGGTTTATTTGCTGCCGTATCCCTGCAAAAATCAGTACGCGACAAGCTTGAAGGCATACCCGTCACTGGTATTTATTTTGGCTTGTGCTGGTTGTCATTGGGTTTATCCATCCTGTTGCTGGGTGTAGGCTTATTCAATGCCACACTGGACTGGAGTGAAAAAGGCTTCTTTGCCATGTCATTCTTGCTGAGCCTGTTCGCTGCAGTTGCGGTACAGAAAAATATTCGTGACATCAATTTGCTCAAGCCAGATGGCGATACCATACCCATGCATGATGAGTATGAAAAGAAGTGAGACTCATGCCGATGAGCAAGTCACAGACAAATTTGTGACCATCATATCTGCGTGACATTAAACAAAAGAGCCTGTATTTGAGCAAACAAATATAGGCTCTTTTTTATTGCCCAACAGAATTAGTCAACCATAAGCCAGCGACAAATGCCCGGCACGTACAGCTGCAGTGGATTTCACCTCTACACGCATGGCATTTTGCAATGAAGAAATAGAAGCACCAGCACGATATTGGAAGCTGACCTGCAATAGATCCCCCTCCTTCACGGTCACTGGCTGGGCCAGTGGAAGTGCCATATAGTGATTCAGCCAGTCTATGGTGGAAGAAGATTCCATCAGCACTGCCAGAATATTCTTGGTCACAAAACGCAAGGCGCTGACTGTGCCCGCTTTTTCCACTGTAAAACTGCCTTCCCATTTGATGTGCATGTCATTGGGCTGACTAAAATCGATAATGCTGTACAAGGCTGGTTGTGCCAGTTCGACGGTGTCAGCAGAAAATGCACCTGGTTGCTGGAATTGAATGATCGGTGCCTGGTAGCCAGAAAAATCATAGGTTTGTTGTAGTGGCTGCACTGCCATCACAACAGCTTCTGGAATGAACAGTGGCAAGGGACCACCAAACTTTGCCACATAGCGTTTCTTAAAGTTTTCTATGACTTCTACCTGTTTTTCACGCAGCATAGCCACGTGTATCATTTCGCAAATAACGATGTCCACAGGTTCTGGTGGCAAGTATTCAAAAGCGTCTGCGTGTATGACTTCGACTTTATCACCGTAGCGATTCATGGCCAGCAAGCGACGCGCTTCATCGACCATATCAGGATTGAATTCTACGCAATAGACTTTGGCCGCAGCCTGCGCTGCAAACCAGGAAAGTACGCCAGTCCCACCACCCAACTCCAGGACTTTTGCGCCTTCAAATACCTGGCGTCGTATCGCCGCCTTGAAATTATCCATGCGATTCAAATCCATCAGCATATTGTGATGGTATTGCAGGGGGATAAACTGTCCGAGGTAGCAGCTCTCTGCCTCACGTTCTATCAACATGTTCACTCCTTCATTTCCTGGTTTCATCATGTGGCTGCCATCTGAAGTTTCAACAGGACAGTCAATTTTTTCGCCAACAACACGCAAATTTTCCAATTTGTCGAGCGCATGGTCTAAGAAACTGATTATCCTTAGGTTATAAGGAAGTGAAACACGGAGGTGAATAAGGAATCTGCGTCAATTCTTGCTTATAGTAAAGAGTGACGCATGCAATATGTCCGCAAATTAACTTTATGCAAAGAAACGAATATACGCAATACTTGTTTTGAAAAACAAGTAACAAAATTTGAGAAGCAGGTCTGGGTTGAAGGAGTTTGATTGTGATCTATCTGACTTGCCTTGGCCGCTCGCAACGGGCATCCAGATAAGCTTGCGCCAATTGCTCCCATCCCTCGCCTGGCGAAGTCTGGGAACAAGTGACATGGGCATTGAGTTTACTACGCCATTTATACCAGGATGCTGGCTCGGCAGTACTCAGAGTGACGACTAATAACATGCTCAGCAACAAAAACTTTCTGAATATGCTCATGGTCATCACCCTCAACACTCTTTTTATCAATATAGCTCAAGGATACTACACTGCGGCTGATGCCCTGTAGCTGGCAAGTTCATCGATAGTCAGTATCACGATATCGTGCGTCACTGCATATTCTAAGATTTGCCCACCTTTGGCCATACTGCCGTCCGGGTTCATCAATTCACACAATACAGCTGCTGGTGATAAGCCCGCCATGGTAGCCAGATCAACCGAGCCTTCTGTATGACCTCGTCGACTGAGTACGCCGCCGGGTGCGGCACGCAAAGGGAAGACATGACCAGGGCGTGCCAAGTGTTCAGGCTGGGCATCAGGTGCGATAGCTGTCAGGATAGTGGTGACACGGTCAGCCGCAGAAACACCAGTCGTCACGCCTTGCTTGGCTTCTATCGATACCGTGAAAGCTGTGCCATAACGGCTTTCATTGTGGCTGACCATTGGCGGTAAATCGAGTTGCTGCAGCCTGTCATCTGTCAGGCACAGACAGACGATGCCACTACAATCGCGGATCAGCCTGGCCATGGATTCGACCGTGATTTTTTCGGCGGCGACGATGAGGTCTGCCTCATTTTCCCTGTCAAAGTCATCCATAAGTAATACAGGACGGCCATTACGCAGGTCTGCCAAGGCCCTGGACAGGCGCTGATCAAAAGGACTAAGGGATAATAATTCCGGCTGAGCGGAAGTAGGGGATGGAACAGTGGTACTAGTATTACTAATAGTATTCAACATAATGAAACGCTCCGGCAAAAGAAAATGTGCAAAAGACGTTTCAGGGAGTAAAAAACGAATAGCCAGACGCAAACGCCCATGGTCTTCACCATAGGAGTTTTGCATAAGGCGCATCTTCTCTCATCCGGACTATAACCGTCGGCCCTGGAATCACACCAGATCTGCTGACCTTGCAAACTGCTGCAAACTTACTGCAACCGTTTTTACTGCAAGCGCTCGCGGGCTTGTGCACGAAAATTACCAAAGCAATCCTGTGCATTTACCGCCGGTGGGGAATTACACCCCGCCCTGAAGACGTACAACCTGCCGAGTTATTCGGCAAATGAATTATACGCAAAAATAACATTACTGTTTGGGCAAGCTCAAAGCCCTTAAATCATTACCAGATTTCAAACAATACGATTTCTTTATGCCATAAGTATCATCAGGCTTGGTCTTTAGAATGAAAAAATACATCTCCGCAAATATTTCTTTATGCAGAAAACTTATATCCACAAAAGAATTGTTAAAAATATTGTCTGATTTAAATCGCATTTCTGCATAGCAACATCTATTCTTATTTTCAAGGGCATTTCCAGCTTCTTCACACCAGCATATTTACGGATCAGAAATACAAATTCCTGTCATGGCACCATGATTGATAAAAAAATATCAAATGTGCAATTTTTCTTGCATTAATTATATTTTAAATAATTTATTCTGATTTTACGAATTAAACTAAAGACAATATCAGTCCAGCGATTTTGCATATATCAATTACGTATATAAGCAAATGAATACTAAGTAGTTTGGAATAAAGCCTGAATTCATTACGATGCACTTACTTTGCGCGAGGCGATATGACGTTAACCTATATATTTTCGGGATTTGCAGTGGGCACCCTGGTCGGTTTGACCGGTGTAGGTGGTGGCTCGCTGATGACCCCCCTGCTTACTCTGATGTTTGGTGTATCACCAACAGTGGCGGTGGGCACCGATCTCGCCTTTGCATCGATTACCAAGGCCGCAGGTACTTTTACCCATAGATTGCGCGGCACGGTTGAATGGCATGTGGTGCGCTTGCTGTGTTACGGCGCCCTGCCAGCGGCTGTAGTTACCACCTTGTTCCTCAAGAATTTTGGTGCACTGGATAAAGAAATTGGCCAGATCATACGTTACTCCATTGCAATTTCTGTCTTGCTCACTGTGGTTGCCTTGCTGTTTAAAGGCAAGATGCTGAACTGGCTGAACAAGCATCCAGAAAAACAATTGCAAGGCAAAAAACTGGCGGCTGCTACGCTCATCTCTGGCGCAGTACTGGGAACGCTGGTGACCATTTCATCCATCGGCGCCGGTGCGATTGGTGCGACTTTGCTGGTCATGCTGTATCCACGAATGTCTGCCGCCCATATCGCCGGTACGGATATCGCCTATGCTGTACCTCTGACAGCCATTGCTGCTTTCGGCCACTGGTGGCTGGGTTCGATAGACTGGGTCTTGCTGGGCAGCCTGCTGATAGGTTCTTTGCCTGGTATTACTTTGGGCTCCCTGGCCGCCCGTGCCGTACCTGAGAAATTTTTACGTGGCCTGTTGGCAACCACCCTGACTTTGGTTGCTGCCAAGCTAGTTCTTTGAATCTGTTTGCAATCGCGTACTTACACACGCATTTTATGGGTAATTAAAGATGTATCGTTACGACCAGCACGATCACCAAATCATCAAGGAACGTATTGCACAATTCCGCGACCAGGTTAGCCGCCGACTCTCGAATGAATTGAGTGAGGATGAATTCCGTATTTTGCGCCTGCAAAACGGTCTGTACATGCAACGTCATGCCTATATGCTGCGGGTGGCAGTGCCTTATGGCATGCTGTCATCGAATCAGGTACGCAAGTTTGCCCATATTGCCCGCAAATATGATCGTGGCTATGGTCACTTTACGACCCGCCAGAATATCCAGTACAACTGGATCAATCTGGAAGATACACCTGACATACTGGAAGAACTGGCATCAGTAGAAATGCACGCTATCCAGACTTCGGGCAATTGCATGCGCAATATTACGTCTGATGAATTTGCTGGCGTCGCTGCCGATGAAGTGATAGATCCACGTGCCTATGCAGAAATCCTACGCCAATGGACTACCTTCCATCCTGAATTCGCCTATTTGCCGCGTAAATTCAAGATCGCCATTAATGGTGCCAAAGAAGACCGTGCCGCGATTGCAGTGCATGATATTGGCCTGACCGTGGTACACAATGAAGCTGGCGAAGTCGGCTTTAAGGTCATGGTGGGTGGTGGCATGGGCCGTACCCCTATCCTGGGTAGCGTGATACGCGAATTCTTGCCATGGCAGCATGTCATGACTTATCTGGAAGCGATACTGCGTATCTATAACCAATACGGTCGCCGCGACAATATCTATAAAGCACGCATCAAGATTCTGGTAAAAGCCATAGGTGCTGAAGACTTCGCCCGCCAGGTTGAAGAAGAATGGCAAGATATCAAGGATGGCCCAGCCACTTTGACAGAAGCGGAATTGAAACGCGTCGCCAGTTATTTCACTACGCCAGACTATGAAAACCTGCCTGCGCAAGATGCCGCTTATGAACAGCATTTGCAAGACAATAAATCCTTTGCCAACTGGGTCAAACGCAATGTCAAACCACATAAAGTGGCTGGCTATGTCGCTGTGGTGTTGTCGCTGAAAAAACCAGGTGTGCCACCGGGTGATGCCAGTTCTGAACAACTGGACTTTATTGCCAACCTGGCTGATCAATACAGCTTTGGTGAATTGCGCGTCACACATGAGCAAAACCTGGTGTTGGCAGATGTCAAAGTCGCAGACTTGTTCACCGTCTGGCAAGAAGCCAAGGCCCATGGTCTGGCGACACCGAATATCGGTTTACTGACCGACATGATCTGCTGCCCAGGCGGTGATTTCTGCGCACTGGCCAATGCCAAATCCATCCCTATCGCGCTGGATATCACCGACCGCTTCAACGACCTTGATTACTTGCATGATATCGGCGACATAGAATTGAATATGTCTGGCTGTATCAATGCCTGCGGCCACCACCATGTCGGTAATATCGGCATTCTGGGTGTGGACAAAGATGGCAGCGAGTTTTACCAGGTGTCGATCGGTGGCGCGCAAGGTAATAGCGCAGCCATAGGCAAGATCATAGGCCCGTCTTTTGCTGCCGGACAAATGCCGGAAGTGATAGACCGCATCATTCAAGTATATGTGCGTGACCGCCTGGAAAATGAGCGCTTCATCGATACGGCACAGCGCCTGGGTATCGCGCCATTCAAAGAATTTGTGTATGCAACGCCGATACGTACCAATGAGCATCATGGCGAAGACGCCGGTACAGCTGTCAGCTACTGAAATTAAGAAAGTGCATCATGCGAGAAATTATTAAAGACAAAGCCATCGTAGCCGACGACTGGACAGTATTGCGCCTGACAGAGAATGAAACACCAGACGCTGTAAGTGTACCCACAGGCAAAGTCATCATCCCCTTGAAGGTATGGTTGCTGCAACGTGAAAGCCTGTTGAACCGTACTGACATCGCCGTCTGGTTCAGCAGCGATGAGCAGGCAAAAGAATTGAAAGAAGATATCAGCCGCTTTAGCCTGCTGGCAGTCGACTTCCCTAAATTCGCAGATGGCCGTGGCTATTCAATTGCCTATAACCTGCGCTCACGCCTTAATTTCACTGGCGAATTGCGCGCCATCGGTGATGTCTTGCGCGACCAGTTGTTTTACATGCAGCGCGTCGGTTTCAATGCCTTTGCCACACGGGAAGACAAGAATATCCAAGATGCAATCAAAGGTCTGACTGATTTTTCTGAAAAATACCAGACTTCCTGGGATGAGAAAAACCCCTTGTTCCGCCGCGCAGAGCGCACAGGGGCTGAAGCATGAGTGATTTTCTGGAGCGCCTTGCCGCAACTCAGGCTATATTGGAAAGAATCGCTGACGACTTTGAGCCAGCGGTATTTGCTTCCAGCCTGGCGGCAGAAGACATGGTGTTGACTGACCTGATTTTGCGCAAGAAATTGAATATCACGATTTTCTCGCTGGAAACCGGACGCCTGCATGCAGAAACACTGGGCATGCTCGATAAAGTCAAAGAAACCTATGGCACAGAAATCAAGCTGTTCAAGCCTGATGCTGCCGCTGTAGAAAATTATGTCAGCGAGCATGGTAAGAATGCGTTTTACGACAGCGTGGAAATGCGCAAGGAATGCTGCCGCATACGCAAGGTAGAGCCGCTGAAACGTGCGCTGGCAGGCAACAAGGCCTGGGTAACTGGCCAGCGTCGCGCACAGTCTGCTACCCGTACTGAACTGGCGATACAGGAAGATGATGCAACACATGGTCTGCAAAAGTTTAATCCTTTGGCAGATTGGTCAGAAGATGATGTCTGGCACTATCTCAGAAGCAACAATGTGCCTTACAATCCTTTGCACGACAAAGGATATCCATCGATAGGCTGTGAACCCTGCACCCGTGCGATACAGCCAGGTGAAGATGTTAGGGCTGGGCGATGGTGGTGGGAAAACCCCGATTCCAAGGAATGCGGCCTGCATGTGGTTGATGGCAAGCTGATCCGAATTAAACAAGCTGTCTGAAGAAGAAAAATCATGAATACTGTCGTGGAAAACCATTTTATTGATGCTGCGAGCAATCGCCACCTGGATTGGCTGGAATCCGAAGCCATCCATATCATGCGCGAAGTCGCGGCTGAATGCAGCAACCCTGCCCTGCTGTTTTCTGGCGGCAAAGACTCTATCGTCTTGCTGCGCCTGGCAGAAAAGGCTTTCCGCCCGGGTAAATTCCCTTTCCCGCTGGTGCATATTGATACTGGCCATAACTTCCCTGAAGTCATCGCCTTTCGCGACAAGCGGGTTGCTCAACTGGGTGAACGCCTCATCGTTGGTTCGGTAGAAGAATCGATACGCCGTGGCACAGTACGCCTGCGCAACCCGGCAACGGACTCACGCAATGCGGCACAAGCCGTGACCTTGCTGGAAACTATCGCAGAGCATAAGTTCGATGCCTGCATAGGCGGTGCCCGTCGCGATGAAGAAAAAGCCCGCGCCAAGGAGAGAATATTCTCTTTCCGTGATGAATTTGGTCAATGGAACCCGAAAGCACAGCGCCCTGAACTGTGGGACCTGTATAACACCCGCGTCCACGCTGGCGAAAACATGCGCGTCTTCCCTATCTCGAACTGGACCGAGCTCGACGTATGGCAATACATCGCCCGTGAAAAACTGGAATTGCCACAGATTTATTTTGCCCATGAACGCCAGGTCATACCACGCAATGGCTTGCTGGTGCCACTGACTGACCTGACGCCGCCACGTGATGGTGAAACGGTAGAGACGCAGGTTGTCCGCTTCCGTACCGTTGGTGATATCTCCTGCACCTGCCCAGTATCGTCTGACGCCGCAACAGTAGAAGCCATCATCGCTGAGACAGCGATTACCCAGATTACAGAACGTGGCGCCACACGCATGGATGACCAGACATCAGAAGCATCGATGGAAAAACGTAAAAAAGAAGGATATTTCTAATGAACGCCGTAGAACAATTGACTGCCGCCGTTGGTAGAGAACGTGGCCTGTTGCGCTTCATCACGGCGGGTTCAGTGGATGATGGCAAGAGCACTTTGATCGGTCGCCTGCTGTTTGACAGCAAGGGTATTTTTGCGGACCAGCTTGATGCCATTTCACGCGCCAAGCACAAGCGCACCGTTGGTGACACCATAGACTTGTCCCTGCTGACGGATGGACTGGAAGCAGAACGCGAACAAGGCATCACTATTGACGTGGCCTATCGCTACTTCGCGACACCAAAACGCAAGTTCATCATCGCCGATACACCTGGCCATGAACAATACACGCGCAATATGGTGACTGGTGCATCGACTGCCGATGCAGTCATCATTTTGATCGACGTGTCCAAGGTCAAACTCAATGATGATGGTAGTGTAGATTTGCTGACGCAAACCAAACGTCATTCCACCATTGCCCATTTGCTGCAGATTGAACATGTGATCGTCGCTGTCAACAAGATGGATCTTGTGAACTACGACCAGACGGTATATGAGCGCATCATTGGCGCCTACCAGGAGTTTGCTGATCAACTGGGCCTGAAAGACATACGCCCTATCCCGCTGTCTGCCCTGGCGGGTGATAATGTGGTGACTGCAAGCGAAAAACTGGCATGGTACAAAGGCCCAACCTTGATCGAACTGCTGGAGTCATTAAGCGTGTATGACGCCTGCCATGACGAACCTTTCCGCTTCCCGGTGCAACTGGTAGCTCGCCACAATGGTCATGAAGCGAATGACTTCCGAGGCTATATGGGCCGTATTGAGGCAGGCAAGGTCAGCAAGGGCGATAAACTGCTGGTGCAACCTGGCGGCCAGACTGCCACGGTCAAAGATATTTTAACGCTGGATACTTCGCTGGATACTGCCGTTGTCGGTCAGTCAGTGACGATCTTGCTGGATGAGTATGTCGATATTTCACGCGGCGATATGCTGGTAGGCGCAGACCGCCCGGCTACCCTGTTGAAAACCGTGAAAGCTGATTTGTGCTGGCTGTCAGAAGATGCACTGGATATCCGTCGCAAATACTGGCTCAAGCATACCACCAGACAAGTCGCTGCAAGAGTCACTGGCATTGATACCCTGCTAGATATCAATACGCAAGAGCGCAGCCCTGCCGACGTCCTCAAGCTCAATGATATCGCCACTGTCACCTTGAATGTAGCTCAGGCGCTGGCAGTTGATGACTATAAAGATTTGCGCTCTACTGGTGCGTTCATTCTCATTGATGAAGTAACACATCAGACCGTGGCAGCCGGCATGATACATCTGGTCTGAGTTATGCAACAAACTCCGGGCAAGGTTTATCTGATAGGCGCAGGCCCGGGTGCCGCCGACCTGATTACAGTACGTGGTGCCCGCCTGCTCGCACAGGCAGACGTGGTCTTATATGACGCCCTGGTCACGGCAGAAATGCTGGAACTGTGTCCGCAAGCAGTCCAAATCTCAGTTGGCAAACGCAGTGGACAACGCTCCGCTGCGCAAGAACATATCAATCAGCAAATGCTGGAATGTGCGGCGCAATATGCGGTGGTGGTTAGGCTCAAAGGTGGTGACCCCATGCTATTTGGCCGTGCCGACGAAGAGCTGACTGCACTCGAGTCGGCAGGCATCGCCTATGAAATCGTACCCGGCATCACAACGGCACTGGCAGCGGCAGCCAGTGTGCAGCAACCGTTGACCAAGCGCGGAGTGGCGCGCAGCGTTGCCCTGTTCACCTCAAGTACAGCCCCAGGCGAAAGCGCTGATACCCGCATACCTGAATGCGATACACTGGTGCAGTATATGGGCGGCAGAGAAGCCACGCTGACGGCTCAGCGCATGCTGGCGGCCAACTTTCCAGGCGACTTACCTGTGATCATCATAGAAAATTGCAGTCGCCCCAATGAATGCAGTCAGGCTTTGAGTTTGGGAGAATTATCCAAAGGCTTGCCTATCAGTACAGGACCAGTGTTGGTGATGATGGGTGAAGCAATGCGGAAACGCACTGCCAAGCTACCCTAAGACGATGGTCTGGAGAAATTACGGAGGCAACCTCACTCCTAGCCTGCGTGCCATTAATTGCAAGGCACCACCATCCCTTAATTGTTCGTACAATTCGTCGTAGCGAAGGCGCAAATTCTCGCAACTAGCATTTTTGCAGTAGGCCAAATAGCCATCCTGCATATCCATGAAGGGCTCTATCATTTGCATCTCATTGCTGATGCCCATGGTCTTGATGATGGCTTCAGTATTACGCATATTGGTAGCAAGGAAATCCACCCGCTTTGCCATCAGCATGTTCAAACCATTGGTCAAGGTGTTGGCTACAACAGGCTTGATGGTAGAACGCTGGCTTTCAAACTGTGATCCATATACCCAGCCGTTGATGACACCAAGACGAGGACCATGCAAACTTGCATAATTACCGTCCCAACTTACATCTGAACCCTTACGTATGTATAAGGCCATAACATCGCGATAAAAAGCACGTTTGGCAAAGACGTATTTGGCTTCTCTTTCTGGCGTCTTGTAAGGGCCTATTAGTATATGTGCCTGCTCATTTTCAACCATCCACTGGGCTCTGGCCCAAGGGTAGATTTCGAATTTGACTTCATCGCCATTTTGCCTGGCCAGCATACGAACAATGTCGGCACCCAGGCCCGTAAATTCACCGCTTGGGTTGCGCTCAAATACGTTGGCAAATTCGGTGCCAACGACCAGTACCTGTCCAGCGTACGCAGGCATTGTCGACAATGCAACCAGCAGAGCCAGCACAGCAAATGAGATCATTTTTTTCAGTTGAGACATACTTTCATCAGTATTCCAAAACCGTGTTGTTGTAGAGTGTAATCTCAATACTCGCACTCTGCCCGTATTCATTCGAGTATTACAACAGTTTCAAACAATAGTCGCGTATGGCCTGCAAAACAGCCTCATCTTCACCCACCGCACTTACAGTCTTAAATTGCAAACCTGGATGAGC
Source organism: Undibacterium sp. (assembly GCF_030683615.1). Lineage (NCBI taxonomy): Bacteria > Pseudomonadati > Pseudomonadota > Betaproteobacteria > Burkholderiales > Oxalobacteraceae > Undibacterium > Undibacterium sp. The sequence goes on from NZ_JAUXQE010000040.1 coordinate 77,564, forward strand.
TGCCCGAATTTCCTCTGCGAGCACTGGCAAATCCCGCAGGACATGCCCCCCCTGCCCCAGAAACACTGGTGCAAGCGTAATGTTCTCACAACCATCAGCAACCAGTTGCGCAGCCAACTCTGGCAAGGAAGGTGTCATGAACTCCAAAAAAGCGAGTGCCACGGTAACATCCGGCAAGCTGGCCTGTGTCATCGCCTGCAAGCGCTGAAAAGGGGTGGCCCAGCGCGGATCGCGGGCACCATGAGCAAACAGGATTAAGGCGGATTTATTTGCCATCAATTTCTTTCAACATAACGCAAACCTAACGAAGCGATCACCAAAAACAAGACGCTGGGCACCAGTGCGGTCACCGGCGCCGGCCAGGTGTTGAGCAAACCTACATGTGAAAAAAGGGCGTTGGTGAGATAAAACACCATGCCTATCATGATCCCGCTGAAAATTTTGAAACTGACACCGCCACTACGTACATGCAGATAAGCAAATGGCAAGGCCAATGCCATCATGACAAGCACAGCAAACGGGTAGGTAACCTTTTTCCAGAAGGCAATTTCATAACGTTCACTATCCTGTTTATTGTCGGCAAGGTGCTTGGTAAATGCAGCCAGATCAGTTGCTGACATACGATCAGGATCTGCAAACAGCACGGATAAAATATCTGGCGTGACCTCTGAAACGACATCACGGCTTGCCAGCTTCTGGCTCTTAACCGCAGCGATATCTTCACTCGTGAGCGTTTTGGGAAAAGAGGTTTCTATGACATCGGATAAGCGCCACGTGTTGTTACCCAGGTACTCGGCACCAGTCGCGGTCATTTCTCGCGACAAATGAAAGTTCTTATCAAATTCAAATATTTTGACACTCTTCAAATGACGATTAGGCAAAACCTCTTTGACGTTCAAAAAGCGCGAGCCTATGACATCACCAGTCAAACCGTTTTCACGTACCAGATCCTTGGTCCACAGGCCAGTACGAAATTCCTGCGCCAGCGATTCTCCTATGGCACTGAGTTTCATTTTTTCCGCCAGCTTGCTGGAGATGGGCGAAATGACTTCACCAAACAAAAATGTCAACACCACGAAAACCATGCCTATCTTCACCAAGATCATACCAGCCATCATGGTAGACATGCTGGAGGCGCGCATGATGGTAAATTCAGAATTGGAAGCAAATTGCGCCAACACATAAATCGTCCCTATCAGGACTGCGATAGGCATGAACTCATAGATATACCCAGGCCAGCCCAGAAACACATACAGCACGGCATGTTTGAGCTGATAACCACCTTTGTTGACTGAAGACTGCAATTCACTGACCAGGTCAAAGAAAGAGAACAAAGCCAACAAAGCCAACATGACAAACAGAACGGCGCGCAGAATTTCAACGCCAAAATATCTTTGTAAAATTTTCATGCTGAACACTTTTCCTTAGCGCGGAAACTCGATTTGCAGCGTGACCACAATATCAAAGGATGCCAGCGGCTATTTACTTTCAAACGCCATAAAAACATGCTGAGAGTCATTAAAGCCACGAATAAATGATGTGGCCACCATGCCATGGCAAAACTGCTGCGTTCCTGCACTACCAGAGCCTGCAGGATGTTTGTCACAGATAGATAAATCACGACCAGCAACAAGGCGACGATCAAATTGGCTGAACGACCTACACGTGGATTGACATAACCCAAAGGGATCGCCAACAACAATAACACCGCACACATGACCGGCAGGGAAATGCGCCACAGCAATTCACCTAACTTGGTGCTATCAAGATTTTCTACCAAAGCCGTCAATGGCATGGACTTGGCAGACTTGTCACCAGTCACGCTGGCATTCTGGCTGGACACCAGCACCCCGTATTTCTCAAACTGCATCATCTGGAAATCAGGCGCTGTTGGCAAACCATCATACCGCCGTCCCTTGCTCATGACCAGAAACTTGTCACCTGCCTTGTCGATTTCGACCATGCCTTCCCGTGCAACGACGATGCTGGAACGACCGTCTTTATAGGTATTAATGAAAATATTTTGTACTTTACTGAGGTCACCAGCCACTTCTTCCACAAAGAAAATGCGATCAGATGAGGCAGACTCCTGGAACTTACCCGGTGCAACCTTGGCAATATCCGAACGTTTTTCGAACCGTTCACGAAATTCCACGTTTTGCTGATTGGCCCAGGGAGTGACGATAAAACTCAACAAACCTGTGAGTATGATGAGAGGGCCACCAAAGCGCAATACAGGGGATATCCATTGTGTCAGGCTCAGGCCTGAAGCAAACCAGACCACCATTTCAGAATCCTGATAACTACGCGTCACTACCAACAAGACCGATATAAAACCGGTCAGCAGCAGCAATATATGCATATTCATCAATGCCGTGAAGCCTATCAGAGCGACCACATCAGCAGACGCAACTTTGCCTCCTGCCGCATTTCCAAGGATTTTAATAAGCATCACGGAAATCGTGATGGTGAACAGAGTTGTGAAGACTGCGCCTGCGGCACTGTTTAATTCACGTCGAAGCGCGCGCTGAAAAATCATGAGTAGGATTATAATGTCTGTTTTACGAGACTTACAAAGAGGAGTAATACGTGGACTTTAGCATAAAAACAATCGACGCAAAAAGTGCCTCGACTGCCCATAAAGCAATTAAGACAGGCTGTATCGTAGTTGGCGTGTATGAAAACAAGAAACTTTCTGCCTCTGCAGCAGGTCTGGACAAGTCTGGCGACATCGCTGCAGCCCTGAAATCTGGCGATATTACCGGCAAAGCGGGTACCTCCCTGCTGTTGCGCAAACTCGCCGATGTCGCTGCAGAGCGCGTTTTGCTGGTGGGTTTGGGTGAAGAAGCCGCTGCTGTCAGCGAAAAAGCCTACAACCAGGCTGTACAGGCTGCTGCACGTACATTGGCTGGCTTGGGTGCGAACGATGCCGTTATCGCCCTGCCAGAAGTCAAAGACCGCGATCTGGGTTGGTCCATACGCAGCACAGTTGTGGCTTTCCGCGAAAGCATCTTCCGCGCTGATGGTCTGAAGAGCAAGAAAGAAACATCCACATCTGGCGTCAAGAAAGTGGCAATTGCCGTTGCCGCTACTGATGCAACAGCTGCAAAGAATGCATTAGCACAAAGTGTGGCCCTGGCCAATGGCATGGATCTGACCAAAGAACTGGGCAATCTGCCACCTAATTTCTGCACGCCTACTCATCTGGCCAATACCGCCAAGAAAATTGCTACCGACTATAAAATGGTCGCTGAAGTGCTGGACCGCAAACAGATACAAGCCCTCAAAATGGGTAGTTTCCTGTCCGTCACCAATGGCACGGTAGAACCACCGAAGTTCATCGTGCTCAAGCACAATGGTGGCAAAGTCAAGGACGCACCAGTTGTTCTGGTCGGCAAAGGCATTACCTTTGACTCCGGCGGTATCTCGTTGAAAGCTGGCGCTGGTATGGATGAGATGAAATACGACATGGGTGGTGCAGCTTCTGTACTGGGCACCATGCGCGCTATTGGTGAAATGAAGCTCAAGCTGAACGTCATCGCCGTCATCCCAACTTGCGAAAACATGCCTTCCGGCAGTGCCACCCGTCCTGGCGATATCGTCACTTCCATGTCTGGTCAGACTATCGAAATCCTGAATACGGATGCCGAAGGCCGTCTGATCCTGTGTGACGCATTGACATATGCAGAACGTTTCAAACCAGCAGCCGTGGTTGACGTAGCGACACTGACAGGTGCTTGCGTGACTTCCCTGGGCCACCATAACTCAGGCCTGTTCACCCGTCATGATGAAGCGCATGACCAACTGGCAGCAGAATTGCTGGCAGCAGGCAAGCAAACCGGGGATACCGCATGGCGCATGCCTATCGAAGAAGCTTATAACGAGCAACTGAAGTCCAATTTTGCGGACATGGCAAATATTGGCGGCCCAGCCGGTGGCAGCATCACGGCAGCCTGCTTCCTTGAGCGCTACACCAAGAAATACACCTGGGCCCATCTGGATATCGCTGGTACAGCCTGGAAGTCCGGTGCAGCTAAGGGCTCCACTGGCCGTCCTGTACCTTTGCTGACAACTTTCCTGATCAATCGCGCAGGCTAAGTAGCAGTTTCAAGATCAGAGCGTGCACTGCAATTGCGGTGCACGCTTTTTTTATCCCAAGTAAGCTATTAGCCAGCAACAGGTCGCCATGCAATCACCAAATAATGATGCCAAGGAGCCACAAAAAGCTTCCACTATAGCAACAACATTTTCGGCAGATGAAAACTATTACTTTGTTTTTGTCAGGTGGTGCATCAAATTAATTGCGTATATCCTGGTTATGGGAATTGGAGGTCTGTATGGCGTCAGTGCGTACAAAATTTTTTCCTCCCTGTTTTCCAGTCCCCAAACTGGCACTAGCGGATTAATGCTTACGTCATTCCTGGTCGGCATCCCTTTGTGCATAGGTATATTGACGGGTTACATTGCAAAGAAAAAGGACTTGGGGGGTTTTGCAACGGCAAGCGGACTGTCTGCATTATCCATCGCATTATTTGTTTTTGCTGCGGGCGCCCTGCTACGCGAAGGTATGATCTGCATAGTCATGGCAATTCCCCTGTTTGTAGTATTGGGGATACTTGGGGCTATCTGTGGCCTGATATTCTCTGCAACTAACAGCAATGCAGGCAGATGGTGCAGCGGACTCTTGTTACTGCCACTCCTGCTTGGCACAGTCGAGCAGCAAGTAACACCGGCTGCCACTACACAGTTCATACAAAAAGACATCCTCATCAATGCCAGCCCTGAAACAATTTGGCAATTGATCAACCATCCGCAGAATATACAGCCTGAAGAATTGAAGTCCGGCTTTGCATACCGCATCGGCGTGCCTTTTCCCATACAGGCTACGACCCTCGAAGGAAAAATAGGTGGTAAACGTGAACTCATCTGGCAACGAGGCATAAAATTTGAAGAAGAAATTACCGCATGGGAACTTAATCGCCATATTGCATGGACATACAAATTTAATGCCGACTCTTTTCCTTCTGGCTCGCTGGATGATCACATCGTCATAGGAGGGAAGTATTTTAATCTGGAAGATACTTCTTACACCTTGACGCCAGAAGCACGTGGTACCCGCCTGCAAATCAAAGTAAAAACACGTGTATCTACCAATTTCAACTGGTATGCCGAAGGCTGGGCAAATTTCCTGGTAGGTGACACTGCACGGACTATACTTGCGTTTTACAAAAACCGTGCTGAAAACCTGGCTGTTGCAGCATTAATCAAAAGCTGAGCATTAGCCCCCCCACACTACTAAGAAAGGCGTTCAGCCGCTTTTTTTCTGTTCTACTGAATTTTGTGAGCGTCGTATAATGCCAGCAATCAAAAATCAAGACCATCAAGTGTAACAAATGAAAGTGAATAGCCAGGCGAGTACCTTGCTCTAATTTTCAAGCATCAATACACCTTGAAACCCTCACCCAATATAACGAATACAAATAACATGAAACTAGTCACCTGGAATGTCAACTCTCTCAAAGTCAGACTCCCGCAAGTCTTGCAATGGCTGGAAACCAATCCTGTTGATGTGTTGTGCATACAGGAAACCAAACTCACTGACGACAAGTTTCCGCAGGCAGAGATAGAAACCGCAGGCTACCACGTCGCTTTTACTGGCCAGAAAACTTATAACGGCGTGGCGATTTTGTCGAAGCATCCTATGACGAATGTTCAAAAGAATAATCCGCAGTTTGAAGATGAGCAGCAACGCATCATCGCTGCCACCATTGAGGGCATACGCGTCATTTGTGCTTATGTACCAAATGGCCAGGCACCGGATTCAGACAAGTTCCAGTACAAGCTGAAATGGTTTGCAGCGCTGGAAAACTGGGTCAGGGAAGAAATGACGCGCCATTCAAAGCTTGCCGTGTTGGGGGACTACAACATTGCGCCGGAAGACCGGGATGTGCATGATCCGGCAGCCTGGGTGGGCATGAACCTGGTGTCGCCAGAAGAGAGAACCGCACTGAAAAACCTGATGGCACTGGGTTTGAGTGATAGTTTCCGTCAGTTTGAACAGGCAGACAAATCTTTCAGCTGGTGGGATTACCGTGCACTAGGCTTCCGCCTGAACAAAGGTGTACGCATAGACCATATCTTGCTGTCAGCCGAATTGGCCAGGCAATGTACTTCTTGCGTTATTGACCGCGTGCCACGCAAGTGGGAGCAACCATCAGATCACGCACCGGTGATTGCTACCCTTGCTTGAGTTTAGTCAAAAAATTTAATCGTCATATCCCAGACTGGGTGCAGAAGCCTTATTCTTAGCCCAGCTTGATTTGGCTGGCGCTATGCGCGGACCAGAACCTGAATCCTCCATGCGGAAGGCTGACATCGCGGTTTTCAACAGATTGGCCTGCTCTTCCAGCGAACCTGCGGCGGCAGCAGCTTCTTCTACCAAAGCAGCATTTTGCTGTGTTGCTTCATCCATATGCGCCAAGGCAACATTGACTTGTTGAATACCATCGCTTTGCTCTACCGAGGCGGTGGTAATTTCATTAATAATCGCTGCAACTTGATCAACTGCCGAGACGATGCGCGTCATGGCGGCACCCGCCTTATCTACCAACTCCGACCCTTCACTGACCTTATTGACCGAGTCTTCAATCAGATTCTTGATCTCCTGTGCCGCAGCAGCACTGCGTTGCGCCAGTGTACGCACTTCACTGGCAACTACAGCAAAGCCACGGCCTTGCTCACCTGCCCTGGCAGCTTCTACCGCGGCATTCAGCGCCAGAATATTAGTCTGGAAGGCGATGCCTTCAATCACGCTGATGATGTCAACAATCTTGCGTGAGCTGTCGCTGATGCCCTGCATAGTGGTAACCACCTTGCCGACCACTTCACCACCCTGAGTTGCGACATCAGATGCATTGACGGCCATCTTGTTGGCTTCACGGGCATTGTCGGCATTATTGCGCACGGCTTCGGTCAATTCTTCCATGCTCGCCGCTGTTTCTTCCAATGAAGAGGCCTGTTGTTCAGTACGACCAGACAAATCCATATTGCCAGTTGCAATTTCTGTCGCACCTACGGTGATGGAGTCAGTCGCCTTGCGCACATCTACGACCATGACACGCAACTGCTCAAGGAAGCGATTGAAGGCAGAGGCGGTCTGGGCGACTTCATCATCCCCTTCCACGTCTATTTTGCGACTCAGGTCACCACCACCAGCTGCGATATCGGACATGGCATCACGCACTCGTTGCAACCCAGACAGCATACGACCTACCAACAAGGTCGTCAGAGGCATGATCACACCCAGCAAGACCAGCAGGACAATAGCTGAAATAATCAACAGTTGATCCAGCGCTTCCAGTGCTTTTTTCTTGTCGATGACCAAAGCAAGGTAAATGTCAGAGCCAGTGATTTGCTGCAAAAGCATGAAATGTGGCTTGCCACCAATTTCTGTCAGTACAGGGTCTTTTTGTTTGGACAGACTGGCCAGGTTATCGAGTGCCAGATCAGGAGTAATTTCTTTGGCCATCTTCATGACCTTGGCCTGATCTGCATGCGCCAGCACCTGGCCACTTTTATCGAGCAAGAAAGCATAGCCGCCACCCGCCAGTTTGATGGTGAGGATTTGATCAACTATCTTGGTCAGGAAAACATCAGCACCAACCACACCGCCCTCACCAGCTTTGACAGGTGCGGCAAAGGTAATCATCAATCCTGGAGGAGCAACACCCATGTATGGTGAAGTCACAATGGGCTTCTTGGCATCCATGGCGGCTTTATACCAGGGGCGAACTGTAGGGTCGAATCCGGCAGGAGGCGGATCCGCAGGAATATTAGTAAATTGTTTGTCTGGCTGGCCCTGATAGACACTCAGGAAATTGCCGCCAGTGCGCATCATGGTCAGACTAGATTGCAAATCGGCACCATTACCCAGACCCTGTGCCAGGCTGTCCATCAAAGACAGATTGGTCTGTATCCAGTTACTCAATACGGCGTTATAACCCGCTGCAACACCACGAATTTCATTGTTGAGGTCAGTTTCTATCTGGGACTTCATCCTCAGATAGCTGCCTACGGTCAACACTATGGTACAAATAGCAACCAATAATCCGATAACAACGATGAGTCTGGCTTTGAGAGATTTCATAGCTTCCCCTGAATACGAACATGGATAAGTGACAGTACTTGCTTTAGCTAACCTACATAGTGAGCATGCCGATATCAATGAGAACGTCGCATATCAAAAGCTATCGGCATGTAAAAAAACAAGAAAAGCTTCATGCTGTACATCAATATTACGCCGCAGACTAAGCAATGAGAAAAAAAATTTATCCTTTTCACCACTTTGTATAACAAGTTAACAAGTCTGTAGGCTGGCAACATCAGTTTAGTTCGAGATACAGATCTTTTTGTGTTGCCAAGTACGCCCCTCGCCTGAAAAGAGCTATAGCCTTTTCAAAGGGAGCAATTTAGACTGGATATTTCTCTGGAGACACGAACGAACATCATCAAGACAGAAAGACTGCTATTACGCACGGTGACCGCGGATGATGCAACTTTCTACCTGTCACTTGTGAATGACCCTGCATTTATAGAAAACATATGTGACAAGGGCATACGCACCTTGGACGAGGCACTTAATGACATTATCAATGGGCCTATGGCAAATCAGGAAAAAACTGGCTTCAGCCTGTATGTGGTAGAACGCCAAGAAGATGGCCAAGCCATGGGTTTATGCGGGCTCGTCAAGCGTGAAAGCTTGAAAAATATTGACCTGGGCTACGCATTTTTGCCGCAATTCCTAGGTCAGGGATATGCCAGAGAAGCAGCCGGGGCAACATTAGCCTATGCCAATACACATTTGGGCATGACCAAACTGGCAGCCATTACCGCGCCGGGGAATCTCGCTTCCAACAAATTATTGCAAGACCTGGGGTTTAAAATGGAGGCTGTCGTCATTCTGCCGGGTGAAAGCAAAGATACCAATTTATACGCCTACGAATTCTAAATTGGTACCAACGCAGTTCAACAAATAAGCTTACAAGAAACGATCCAATATCTTGCGACTATGCTTGTCTATTTCATACATATCACGTATCAGGAATTGTATACCGTGATTATCGGTAATCAATAAAGAGGTCTTTCCTATGCGACGTATGTCTTCGTCGCCCTTGAGGACAAAATCAGTCTCACCACGATCTGTGGCCACCGTCCAGGTGCAAGGCAAGGCAAAGCTGGTGACACTGATGATGCTGCTGATCTCAGGCATGAATTCGCGACCTTCCAGCTCCTCCATGACCAGTGCACGCACATCTACTGCAAGGTCATCGAGTTGATCGATCCATGCCACTTCGCGCCCGTCTGTCATGACCAGGGACATGCCCGCCAATGGTGACTGGATAGGAAATGCCCGCACCGGGCTGACACCTTCAAACACTTCGCCAGCCTCATTGCTGAGTATCAGTTTGCCGAAAGAATTGCGGGTCAGGGTAAATTTTGTTGTTGTCATCTTCTATTACTCCTCAACCAGTTCTGCATTGCGGGCTTGCGCCTGATACAGATTGTAGTAAGCACCTTCTTTGGCCATCAACTCGTCATGGCTACCAACCTCGACTACCTGGCCTCTGTCCAACACCACCAGACGGTCAGCCTTGTGCAGGGTGGACAGTCTATGGGCAATCGCGATCGTGGTACGGCCTTGCACCAGGTTATCGAGGGCTTTCTGGATTTCTTTTTCTGTTTGCGAATCGACCGAAGAAGTCGCTTCATCCATGATCAAAATACGTGGATCAATGAGCAAAGCTCGCGCAATTGAGATACGCTGACGCTCACCGCCAGACAAGCCCTGTCCACGTTCACCAACCATGGAGTCATAGCCTTGCGGCAAACGCAAAATGAATTCATGGGCGTGAGCAGCGCGCGCCGCTGCAATGATTTCATCACGTGTGGCTTCCGGTTTGCCATAGGCGATATTCTCGGCGATGGTGCCAAAGAACAGGAAAGGCTCTTGCAAAACCAGGCCAATATTTTGGCGGTAGTCAGACACAGCAAATGAGCGTATATCAACGCCATCGAGCAAAATCGCACCTTCCGAGACATCATAAAAGCGGCAAATCAGGTTCACAAGCGTACTTTTTCCTGAACCACTGTGACCAACCAGCCCTATCATTTCACCTGGCTTGATATTCAGGTTAATACCACGGTTAACCGCACGGTTACCATAGCGGAAACCCACTTCACGCAATTCTATCTGACCTTTGACTTCTTTTACCTTCACAGGATTTTGTGGATCAGGCACGCTCGATACATGATCAAGAATATCGAAAATGCGCTTGGCAGCCGAGGCAGATTTCTGCGTCACGGACACGATACGGCTCATGGAATCAATACGGCCATAAAAGTTGCTGATAAAAGCCACAGCAGCGACCAGAGAACCGACAGTAATATCACCTTTCGATATCTGCCAGATACCAAAGCCCCAGACCACCAGAATGCCGAGATCAGTCAGGAATGATACGGTGGGAGAAAACAGCGACCAGACCTTGTTGAGCTTGTCGTTGACTGCCAGATTATGCTTATTCGCTTCACGGAAGCGCCCTGCTTCACGCTTTTCTTGGGCAAAGGCTTTGACCACCCGTATGCCTGGAATGGTATCTGCCAACACATTGGTCACTTCGCCCCATACCCTGTCTATCTTTTCAAAACCGGTACGCAATTTATCACGCACCAGATGGATCATCCAGGCAATAAATGGCAGCGGCAGCAAGGTCACCAAGGCCAGCTTGGTATTGATCTGCAACAGAAAAGCAGCCGTCATGATGAACATCAGTACGTCAGTAGCAAAGTCCAGCAGATGCAGGGACAGATAAACACAAATGCGGTCACTTTCGCTACCTATGCGTGACATCAGGTCGCCAGTGCGTTTACCACCAAAATATTCGAGTGACAATTTCAGCAGATGTTCATAGGTAGCAGTACGCAAATCTGCACCAATCCGCTCTGACACCAGTGCCAGGATATAAGTCTTGCCCCAGCTCAGCAGCCACGCAATTACCGCAGAACCAAGCAAACCACCGATATAAAACACCACCAGCTTGGGGTCAACATGCGCACCGTTTTGATAGGGGATCAGCACCTCATCCGTCAACGGCTTGGTCAGATAACGCGGGATCATGTGGGCCGCCGTACCCAGCAACATCAGCGTGAAGCCGATGAACAGTTGCAAACGGTAAGGATGGGCAAATCGCCACAAGCGTAACAGTGTCCAAGTGGACGGAGGTGTATACGTGACCTTGGTGCACACCGGGCATTCTTCCTGATCTGGTTCCAGCACGGCTTTACAGCTAGGACAGATATTTTGTTCTGCACGAATTACTGGCATGCCAGTCACATGGCTTAGCAACTGCTCCTTGAAGTGGTCCAGCAAGCGTATGGCATGCAAATTTTGGCCCAAAGTAAAGCGCCAGGTGGCCTCCAAACCCTTTTCATCCATCAGTTCCAAATGGCCGACACCAGCATGATCGTGATGACTTAATTGCAAACCCTGCCTAAAACGCCATTCTTTCCAATCAGTTTCACCGGGCGACTTGGTCAGCAAACGCTGGTCAGTCACCACCAGCAAGCCCTTGCGGAAGCGAAGTTTGTTGTCGAGGTCAACCTCCAGGGTAGTCAAAACGTTCTCGCCCTTGGCGATCTGACTATTGAGGTCAGCCTGCCAGGCTACTGGAATTGATGCAACTGGCTGCTCGGGACTGAATTGTGTTGTGGTCATCGTGAAACGAACTCCGGCTCAATAGCTGGTCCCGAACAAAATCAGGACATAAATTTTAGTAAAAGAGATCACTTGGTTTCCGTTTCAAGCATAAGCCATGTCACGGAAGCAGCAATTTACGGTATTCTATCGGAAGAAAAATAATCAGATAACTCTGATCAAGAGGATGAACTGCTTTTGCGCTGGAGCGCAAGTATATCAGCAAGCGTGCTCTCCACAGCCGCTTTCAATATGCTATGCGAAGTAATATTGTTGTTATGACAAATTTTCAAGGCACCAGAAAATCTGACATAGCAAGACCAGCCCAAGATGTTGCGCATTCAGGGAAAACGAAGAAACGCTCTAAAATGACAAGACCTGGTCTGCATAAAACCGGCTTATAAAAGTTTACATACATGACAACAAACAAGAAAGACATCCGCATTCTCAGCGCAACGCATTTGCGTGGCCCGAATATCTGGACTTACCGCCCTGTCATTGAAGCAGTGCTGGATATCGGTGAGCTGGAAGAATTTCCATCGAATAAGATCCCTGGCCTGTATGAGCGCCTGACGACCTGGTTGCCCGGCATCATAGAGCACCGCTGTGGTGTCGGTGAACGTGGCGGATTTCTGGAGCGCCTGCGTGAAGGCACCTGGTCTGGTCATATCCTTGAACATGTCGTACTTGAATTGCAAAACCTGGCGGGCATGCGCACAGGTTTTGGCCAGACCCGTTCGACCAATGTGGTCGGCGTTTATAAAATGGCCTTTCGCACCCGCGAAGAACAGGTAGGACGCGCCGCCCTGCAAATTGGCCGCGACTTGTTGATGGCGGCAATTGAAGACCAAGCTTTTGACCTGCGAGTGAAAGTGAATGAATTACGCGAATTGGTCGATGCGCGCTGCCTTGGCCCCAGCACGGCCAGCATTGTTGACGCTGCGACCGATCGCCGCATTCCCTCCATACGCCTGACTGACGGCAATCTGGTGCAATTAGGCCATGGCGCTGCCCAGCGCCGCATCTGGACTGCAGAAACTGACCGAACCAGCGCCATTGCCGAAAGCATCGCCAGCGATAAAGACCTGACCAAAACATTGCTGCAATCATGCGGTGTACCTGTGCCTGAAGGCTCACTGGTGCGAAGCGCCGAAGAAGCCTGGGAAGAAGCGCAGGATATCGGCCTGCCTGTCGTTGTGAAACCTTATGATGGCAATCATGGCCGCGGTGTTTCCTTGAACCTGATGACACAGGAAGATGTCACTGCGGCCTACCATCTCGCTGCACGCAAAGGCGATAGCAAGAGCGTTATTGTGGAGCGCTTCATCGCTGGCGATGAGCATCGCGTTCTGGTCGTCGGCAATCAGGTAGTTGCGGTCGGCAAAGGCGAGTCGCTGTGGGTGACTGGCAATGGCAAATCAAATATCAGTGAACTCGTTGATGACCAGATCAATACTGATCCGCGCCGTGGCACAACAGAAGACTGTCCTTTGAATTCCTTGAACCCTGCTGAAGGTGCAGAAATTATCCTGGAGTTAAAGCGCCAGGGCATGGATGCTAATTCCATTCCCCTGGAAGGGCAAAAAGTCTTGATACAGCCAAACGGTAATGTTGCTCTAGATGTCACTGATAACATTCACCCGGATATAGCCTATGCTGCGACACTGGCTGCACGTATCGTAGGCCTGGACATTGCCGGAGTTGACCTGGTAGCAGAAGACATTTCCCGCCCGTTGGCTGAACAAGCTGCGGCAATTATTGAAGTCAATGCCAGCCCTGGCTTGCTCGCCCACATCAAGCCAGCCAATGGCGAAGGTCGCCCGGTTGGAAAAGCCATCATCAACCATCTGTTTGCAGCTGACGAAAGTGGTCGCATCAGCATCGTCGGCGTTGCTGGCACCAAGGGTTGCAGCCTGATTGCACGCCTGATCGGTGCACTGATCCATATCAGTGGCAAGGAAACTGGTGTCGCTTGCGCGCAAGGCTTGTTCCTTAACAAGCGCCTGGTTACTGATGGCGATTGCGCCAACTGGGAAGCTGGCCAAAGACTGCTGATCAATCGCTCGGTACAGGCAGCCGTCTTTGAAACCAATGCCAAAGCCATGCTTAGCGATGGTCTGGCTTATGACAAATGTGCTGTAGGTGTTGTTACCGATCTGGATGGTTATGCCGACCTGGGTGCTTTTTACATAGACAACCCGGACCAGATGCGCAAAGTCTTGCGTACCCAGGTTGATGTGATTTTGCCTGACGGCGTAGCGGTATTGAATGCTGCTGACCCTGTCGTGGCAGATCTGGCTGAGCTCTGTGATGGCAAGGTGATTTTTTATGCCAGAGACCCGGCACTGGAAGCCATAGTCAATCACCGTGCACTGGGTGAACGCGTGGTATTTTTGCGTGATGACAATATCGTACTGGCAGATGGTGAGACTGAAACTGCCCTGCTGCCCCTGAGCGCTTTGAAGCCTGCAAAGGTCGCCCAGGCAGAAAGTGTACTCGCAGCAGTCGCCGCAGCATGGGCGCTGAACATTACACCAGAATTGATCGGTGCCGGTCTCAGGACTTTTGACTCCAGCAACAAATCAGCTTACTGACAGTATTGACAATTGCACAGGTACGCGATCTGGTACCCGCAAAATTGCAAGATGTACTGTTTAGGTATTTTTCTTAGAATTTGCTATTTGTCTGATGGTGTGATTTCTGATGCTCGCATGCTCAGGCTGTAAAATCAGCACACCATCGTTTGACGCCTTTTTCAACAGGATTAAGTTTTATGGAAGTATCACGCATCCGTGCCCTGCGCGGTCCCAATCTCTGGAGCCACCATACGGCCGTAGAAGCGATTGTTGCCTGCACAAATGAAGAGATGTCAATTGCTGGCCTGAACGGATTTGAAGACCGTTTGCGCGCCCTTTTCCCGCAACTCAGTATTTTGCAACCTACCGGCCATGATGACGCCATCTCCATGGGCCACGTTTTTGAATTACTTACCCTGGGCCTGCAGGCTGAAGCTGGTTGTCCGGTCACCTTCAGCCGCACCACGCAAACCCTGGAAGCAGGCATCTTTCAGGTAGTGGTTGAGTATTCAGAAGAAGCCGTTGGCCGCCTCGCAGTAGAACTGGCTGAGCAAATCATCAATGCAGCATTGAAAGACCAGGCCTTTGACCTGCCTGCTGCGCTCGAGCAATTGCGTGATCTGGATGAAGATGTGCGCCTGGGGCCATCTACCGGCTCAATTGTAAATGCCGCCGTTGCCCGCAACATCCCCTATCGTCGCCTGACGGATGGCAGCCTGGTTGCTTTTGGCTGGGGTAGTCGTCAGCGCAAGATACAGGCAGCAGAAATGGATGGCACCAGTGCCATTGCCGAAGCCATTGCGCAAGATAAAGAACTGACCAAGAAGCTTTTACACGCTGCTGGTGTGCCAGTGCCATTGGGGCGTTCAGTATCCGACCCTGATGATGCATGGGCAGCTGCCCTCGAAATCGGCCTGCCTGTGGTGGTTAAACCCAAGGATGGCAATCAAGGCAAAGGCGTGACTGTCAATGTCACAACCCGCGAGCAACTGGATGCAGGCTTCCATGCCGCCAGTGAATTCCGTGATGACATTCTGGTCGAGCGCTTCTTGCCCGGCAATGATTTCCGTCTGCTGGTAGTCGGCAACAAACTGGTTGCCGCTGCCCGCCGTGACCCGCCGCAAGTGGTTGGCGATGGCAAGCAAAGCGTGCGTGAACTGGTTGAACAAGTCAATAAAGACCCGCGCCGTGGCAGTGGCCACTCCACTTCCCTGACCAAGATACGTTTTGATGATATTGCCCTGGCCAGCCTGGCCAAGCAGGGCTTTGTGGCTGACTCCATACCGCCCAAGGGACAGCGCGTGGTATTGCGTAATAACGCCAATCTCTCTACTGGTGGCGCTGCTACCGATGTGACAGATGACGTGCACCCGGAAGTCGCCGCCCGTGCAGTAGCTGCTGCACAAATGGTGGGGCTGGATATTTGCGGTGTCGATCTGGTTTGCGACAGCGTATTGAAACCGATAGAACAGCAAAATGGCGGCATCGTGGAAGTCAATGCTGCGCCAGGTTTGCGCATGCATCTCTCCCCTTCGTTCGGCAAAGGCCGCCAGGTCGGTGAAGCGATTATTGCCTCCATGTTTGATGACAATGATGATGGCCGCATCCCTATTATTGCGGTCACTGGCACAAATGGCAAAACCACGACAGTACGCCTGATCGCCCATCTGCTGACCGCCAGTGGCTTGCGTACAGGCATGACAAATACTGACGGCGTGTATGTCGCAGGCCGCCAGATCGATTGCGGCGATTGCAGCGGCCCGCGCAGTGCCCGCAATGTCTTGTCCCACCCTGATGTTGATGCAGCCGTGTTTGAAACAGCACGCGGTGGTGTCTTGCGTGAAGGTCTGGCTTATGACCGTTGCCAGGTTGCAGTCGTCACCAATATCGGTTCCGGTGACCACCTTGGCTTGAATTACATCACCACGGTAGAAGACCTGGCCGTATTGAAGCGCGTCATCGTACAAAACGTTGCTGATAACGGCTATGCCGTACTGAATGCGGCTGACCCTATCGTTGCGGCCATGGCCAGCAATTGCCCGTCTGCCGTCATCTTCTTCGCTGCTGACCACCAGCATCCCGTCATGGCTACGCATAGAGCACAGGGCAAGCGCGTCGTCTATGTTGAAAATGGCCATTTGATCGCTGCAGAAGGCAAGACACGCCACAGCGTACCACTGGCTGATATACCTATTACCCGCAATGGCAGCATAGGCTTCCAGGTCGAAAACGTCATGGCATCCGTCGCCGCTGCCTGGGCCGTGAATACTGACTGGGACAGCATACGTGCAGGCTTGAAGTCTTTTGCCAATGAAGCAGACAATGCACCTGGCCGCTTCAATGTCTTCAACTTCCGTGGCGCGACACTGATTGCTGATTACGGCCACAACCCGGATGCGATATTGGCACTGGTACGCGCAGTCGAAACCATGCCAGCCAAACGCCGTTCTGTTGTCATCAGCGGTGCTGGTGACAGACGTGACCAGGACATACGCCAGCAGACTGAAATCCTTGGTGAATCCTTTGATGACGTAGTGCTGTACCAGGATCAATGCCAGCGTGGCCGTGCTGATGGTGAGGTTGTCGCCCTCTTGCGTGAAGGCTTGAAGCAGGCAACAAAAACCTCACGCATAGATGAAATCAATGGTGAATTCATTGCCATCGATCTGGCCATGGACAGGCTGGAAGCAGGCGACCTGTGCCTGATCCTGATTGATCAGGTAGAAGAAGCCCTGGCGCATATCACCAAGCGTGTTGCGGCAGGTTAAGCTCACAGCAAGACTAAAGAAACGAAAAAATGCCGGGTCAGTTCATTTAAAACTGATCCGGCATTTTTTATTCCTGATTTCTTCAGGTATTGCGCCCCGCCATCACACCACCGTCCACATCCCAGACTGCCCCTGTTACCCAGGAAGCTTTATCTGACAGCAGGAAAGTAATCGCTTCTGCCACATTCTGGGGCGTACCTATGCGACCTATAGGATGGAAACCATTAAAACCCTGCAACGCTGCAGGGATATCCGCCTTGGGGATGAAGCTCTCATATACCGGGGTTTCCACTACAGCTGGCGATACTGCATTCACACGAATATGATGGGCGGCAAGTTCCATTGCCAGATGCTGGGTCAAGGAATGCATACCTGCTTTTGCCATCGAATACGCAGATGAAGGTGTCGCCGCTATCGCCTGCTTTGCCCACATCGAACCAATATTGACGATAGACCCAGGACGCCCGTTGGCTATCATGTTGGCAGCAATCTTTTGGGTGATAAAGAATAAGGCCTTGTTCAAAGCCTGATATTGATCGTAGTCACTTTCGCTATGCTCAAGAAATGCCTTGGGTACAAATATGCCTGCCGCATTCAGCAAAAGATTGATGTCCTTGTGCGCTTCATCAATTTTTTTCAAAAGTTGCTGCACTTCGTCTGTCCTGGATAAATTCGCAGTCAATACAGTTACTTCGCCCAACACTGACAATTGCTTCTGCGCCGCTTCGGCCTTGTCCTTACGATTGCCAACTATCACTACTCTCCCACCTTGGGACAAGATCATACGTGCAGTTTCCAAACCCATGCCGCTGGTGCCGCCTATTACCAGCAGTTTCTTACCTTCAAAATTAGTGCTCATTGTGTACCCTTTCATTTATCTACCTACTAATTGGTAGATTGCATTTGCAAAAAAATGCCAGCTTCAAGCTGACACAGTGGAAAGAAAAGTTCGTGCGATATCTGCAGGTCCTTGCACCGTACGCATACCGCGTCCCAACACCATAGCCCCCTCCAGCGCACTCAAATAGGCTTGTGCCAGTGACTCTGCGTCACAATTCTTTTTGATCAACCCTGCATTCTGGGCGTCACCCATAATCTGGGTCAGCCAGTCCAGATTGACCTTGAAGAAGCTTGCAACTTCATCAGCAGCAGAGTCAGGGAGTGAGCCAGACTCAGCCCCCAGCATGCCGCAAACACAAAGACGCCGGTCACGATTAAAGGTTTGCTCAAACACGGCCGCATAAGCAGCCAGCCTGTCCATAGGACTGGCGTGCCGCCCTTCCATGTTCAGCAATTCACCGCGAAAACTATGCGTGTAGCGCTGCACCAGCACTGCCACAAGGTCCTCTTTCTTGGGGAAATGATGATGAATACTAGGTTTTTTGATGCCGACCAACTTGGCCACATCGTCATAGGAAAAACCGTTGTAACCTTGCTGCTGTATCAAGCCCTGGGCAGCATCAAGGATACGCTCAGCCATTGGCGACATTTCTAAAAAATGCTTCATGTGTTACCTGCTTGGAATAAGACGCTCATTGCAGCCTCAGTTAATTTACCTTCTAGTTGGTAGGCATCATAAGTACAGTTAATTGTTGTGTCAAGCAGCTTTTTGACATGTTCATGCATAATAGCTGTCACGCCAACCGGCAAGCATTATTAATCAAATCAAAAAGCCCTTGGCCTCAGTCTTGGCATTGTGCAAACCAGCAAGCGGCAAATGTTTATCAGTAGCGATCTCACCATCCAGCATAAGCGAGGTATAACGCAAACAGCAAACCCGCAGGAAGGATGAGAAATTGTCGATATGCCCACGATAGGCAATCAACTCATCATACAGCTTGGTGATGAGTTGATTGGTATTCATGCCGTCACGTACAGCGATTTCTTCCAGTACCGACCAGAATATCTTTTCCAGCCTGATGGAGGTCACCACGCCATGCAGGCGCAGTGAGCGCGATCTGGATTCATACAAACCCGGATCGGCTTTCACAAAAATCTCGCACATTACTCCTCCCGCATATCGTCAAGAAATTGATTTACTGACGATTATACGACACTTGCCTAATCTACAACTTGACTACAACTTTATTTCTGTGCCCAACAATTGCAAGAACTGCCCTATCCAGGCTGGGTGCGCCGGCCATGCGGGTGCAGTCACAAAATTCTTGTCAGTCACCGCCTCGGTCACAGCAATATTTGCATAATGTCCACCTGCTGCCTCCACTTCTGGCTGGCAAGCCGGGTAAGCTGAACACTTGATGCCTTCCAGCACCTTGGCGGCCGCCAAGATCTGCGCGCCATGGCATACAGCAGCGATAGGTTTATTGGCTTGCGCAAAATGCTGGACGATAGCAATGACTTGCGGATTCAAGCGCAAATATTCAGGCGCACGCCCACCTGGTATCAGCAAGGCATCATAATCTTGCGCCTTGATACTGGCAAAATCATGTGTGATGCCAAAGCGATGACCTGGTTTCTCTGTATATGTCTGCTGGCCCTCAAAGTCATGGATGGCCGTAGCAACATAGTCGCCAGGTTTTTTGTCCGGGCACACTGCGTGTACTGCATGCCCAACTGCCAGCAGACTTTGGAAAGGCACCATGGCCTCATAGTCTTCTACAAAATCACCGACCAGCATAAGAATTTTTTTGGCTGCCATGATGTCTCCTGAATATTGGTTTGAAGGAGACCCATTGTTAAACAAATTTTATGATCGCAGGTAATGACGGGTTACTACATTCGCCAGAAATTGCCGTGCAGAAATTAACTATATTTTGCGCATTCTTATTAATATTTTGCGCCTTATTAATCAAACAGTAACAAGAACTCGTATAAAATCAAACCATGCTCTGGAATCAGATAACACGGAGTAAGAATCATTTATAGGCTGGAGACAACATGGCAGAAGCAGGGCCGCTATACAAAAATCGGGTTTTGCTGCTCACGCAGACTTTCTTCATCATCGATAACAAAGAAGAGTTATTGATCGGTGCGCATAAGTACGACTTCGACATCCTGTTTTTTGACCAGATGAGCGGTTTTGTAAAAGCAGTTCAATCTTCTGACGGGCACGACCTGTTCGTGATTGACCTGGATGTTTTGTACAACATGCAAGACGATATGCAACATACCCGCCGTCAGACCATGTTCCTCAGTGATTTGCTGCAGCGCCTGCCAGACGACCAAAGCTATATTTATCTGCAAACCGTGCGCCAGGGTGAGCGTTTTTTACTGCAACAAAAGTTGGTGGACAGCAACTGCATGGCCTATGCAGAAAAACCTATCACCAATGAAGTGCTGGTCGACAAGCTGTTTAATATCTTTGCCCGTCAAAAACGCGGTGAAACGAATACCATCGTCCACTGCGGTGAACTATCCTCTCTGGACTCGGCCCTGCTGGCAGAAAACCACATTGAACTACTGCACAATCCAGATGCCCGCTCTTTACATGTGCGCGTCAAGGAATCGCAGCCAGATATCGTCCTTATTGATGAAGCACAGTATCTACAGACTGAAGCACTCGTGCGTGTACTGAAAAAGAATATTGAGTTTGACCCCAGCCGCGAAATCATCTTGCTGCAAAGCCGCCCTGACTCAAACATGGCCAGGCGTGCGCTCGATAGCGGTTTTGATGAAATACTGACACCCAGCGATGCCGACGTGCTGACACGTCAATTACTGAACCGCATCAATAAAATCCGCACCAGTAAAGACTTGATCAGCCGCGACCGCGCCACTGGCCTGCTCAACAAAGTAGGCTTACAAAAGAAAGCCCAGGAATGGATACGCCGCGCCAGTCGTGAAAACAAATCCCTGACCTATGGCATCATTGATATCGATAAATTCAAGACCATTAACGACACCTGGGGCCATTATTTTGGCGACATCGTCATCAAGCGTTTGTCTTTAGTCTTGTCCTCACAACTGGGCGAGCAGGATTTGCTGAGCCGCTTTGGCGGCGAAGAATTTGTCGTGGTTTTCTGGGATTGCACACCAGCACAAGGCAAACAAAAACTCGACGCCATGCGCGAAGCCTTTGGAAAAATCGTATTTGAAGTCAAGCCAGGCGAAAATAAAAACTTCAGCTTCAGCGGCGGCGTCGCCGACTTCCCGACCTGGAATACTGAGAATGCCATGTTCTTGCAGGCAGATGCGATGTTATATCAGGCCAAGCAAAGTGGGCGAAATCAGATTTGTGTTAGTGGAAAATAATCTGGTCTAATAATTTTGTTGTAGGCTGGGCTTCGGCGTATCAGCCCAACACTGGGCCTCGATAAACGTATAGCTTATTTAAACGCTGAATGTTGATCTGATAAACCATAGCCCAACTTACAATATAAAGCCCATGCATTCAC
Source organism: Undibacterium sp. (assembly GCF_030683615.1). Taxonomy (NCBI): domain Bacteria; kingdom Pseudomonadati; phylum Pseudomonadota; class Betaproteobacteria; order Burkholderiales; family Oxalobacteraceae; genus Undibacterium; species Undibacterium sp. The sequence goes on from NZ_JAUXQE010000040.1 coordinate 99,012, forward strand.
CTTTCAAAAAAAAACAGATAATGAGAGTAATTTTCCCGTCCCTGGCCACTCCTTTCCGCGTGGAAGAACTCTTTTAAAAACAAGTGCGTTCACAGGTTCATACAGCAAAACATATTGTCTCGCGAGACGCAATCGTCTCCTGCGCAACTGATGCATTGATACCGGTTTTTCCCATCCCCACTGGGGAAAGGGTTTCTTCATTGCGTTTCTGTACTCAAGTATCAACACTCTGGTCAATTGGCGCTTTAATTCAATCTTGTCCATGCGCACGACAGGCTTTCTCCAAAGACGTACAGGCCGAAATTCACGCTGCTTCAGCATAGGCAAGCAGCGTCAAAGCACAGAATCATGCCCACCCGCTCCAAACAACTGTTCTTTGACATGCGCTAACTGATCCCTGACCTGCGCGGCTTTTTCAAATTCCAGGTTCTTGGCATGATCAAGCATGAGTTTTTCCAAACGCTTGATTTCACGGCTGATCTGCTTCTCGCTCATGACTTCATAGCGCGCCTGCTCTTGCGCCACAGCCAACTCTTCCCTTGCCTCTTGCGGATTATAGACGCCGTCGATGATGTCCTTGATCTGCTTGCGTATGCCTACGGGGGTGATATTATTGGTCAGATTGAAGGCCAACTGCTTGTTACGACGGCGCTCGGTTTCACCCATGGCGCGACGCATGGAATCAGTCACTTTATCTGCATATAAAATCGCTTTACCATGCAGGTTACGTGCAGCGCGGCCTATGGTCTGGATCAGGCTGCGTTCAGAACGCAAAAAACCTTCTTTGTCTGCATCAAGGATCGCCACCAGTGACACTTCAGGGATATCCAGACCTTCGCGCAGCAAGTTGATACCAACCAGCACATCAAAGGTACCGAGGCGCAGATCGCGGATAATTTCTACCCGCTCTACCGTATCAATGTCGCTATGCAGGTAACGTACCTTGATGCCATTTTCACCGAGGAATTCTGTTAACTGTTCTGACATACGCTTGGTCAGTGTGGTGACCAGTACGCGCTCGTGTTTTTTCACACGCTCGATAATCTGGTTCATCAAATCATCAACCTGCGTCAGTGCCGGGCGCACTTCAATTTCCGGGTCAACCAGACCGGTAGGTCTGACCAACTGCTCGACAGTCTGGTCAGAATGCTGATCTTCGTAATCACCTGGCGTGGCCGAGACAAATACGGTCTGGCGCAACTTGCTTTCAAATTCAGCAAACTTCAGCGGGCGATTATCCAGTGCCGATGGCAGGCGGAAGCCATAATCCACCAGATTTGTCTTGCGCGCCCTGTCGCCGTTATACATGCCATTCAACTGACCTGTCAGCACATGGGATTCATCAAGGAACATCAAGGCATCTGCTGGCAGGTAATCGACCAGGGTCGGTGGCGGTTCACCGGCCTTGGCACCACTCAGGTGGCGCGAATAATTTTCAATGCCCTTGGTGAAACCAATCTCGGCCATCATTTCCAGATCAAAGCGGGTGCGCTGTTCTATGCGCTGCTCTTCAATGAGTTTGTTTTCACGACGGAAGAAATCCAGGCGCTCGCGCAATTCTTCTTTGATGGTATCGATGGCACGCAAGACCGTTTCGCGCGGCGTGACATAGTGCGAGCTAGGATAAACCGTGAAGCGCGGTATCTTTTGTTTGATACGCCCGGTCAGGGGATCAAACAATTGCAGGTTTTCGATTTCATCATCGAACATTTCTACACGCACAGCCATCTCGGCATGTTCTGCCGGAAATATATCAATAGTATCGCCACGCACACGGAAAGTGCCACGTCCGAAATCAACTTCATTGCGCTTGTACTGCATCTGTATCAAGCGGGCGATGACATCGCGCTGACTGACTTTGTCCTTGGCACGCAGGGTCAAAATCATCTTGTGGTATTCGCTAGGGTTACCGATACCATAGATGGCTGACACAGTAGCCACAATGATGACATCACGTCTTTCCATCAGCGATTTGGTACAGGACAAACGCATCTGTTCTATATGTTCATTGATGGCAGAATCTTTCTCAATGAACAAGTCGCGCTGCGGTACATACGCTTCTGGTTGATAGTAATCGTAATAACTGACAAAATACTCCACCGCATTGCGTGGAAAGAATTCCCTGAACTCACTGTACAACTGTGCTGCCAGGGTTTTATTAGGTGCAAAAATGATCGCTGGCCTACCTGTTCTGGCGATTACATTTGCCATCGTGTAGGTCTTACCCGACCCCGTCACTCCCAGCAGTGTCTGAAAAAACAAACCGTCACTGATACCCTCAACCAATTGTGCAATGGCCGCTGGCTGATCACCCGCTGGCTGGAACATTTGATACAACTGATAAGGTGAATCAGGGAAACTGATAAATTTTGATTCGTCCAGCTGTTCTGACAAAGCTGTTGAATTAACTGGTGCTACGGCCATGATGCGATTACCTTTGCTAAAATAGGTGGCTGTACTATGCAATCTGCCTCATTCCAACCATTACTGTCGGCAACGACAAATATTTCCATATTATCACGATGACTGCTTCCACATCTTCACCCCTGTTTTCCGCCATAGAAATGGCCCCCCGCGACCCTATCCTGGGTATCACTGAAGCCTTTAATGCTGACCAGAACCCTGCCAAGGTTAATCTGGGGGTAGGCGTTTATTATGATGACAATGGCAAGGTACCGTTGCTGGAATGCGTCAAAAAAGCCGAAGCTATTTTGATGGAAAAATTCGCCCCACGCACTTACCTGCCTATAGAAGGCCTGGCTGCCTATGATAAAGCGGTACAGGAATTGGTGTTCGGTGCTGACAGCGATGTCGTCAAGGAAAAACGTGCAATTACTGCCCAGGCCATAGGCGGCACGGGTGCGTTGAAACTGGGCGCTGACTTCTTGCAGCGCTTCACGCCAAATTCTGAAGTATGGATCAGCGACCCAAGCTGGGAAAACCACCGCGCCCTGTTTGAATCGGCTGGTTTTAAAGTCAACTCTTACCCTTACTATGATGCAGCGACACGCGGCGTCAATTTCGCTGGCATGCTGGATGCATTAAAATCCATGCCCGAAGGCTCCATCGTGTTGTTACACGCCTGCTGCCACAATCCTACCGGTGCTGACCTGAGCGATGACCAATGGACGGAAGTGATTGCCGTAGTTGCAGAGCGCAACCTGATCCCTTTCCTCGACATGGCTTATCAGGGTTTTGGTGATGGCATAGAAGCAGATGGCAAAGTAGTACGTCGCTTTGCTGAAGCTGGCGGTGCTCTGTTTGTCTCCAACTCTTTCTCCAAATCCTTCTCCCTGTACGGTGAACGTGTCGGTGCACTGAGCATTGCCGCATCCAGCGCAGAAGAAGCAGCGCGCATCATGTCGCAACTGAAACGCGTGATCCGCACCAACTACTCCAATCCACCTACTCATGGCGGCCAGGTGGTGGCAACCGTACTGGCAACGCCAGAACTGCGCCAGTTGTGGGAAGAGGAGCTGGCAGGCATGCGCGTACGCATACGTGAAATGCGCACCGCCTTCGTCAGCAAACTCAAGGAGCAGGCTCCTGGCCATGACTTTGATTTTGTGATCAAGCAGCGCGGCATGTTTTCGTACTCTGGCCTAACGAAAGAACAAGTTGGCAAGCTGCGCGATAGCAATTCCATCTACGCAGTTGATACTGGCCGCATTTGCGTAGCTGCCCTCAATAACAAGAATATTAACAACGTTATTGCGGCAATTACTGCGGTTTTGTAATTCGATTTGACTTGCGTATTGACAAACAGGGGTCTAGAGAATATAATTTTTGTCTCTGTTCCCTGATAGCTCAGTTGGTAGAGCGACGGACTGTTAATCCGCAGGTCCCTGGTTCGAGTCCAGGTCGGGGAGCCACAGAATTTGAAGTAAGTAGTGAACTTGTCAAAAAATCACTGCGAACGAGTAAATAAGTATAAGTATAAGTAGTAGATTAAAAAGTTTAATGAAGATCATTATATCTTCTATTCCCTGATAGCTCAGTTGGTAGAGCGACGGACTGTTAATCCGCAGGTCCCTGGTTCGAGTCCAGGTCGGGG
>NZ_JAUXQE010000012.1:0-23592 GCF_030683615.1 Undibacterium sp.
TGTTGCATATTCTGCTTGCTTGGAGAAGCTGTCAGCGATTTGGTTCAGTGTGAAGCTTTGCGCCATCCAGTATGCCAGGCCACTTGGGTCTGCTGGGCGATTGAAGTAAGCGATGTAAAGCTTTTGGATATCTGCTGCTGTGTTGGCCATTGCGTGTTGTCCTGTTTAATTGTTATTAATACAAAAATAAATAATTCAAAAACTACTTTTCAGTGCATTTTTTTGCGAGTGAAGATTAGCATGACAGTATCTATTTCCTTGTGACGGGAATCACAATTTCTACAGATTTCACAGAAATCATCACTTATTACAAAAACAGCCCTGAAATTCAGGGCTGTTTTGCAAACTTAGGTGTACTGACCTAAAAATATCAATGAATGATCTTGTCCAGGAAGTCGCGCGCACGTTCTGAGCGGGCATTATTAAAGAATTCGTCTTTTGAACAATCTTCAACTATCGCGCCTTTGTCCATGAAGACAATGCGATTCGCGACTTTTTTGGCAAAGCCCATTTCATGGGTCACCACCATCATGGTCATGCCTTCTTGTGCCAGGCCGACCATGACATCCAGCACTTCATTGATCATTTCCGGATCAAGTGCCGATGTAGGTTCATCAAACAGCATGGCTATCGGGTCCATGGACAAGGCGCGGGCAATCGCCACACGCTGTTGCTGACCACCAGACAACTGACCCGGGAACTTGTCCTTGTGTGCAATCAGGCCAACGCGATCCAGGTATTTGAGTCCGCGCTCAGTCGCTTCTTCTTCAGAGCGGCCCAATACTTTGACCTGACCGATAGTCAGATTTTGGCGTATGGACAGATGCGGGAACAATTCAAAGTTCTGAAACACCATGCCTATGCGTGCGCGCAGTTTGGACAAATTGGTTTTTGGGTCGCCAACAGAAACACCTTCTACCGTGATCTCGCCTTTTTGGAAAGGCTCCAGACCATTGACGGTTTTGATCAGTGTTGATTTGCCTGAACCGGAAGGACCGCAAACAACCACCACTTCACCCTTGGACACTTCGGTTGTGCAATCGGTCAAGACCTGGAACTGACCATACCATTTACTGACATTATTCAATTTAATCATTTGAAATCTCCACAATATTCTTAACGTATGATCGCCACTTTTGCCTGCAATTTCTTCACGAGTGCAGACAAGCCAAGGCACATGATGAAATAGACAACCGCTGCGAAGGTATACATTTCCACCAGACGTCCATCACGCTGTGCCACTTTGGCTGCAGAACCGAAAAAGTCGGGAATGGACAAGATCGATACCAGCGACACGTCCTGGAACAAAACGATGGTTTGCGTCAGCAATATGGGGATCATATTGCGGAAAGCCTGAGGCAAGACGATATGCCCCATGGTTTGCCAGTAATTCATGCCCATCGCATAACCAGCCCAGATCTGCCCACGAGGGATAGACTGTATGCCGGAACGCATGATTTCGCAGTAATAAGCAGCTTCAAACATGACAAAGGTGATCAGGCAAGAAGAAAAAGCACCCACGGCCACAGGTTCATTTGCGCCAATTATCCAGGCACCAATATAAGGCACCAGGAAGTAAAACCAGAACAGCACCAATACCAGAGGTATAGAGCGCATCAGGTTGACATAACCGGAAGCCACCAGATTGATCAGCTTGTTGCTGGACAAACGCATCATCGCCAATAAAGTACCGATGATGATACCGCCTGTCATTGACAGGAAGGTCAGCTTCAGTGTGAATACCATGCCAGTCTGGAACAGGTACACCCAGGAACGCTGGATGACATCAAAATCAAAATTACCCATGTTTAGTGCCCTCCACTATTGGCTGAACCAGCAGTAATGAAGCCTGGTACGCGCAGTTTCTTTTCCAACAAATTCGACAGCAGGATCGCCACCACAGATACGATCAGATAGATGATGGTGGCAGCACTGAAAGCCTCAAAAGTCTTAAAGGACATTTCTTGCATGGAACGCGTACTTGCCATCAGTTCTATCAAACCTATGGACAAAGCCACCGAACTGTTTTTGATGATCGCCGCCACTTCATTGATCAGTGAAGGAATGATGATGCGAAATGCCATGGGCAAGAGCACATAGCGGTAAGTTTGTGGCAGTGTCAGGCCCAGTGCCGTCCCCGCCATTTTTTGCCCGCGTGGCAGAGCATTGATACCTGTTGATACCTGTACCGCCACCCTTGCCGAAGTAAAAAACCCCAGGCTCAGCACTGCCGTGACGAAAGGTGCATTCGGCAATTGTTTGAGTGCTGTGCCCCATGCTTCAGGCAAGACCTCAGGGAAGACAAAGTACCAGAGAAACATTTGCACAATCAGTGGAATATTCCTGAATAATTCCACATAGGCATTTGCCGCCCTGACCAACCATTTATTTGGTGCTGTGCGGAGTGTCCCTATCACCAGGCCCAAAACCAATGCAATCACCCAGCCCAAACCTGCTGTCGCCAGTGTCCATTTCAGACCAGCGATCAGGGATTCAAAATAGGTTCCCGTTCCATCGGGCGCAATGTCCCAAAAGATATTCCAATTCCAGTTGTAGTTCATAATCTCCTCCTGTGCAGCGCTTTCAGTCCGCTTTTGCAAAATCATGCATGCATAGTCTTGCAAAAGAAAACGGGAGGTGCATCCCCCCGTTTTATCGGACTACCTTGCCTTGCTATGTATTATTTTTTCTTGTTCAAAACGGCTTTTTGAGCCTCTGGAACAGCGGCATAAGCAGAAGGTTCACCTGAATCTGTAGGCTTGGCAGCAACTACCTTGAGCTGATCAGACATAGGCCAGTTCAAGGCGATGCCTTTAGGTGGAATAGGTTGCATGAACCATTTGTGGTAGATGCGGTTAACATCGCCAGAAGTCAGTACATTGGAAATCGCTGTATCAACAACTTTCTTGAACGCGGCATCATCCTTGCGCAACATGATGCCGTATGGCTCAACAGACAGGGCTTCCTTGCTGATTTCATACTCAGCCGGGTTTTTTGAATTGGATGCTTGTGATGCCAGCAAGATATCGTCCATTACCCACGCTACTGCACGGCCAGTTTCTACCATCAGGAAAGCTTCTGCATGATCCTTGGCTGGCAAAATATTGATGCCCAGATTTTGGTCTGCATTCAACTGCGTCAATTGCTTCAAGTTGGAAGTACCGGAAGTGGAAACCACGGACTTGCCCTTCAAGTCCATGAGCGTTTTGATGCCAGAAGATTTTTTCGACAAAATGCGGTTAGCTGTCACAAAAGTGGTAGGTGCAAATGCCACTTGTTTTTGACGTTCAACGTTATTGGTGGTAGAGCCGCATTCCAGATCTATCGTACCGTTTGCCATCAGCGGAATACGTGTCGCTGAAGTGACAGGGTTCATTTTGACATTCAAAGAAGTCAGACCCAGTTGTTTTTGCACTGCAGTAACAATCTTGAGGCACAAATCAATGGAATAGCCTTGATAGGACTGCTTGTCATCCAGGTAGGAAAAAGGAATGGAAGAATCGCGCACTCCCAGAGTGATGGTGCCTGTTTCTTTGATTTTTTTCAGTGTTCCGGCATCTTGCGCCTGTGCTACACCGACGATCAAACCTGCACCAATCAGACCTACCAACAATTTCGAAAATTTCATACTGTCTCCAGAAAGTTTAAATCAAAAAGTCATGGCTTTGAGTTTAACAAAAACCCTTAGCAAATTACCGTTTTTTTCAATCGGCTTAATACGTATTACTACTTATGTACTGCTAAAAATATGGTCAGCAACAGCTTTTATCCGGCCCATACGAATTTTCATCCAAACCCCGCAAACCCAGATCTGCCTGATGCATAGTGAACTGAGCATCAAACCACGTCTGTCTGAGATAGCAAGCAAAGACAGTGCCTGTCAATCCGCCACCTTATCTGTGGGAAAACGTATATTGTCGCGCAACAGAAAGTTCATGGGCATGTTCAGGTTTGCCCCTTTTGGGGGCACTGGTTTGCGAAACCATTTGTCATAAAGTTTGGTGACTTCACCATCATTCATGAGGCGTGCGACTTCGCGGTCAACCAGTGACTTGAAGGCAGCATCATCCTTGCGCAACATGATGGCATATGGTTCGGTCGAAAGCGCATCGCCCACCACGACAAACTTCGTCGGGTCTTTGGCACTGGCACGCTGGCCATACAAAAGCACATCATCGACGGTAAATGCATCCGCCTTGCCGCTTTCTACCATGCTAAAGGATTCGTTGTGATCACTGCCTTCGAGTAATGTCAAATCCAGACCTCTGACCTTGTCGCGATCATTGAGCAACTTGACGGTCGTGGTCCCCTTGGAGGTCACCACTTTTTTACCCTTGAGGTCAGTCCAGTTCTTGATACCAGAATCCGTCCTGACCAGCATTTTCGCGGTAGCAAAAAAATGGGGAATGGTGAACGCCACCTGTTTGCGACGCTCTGCATTATTGGTGGTAGAGCCGCACTCCATATCTGCCTTTCCCTCAACAATGGCTGGGATGCGCGTACTACCTGTCACAAGGACGTATTTCACATTCAACTGCGGCAGCTTGAGTTCTTTTTTGATTGCATCAACTACCTTCAGACAGATGTCCATGGAGTAGCCTATGGGTTTCTTATCCTCATTGAGGTAAGAAAATGGAAAAGACGCCTCACGGTGCGCGATAGTCACCGTTTGCGTCTCTTTAATATGCGACAGGGTATCCGCAGCCAATGAAAGCGGGGAGCACAGGACCAGCGCACAGGGCAAGCCAGCCTTTACTATCCATTTTGAAGCTTCCATATAATCCCCTTTGAACTTAATTCAGGATGGTAATGATAAAGATCAATAAAATTCAACAGAAAAATTCACATTTAACAAAATATTATTCAGTATATTTGACAATCGCACTTGTAAAAATTTTAAAAACAAGTATGCAATTATCGTTCCAAGCCTATCAAGCAGGATACGCTGCTAGTACTAAGTCCAGATGACATCAAACATGTCACCATGTTTGCCGGGCTTACCCACTTACAGGATGAGTAAACAGGTAGCAAGACGCGATCTTGGAGCTAAAGCCCCAAAATCGCGCCAGGAATGACATCTGGCTACCATCACCTATCAGCATAGGTGATTGATAGCTATTTACAATTCCAGATTATGGATACAGTCCACGCACTTCGCGTGCTTGCAACACTCTGGAGCAACCGATAATAAAGGCTGCAGTACGCAGAGAGACATTCTTGTCTTCCGTGACCTGCCAGACAGAATTAAAGGCTTCCTTCATGATACGGGTCAAACGCAGGTTGATTTCATCTTCCGACCAGAAATAGCTGGAGAAATCCTGTACCCACTCAAAATATGACACGGTCACACCGCCAGCATTGGCGATTACGTCTGGCACAACCAGGATGCCTTTGTCGCGCAAGATATCGTCAGCTTCTGGTGTAGTTGGGCCATTCGCGCCTTCGAGGATGATTTTGGCACGGATCTGGTCAGCATTCTTCATTGTGATTTGCTGCTCCAGCGCTGCCGGGATCATAATATCGCAGTTCACAGACCAGAATTCATCATTTGGCAAAACCGCTTCTATGCCTTCAAAACCAGCAACACTGCCTTTGGCTGCCACGTGGTCCAGCAATTTTGCAACATCCAGGCCATTTGAATGGAATATCGTGCCGCCGTGATCTTGTACTGCGACGATCTTGGCGCCAGCATCGGCAAACAAACGGGCAGCAATACCACCCACATTACCAAAACCTTGAACTGCAATTTTTGCACCAGCAATGTTCAGGCCACGCTTGGCAGCAGCTTCACTACCGACCACGAATACGCCGCGGCCAGTCGCTTCACGACGACCCAGACTGCCACCCAGGGAAATCGGTTTGCCAGTGACCACGCCAGTGGCAGTACGGCCTTCATTCATGGAATAGGTATCCATCATCCATGCCATGGTTTGCTCATTGGTGTTCACGTCTGGTGCCGGGATATCTTTGTCCGGGCCGATAATGATGCCGATTTCAGAAGTGTAACGACGCGTCATACGCATCAGTTCGCCACGTGACAAGGTCTTTGGATCAACACGGATACCACCCTTGGCACCACCATAAGGCACATTCACTGCAGAGTTCTTGATCGTCATCCAGGCAGACAAGGCCATCACTTCTGACAGCGTCACATCCTGATGGAAACGCACGCCACCCTTGCCCGGGCCACGGGAAGTATTGTGCTGTACACGATAGCCTTCAAAGTGGGCAATCGAACCATCATCACGCTCGATAGGCACGTCAACTATCAGGATACGCTTGGGACGTTTCAGAGTTTCTACCCAGCGCGACAAATGGCCGAGATAAGGTGTAACACGATCAATTTGCTCAAGGTAAACTGACCAAGGACCTGTCTCTGTCGGGGTAAGATAAGACGGTATCTGGTGCTGGGTGGACATGATATGACCTCTTGAAGATGGTTGAACTGGTTTGCAAATCTGGTATTCCAGGCCAGTCTGTCACCGGCGCTGAAAGCAGACGCATAGTAGTCTTTTCATTCTGAAGTCAGCCAATGCTTTGTTTGCATGCATCTATGCATGAAATGCATAACCATGAAAGTGGCCGCATGATATGGAATATTTTTTACAACTCCACAAGTTCTATATATTTCGGTTTTACAGTCATTGCTGACAGTACTTATCCGACGCCGGAAAATACACTCAAGCGGCGACAGCCTGACTTCCCATCCGGATGTGAGGAGACCAGGAAGACTCCCACTGTGTATCGAATAAAGCACAAACGCTTGCCCCCAGATCGATATCCAAAATCTCAAGTGCAGCACGACTGCCAGAATCTTCCCTTTTTGCGGCGGCAACAAAGCGGGCAAAAGCCTGCCAATCCTGGCTCAGATTCTTCACGAGTATGCGTGCCAGATCATAGGATAGAGTATTACTTTCCCCGCTACGTGAAAATGAAGCGCCAGACCAGAACTCCTGAATCCTTTCAGGATTCCAGAATTGCAAATGTCTGGCATACAAATTTTTTGCGCTACTCGCCTCCTGCAGAAATGGACTGAGCTGAAATTCGACATTTACGGCAATTCCTTCATCCAGCCACAACGGCAATTTCAGGTAATTCAAGGCACTGTGCGTCATTTCATGCGTAATCACAGGTTCTATCATCAATAAATCCGAAAGAACAGTGACAAAGTGCGGGCAGCCTGCATCAATGAACATGCCACCGCTGACTGCAAATTCCCCGCTCTCAGGATAATATGCAGATACATACTGATAGTACATATCCTCATTGTCGAGCACCAGCAAGATGCTCTTCATATCTGACGGAAATTGTGCGACTCCAGGCAGTAACTTAGCAATACGCGCATGATTCTTTTCAATAAACCTGGCACTGGCCTCAATGACATTTGGCTCCGACGATGAGACGATCAACGCCTTCTCGCTTTCATACATATAACAATGCGAACCTATCCCCTCTTTGATATAAGCCAGCCATGCGCGTTGTCCCAGCAGACGTGCATGGCGTTGTAGTCCGGCATCGTTGATCGTGCCCAGCCATGCATGAAAAGCCGCCCAGTTCATGACGGGGATATTGTCCAGGAAAGTGACATGTTCAAACAGATTGAACGAACTCACCCCTGGCAGACTGATGAGGTCCGGTATCTCTTCGCGAATAAATCCGGCCGGCAATTTTTCAGGGGGCAGAGCCCTGCTTTCATGTGCGTTTTTGGGTAAGCCTGGCAAAGCAAAAAAACTGCCAATAAATGGCATGACCCAGACACTGATTAATAACATCGTTCGCTGGAAACTTGGTTCAAGAGCACGTTTGATACGGTGCGTGGAATAGATATTGAGAGCCAGCAGTGCCAGCAAGATAAACAAAAAAATCATCGTATTGAATAGTGTAAAAATGTAGTCTGCTGCTACAAAATTAGCTCAATGAGAGGTCACAGAGGCAGTTTTAGTACGGATATCCGCTGGAGCTTGTTAATGCTCTTCACGACGCCGGCGTGATTTCCCATGCTTACTGCTTTCCAGTTTTTCTGCAATTTGCAATTGTTCCAGATACTCCCACAATCTGGACACTATCATCTTGCCCGGCCTCTGGATTGAGGGCCGTTCACGATACAGGCGGATTTCCATATTCACTTCCCAGGCACCACTACCATCATCGGCGCGGGCCAGTTGCTTTTGCTTGACTTCACGGGTCACTGCAGACTCGGGTAAAAAGGCAATGCCACGTCCTTCCAGCGCCATCATTTTCAAGCCTTCTGCCATATCGGTTTCATAGCATTTTTCCAGATGCAGAGGCTGGCGCGTGTCATTCAAAATCAGGTCTACCATGCGCCCCAGATAGGCATTGTTGGCATACGCCAGAAAAGGTAATGGCTCCCTCTCCGTTCCTGGCAACAGTAATTCCGGTACGCCATGTTTATCACAGCGGGTATAGGCCCGCAAAGCTTCGGTCCCCATGCTGATCATGTCATACTGGCTGCTATCAAGAAGTAGCGGCTGACGCGGGTGGTGATAGCACAGCAAAAGGTCGCAACCACCTTCGACCAGAGTCATGACCGCATCATGCACGTTCAGTGCCAACAAGCGGCTATTGATTTCACCAAATGCAGCTTCGAGGCTGGTCAGCCAGCGCGGCACATAGGTCAGTGAGAGTGTATGCGGGACAGCAAAATCCACCGTGGTTTGCGTGGTGGTGCGCTTGCCGCGTAACAGGGCGCGGGCATTATTGATTTGCCCCAGCATGGCAATCGCCTGCTCGTAAAAAACCTCACCCGCATGTGTCAGCCGTGTGGGGTAGGACGTGCGGTCTATCAGGTCACTACCCAGCCAGGCTTCCAGCGATTGTATGCGACGCGAGAATGCAGGTTGCGTCACATGGCGCAATTCAGCCGAGCGGCTGAAGCTGTTGGTTTCTGCTAGTGATACGAAATCTTCCAGCCACTTGGTTTCCATTTTTATGCACCCATCAATTCAGTTTCATCTGCTTCGTCATCATCTTCTTCCGTCATGTCTTTTTTCTTGCTTTGCTGGCGTTCCCACATGCGTGCATAGGTACCCTGCAAGGCCAGCAAATCATGATGGGTACCACGTTCTATGATACGTCCCTTGTCCATCACCAGAATCTGCTGGGCATCGACAACGGTAGATAATCTGTGTGCAATCACCAGGCTGGTACGACTACGCGCAATGTCTTTCAACTGGGCCTGTATCAATTGCTCGGCTTGAGAATCCAGAGCTGATGTAGCTTCATCAAAAATCAGGATGGAAGGATTTTTTAACAGAGTGCGGGCGATGGCCACGCGCTGCTTTTCACCACCGGACAGTTTCAAGCCACGCTCACCAACCATGCTGTCATAACCATCTGGCAGCGATTCGATAAAGTCATGGATGTAGGCAGCCTTGGCGACCGCGATAATCTCTTCTTTGCTGGCACCTGGTTTGCCATAGCCGATGTTGTATTCTATGCTGTCATTGAAGAGCACCGTGTCTTGTGGCACGATACCTATCGCCGCCCTGACTGATGCCTGGGTAACGTCGCGCACATCCTGACCATCAATCGAAATATGACCAGACTGGATATCATAAAAACGGAATAGCAAACGCGACAGAGTTGACTTACCTGAACCGCTATGGCCCACCACTGCCGTGGTCGTACCTGGTGCAATGGTAAAGTCCACATCAAATAAAATCTGGCGCTTTTCTTCATAGCTGAAATTCACATGTTGAAAACGGATTTCTGCGCCATTTCTATGGTGCACCTGCAAGACCTGTGCATGCTCGGCATCTGCCACTTCACGATTTTGTCCCAGGAGCGAAAACAGCCTTTCCATATCGGCCAGACTTTGCTTGATTTCACGGTACAAGACACCCAGGAAATTCAAGGGTATATACAGCTGTATCATGAAGGCATTTACCAGCACCAGGTCACCCAGGCTCATGGTGCCATCAATGACGCCCTGGGTCGCGCGCCACAAAATCAGCGTCACAGCAGTGGCGATAATCATCGACTGCCCGGTATTGAGCAAGAACAGGCTGCTCTGTGATTTTACCGCAGCAGTTTCATAGCTCTGCAAGCCCTGGTCATAGCGCTGGGCTTCATATTCGTCGTTACCAAAATATTTGACGGTTTCATAGTTGAGCAAGGAATCAATGGCCTTGGTATGCGCCTTGGAATCAAGCTCATTCATGGTGCGGCGAAAATGTGTGCGCCATTCGGTGACAACGATGGTGAACACGATATACGTCACCAACGCAGTCGCCGTAATCACTGTAAACCATTTATCGTAATGCGTGCCCAGATAAACCAGAACCAGCGCAATTTCCAGCAAGGTGGGAACGATGCTGAACAAGGCATAGGAAATCAGCGAGGATATCGCTCTGGTACCACGTTCTATATCGCGGGTGACGCCACCGGTTTGCCGATTCAGGTGAAAGCGCAAAGACAAGGCATGCAGGTGGCGAAATACTTGCAAGGCTATCGTACGTACTGCCCGCTGCGTAACTTTGGCAAACACGAATTCGCGCAACTCTGTGAACAGGGTCGTCGCCAAGCGCAGTGCGCCATAGGCGATCAGCAAACTCACTGGCAAGACCATGACGGCGGCCGGATGGGCTGGGCTGATGGTCATGCTGTCGACCAGGCTCTTCAAGACCATGGGTACACCAACATTGGCCAGCTTGGCGGCGACCAGAAAGCTAAGTGCCAGTAATACGCGCCACTTATAGGCCCATAAATAAGGCAAAAGTGTCTGGATAGTAGACCAGTCACCACGCTGACCATGGTTACTGGCCTGACTGGAGGAAGACGGATTACGAACGGATTCTCTGCGTCGCATTAAAGAGGTACTCGTATGAGGGTTGAATGAGCTTGCCAGCCGCAAGGGAGGCTGACGCGAATTGGCAATTCAACAAAATCACCTTCCATCATAGCGGCCTATCACAGTTAACAACAAAGTACCCGCCACTATCGCAAGTGACGTTCTGTATCAACTGCTACACTGTACCGGAAGGCAACAAAGAGAAAAACACTTCATGCAAATGCTGCATAAGGAAAATTATAGGCTATAAACCCTGTTTCTATCGGCACTGCACAAAGCATATGTAAATTGCAAACGCAGCATTGCGGACTTTGTCCTTGAGCTAACGTACAATTTGCTTTTCGCCAGTGTTGCCTAACACTGGTCATTCCCCGGTTACTATCAGAATACAGCCCATGAGCTTTTCTTCACCATTGATCATTAATCTTGCGCCTACTGGCATGGTGCCAGTGCGTAGCCAGTCCCCCCATGTACCACTGACACCGGCAGAGATCATCGCTGATGCGTTGGCATGTGCCAGGCTAGGCGCGTCCATGCTGCACATTCATGCGCGCGATGAGCAGGAACTACCTAGCGATGATGTGAATATCTATGCCGAAATCATCCGTGGCATACGAGCTCAAGCGCCTGAACTGATTATCGTCACCACCACCAGCGGGCGACGTACTCCAACTGTGGAAAAACGCGCCAGCAGCCTGTATCTGGCAACTGATGTAAAACCTGATATGGCCAGCCTGACCCTGGGTTCCATGAATTTTTCGCGTGAAGCCAGTATCAATGCGCCGGATACCATCATGCGACTGGCAGAGATCATGCAGGAAAACAGCATCAAACCAGAACTGGAAATATTTGATCTTGGCATGGTCAATTTTGCCAAAATACTCATCAACAAGGGCCTGATCAGTCCGCCTTATTATTTCAATATCATTCTCGGTAATCCGGGGACGGCGCAAGCCAGCTTGTTGCACCTGGCCACCATCGTCGGTGATTTGCCGCCAGATGCTGTCTGGTCACTAGGAGGCACAGGCAAGTTTCAAACTACGGCGAATGGCTTGGGGGTACTCATGGGTCATGGAGTCAGAACCGGTCTGGAAGATAATCTATGGCTGGATGAAGGGAGGACGACACTGGCCAGCAATGTGCAACTGGTCCAGCGTATCGTGGCGCAGGCAGATGCTCTCGGGCGCTCCATCGCTACGCCGGCACAAGTCCGGGATATGTTGGGCTTGTCCAAAAGGGCAGCAATATGAAGAAAAATAAGCTGGTTATTTTTGGCAGCAGCAATATTTTGTCTGATTTGTTTGATTGCGCGCTGGCGAATGGCCTGGTGGTTTCCAGGATTGTTTTACATTTACCTGAAACGCCGGGCGAGCGCGATATCAGCTTGCAAGACCGCCTGGCGGAATGGGCGGCCTATGGCCCCGTACCTGAAGTCCTGGAATTAGCGGATTTCCAGCCTGCTGCGGACGAACTCTATCTTCTCGGGCCAACCACACCAACTCGTAGCGTTTTGGAAACAGAAATACTGCAACGATATCCGGATCACAAGCTGGAATTTCATACCCTGATCCATCCACGCGCTTATGTATCGCCGCTGGCAAAACTGGCTGCCGGTGTCTTTGTCGGTGCCAATAGCGTCATCGGTCCAGGTGCTGTGCTGGGTCGTCATGTGTTTGTCAACCGGGGTGTCACTATTGGGCATGACACCCATATTGGTGCTTTTTCAAGGGTGCAACCTGGTAGCAATGTCGGCGGTTTATCGCGCATAGGCCATAGTGTCACCATTGCCATAGGCGCCACTCTGATTGAGCGTTTGCACATCGGCGACCATGCCTTCATCGGTGCCGGTGCGGTGGTCATCAGCGACATCGACGCTGGCGCATTGATGCTGGGTATACCGGCAAAATTCAAGAAGTCTGTGTTGCCATCCTGAGATTAAAGCGCGCAACTGCCAGTTCGCAAGCACCTTGCAGACTGGCGGCTGCCTTACTCAAATCGAGGTAGTCATCAAAATGCCTTTGCATGGCCAGGCCGGCAGTTTTTCTGGCATCAGGATCTTCCAACCACAGCATCAGGATTTGGAAATATTCCTGCAAGTTTGCCTGCGCCGCACTACCCAGTTTGTCGCCACCATCAGATCCCTGCAAACTCAAGGCCGGTACAGCCAGCGCCATTGCTTCAGCCACCGCAAAACCACCGCCCATCATGGGCGGATTGATATAAATATCGCTGCAAGCCAGGTATTTAACGGCGTCGGCACAGAACGCAACACACTGGACCTGCCCCGCCCTGGCGGCTTGCAAGGCAGATGGCAAGACGCCGTTACCACCGACGATAAGCCACTGGACATGGGGATGCAGGTTCAGCATTTGCAACATGGCTGCTGCCCACTCCCCCTTGATCCTGGCCTCACTCTCGCTGACAAGAGTGACCAGGATCAGCCTGTCTTGCGCCAGCCCTAAAGACGCACGTGTCTGCCCCTGTTTGACATCTGGCCTTTGTATCCGGTAAGAATGGTAGTAAGTCTGGCTGGCCGGTAAAGCAGTAGTCCATTGCGAAGCCTGCACGCCATCCAGCTCTTGCTGCGCGGTCAGCCATACATCGGCGGGCAGCATGGGTGACAGAGAATTGATCCCCAGGCTGAGCACGGGACGCGCCGGATAAATTGCTGCCGCCAGGCCAGCATACAAACCCACAAACATCACCAGATCAGGATCAAACAAGGCGATTTGTCCCAGCAGGCTCTTCCATCTTTGAACCAGCGAAAAGCGCGTATCGCCAGTCATGACCTGCCCACCCTGCCCCAGATATTTGTCCCAGCCAGCGGTAACAAACTGTGGCTCTGGTGTATAAGAATGGCTGCCCAGATAATGTTTAAAATCTGGCCCCAGCATTTCTTGCGCTGAATAAAGTACGACTTCAAAGCCAAGCTGTCGCAAATTTTCTGCCTGCTGCAAAACCATCAGCGTGGGCGGGTGTTTGATATTACTTACATAGGGTGCAATCAGTGCAACCTTGCGCACTGCACTGATGCTGCGTTTCTTCAGCACTTGCGTGGGCTGCACTTGCTGCCATATCCATGCATTCAGGCTGGTGGTAATTGCTGGCAGGGATAACTCTTGCAGCCTCTGCTGAAAAGCCTGGCGGCCGGGGATATCGAGCAATACTCTTTGCCAGCCATATTGCAGGAAAGTCATGAGTCTGTCGGCATCATACGGTTGCAAAGTCAGCGCGAGCTGCCCGGCTTGCTGCAGATACTCTGGCCTGCCAGTCAGCATATCAAGAAAGGTGGCGCGATAAAAACCGGCCAGGCCAGTAGCTGCGACATTCGCTAGCAAAAACTGCTCTAGCTGCAAGCTCAATGCAGGTGTTGCCTGGCGGCGCATCAAATCCACCATCTGGTGCCAGCCATGGCTGGCTGTTGGATTGGCAACTGTGCGCATGACCACATCGTCCAGCAATCTTGATTCTTCCTGTTTTTCTCCCGCCATTTCTTCCTTCATTTCTTCTTTGGTTTTGACCCTTGCATGACATGAATTGTACTTAAACTCATTTGCAGAATTATTACATTGGCATCAACTTCACAATATATCACTCTACAAGTCGCTGGCAGGCCACTTGCGTTACTCAGCCCGCATGAAATCTGGTTTAAGATTTGTCTCACTCCTCTTCGCACACTTTACTATTTAAAACCATCATGACTGAACAAATTTCCAACGGGCTGCCATCCCATATGCCTACACTCAGGGTCATGCCCATGCCGGCTGATGCCAATGTCCATGGCGACGTATTTGGTGGCTGGATCATGTCCCAGGTCGATATTGCCGGTGCCATACCAGCGGCGCGGCGCGCCAATGGCCGGGTTGCTACTATCGCGGTCAATTCTTTCCTGTTCAAACAACCGGTGTTTGTCGGTGACTTGTTGTCGTTCTATGCTGAAGTGGTCAAGGTTGGCAATACCTCGATCACGGTATCGGTGGAAGTGTATGCAGAACGTAATCGCCTGCAGGCATCCACTGTCAAAGTCACCGAAGCGACCCTCACTTATGTCGCTACGGGCGATGATCGTAAACCGCGTCAGATTCCACCACTGGAAGACATTACCAAGGTGGGCTGAGCATTTTTATGAAGTTATCACGTCGTTCGTTTTTACAGCAGTCCCTGCGATTCACTACCTTTGCTGCACTGGCCCAGGCATTTCCTGGATGGGCTGCCGAACGCAGCAGCGTCTATCCATTCAGCCTGGGTGTGGCTTCAGGCTCCCCCCGGCATGATAGCGTGGTCTTGTGGACACGTCTGTTGCCCGAACCTTTGAATGCAGCTGCCCTGCCTCCTGTACCGTATAAACTGAGGTGGGAAATTGCCGAAGATGAGCAATTTACCCGCATGGTCAATAAGGGTGAGACCCATGCCCTGCCCGAACTGGCGCATAGCGTGCATGTCGAAGCGAACGATTTGCAGGCAGATCGCTGGTATTGGTATCGCTTCATCCTTGGTGATGCGGTCAGTCCGGTGGCACGCACCCGTACTACCCCTGCAGCCGATGCACTTGTCAGTAATTTAAGGGTGGCGGTGGCCTCTTGTCAGCATTGGGAATTTGGTGAATATGCAGCACACAGGCATATTGCCGCTGCCAATCCCGATCTGGTCGCATTTCTGGGCGACTATATTTATGAATGGGGGCCTTATGATCTGCGCCACCCCGGTAGACCACGCAATCGCGATATAGAAAGCTTTAGCCTTGCGGAATACCGCGCCCGCTATGCCCAATACAAAACTGACCTGCAATTGCAGGCGGCCCACCATGTCGCGCCCTGGATAGTGACATGGGACGATCATGAAGTCGCCAATGATTATGGCAATGACAGGGATGAGAGGCTGGATGTCAATTTCCTGTTACGGCGGGCTGCTGCCTATCAGGCATTTTATGAGCACATGCCGGTGCGTCTTCACCCCAGCCATACTGACTTTGCCAGTATGCGTATCTATGATCGTTATGAATGGGGCAGGCTGGCAAAATTTCATGTACTTGATAGCCGCCAATACCGCTCTTATCAGGCGTGCGCCAAGACTGGTCGAGGAGGGTCAAACTCTGTCAGCAATGCCGAATGCAGTGAAAGAATGGATCCTACCCGCACCATGTTGGGGATAGAGCAGGAAAAATGGCTAGCACGCGGTTTCGCCAGTTCAAACGCAAAGTGGAATATTCTCACCCAGCAAACTTTGATGGCGCAATCCAGCCAGACTGTAGTCAGTCACGAGGGTGAAGGCAAATTCTGGACTGATGGCTGGGATGGTTATCCAGTCGCCCGACAACGTTTGATGGAGGACTTACAAAAGCACAAGCCCGCCAATCCTGTCGTCATTTCTGGTGATGTTCACACTTTTTATGCGGCGAACCTCAAGCGCGATTTTTATACCAAGGCATCTGCCAGCAACCCGATAGTGGCGACAGAATTTTGTGGCACATCGATAACGTCAAGCTCGCGCCCGCAAGAACGGACTGATCAGTACGTGGCACAAAATCCGCATATCAAATATGGCCGCAGTGACAAACGTGGCTTCATGCTGATAGATATTTCTCAAACCAGAATGCAGACACATTTCCTGGGTTTGGATGATGTTGCAAAGGCCGATTCCGGTATTGCCACACTGAAGAGTTTTGTCATCGAAGATGGAAAATCAGGCGTGGTCTCTGCATAACAAATGCATGCGAAAACAAAAAAAGGAAGGCAATGCCTTCCTTTGTTAACTTGGACAAGTGAGATCAGGTTTTCTTTTCATCACGCAATTCGCGGCGCAAAATCTTGCCTACATTAGTCTTAGGCAAATCCGAGCGGAACTCGATGTACTTAGGTTTTTTGTAAGCAGTGAACTGCTCCTTGCAATAGTCCATGAGCTGGTCAACGGTCAAAGAAGGATCTTTGCGCACCACAAACAATTTCACTGCCTCGCCAGAGTTGGCATCTGGCACACCGATACAGGCACATTCAAGCACGCCTGGATGCATGACAATGACTTCTTCAATTTCATTCGGATAAACATTGAAACCAGATACCAGGATCATGTCTTTCTTGCGGTCGACAATCTTGGTATAGCCACGCTCATCCATGATGCCGACGTCACCAGTTTTGAAAAAACCATCTGCTGTCATGACCTTGGCAGTTTCTTCAGGGCGGTTCCAGTAACCAACCATGACCTGGGGACCACGAATGGCGATTTCACCACGTTCACCCAAGGCAACTGGATTGCCGTCATCATCCAGAATGGCAATTTCCGTCGAAGGAATAGGCATGCCTATGGTGCCAGAGAAGACCTTGGTATCGGCCGGATTGGCAGTTGCAACAGGTGAGGTTTCAGACAAACCATAACCTTCGGCAATCGCGCAACCGGTAGTCGCCAACCATTTGTCAGCCACGGCTTTTTGTACAGCCATGCCACCACCACTGCAAATTTCATAGCCGGAGAAATCCAGCGCAGCAAAGTTAGCATTGTTCAACAAACCGTTATACAAGGTATTCACTGCTGGGAAAATATTCACCCTGTATTTGCCCAACTCTTTGATAAAACCGGGGATATCGCGTGGATTGGGGATCAGCAAATTCAGGGCACCGATGCGGGTACCCAGCAAGCTACAGACTGTCAGCGCAAAGATGTGATACAACGGCAAAGCACAGACGATGACTTTTTGCTCATCCGCATGACTGGCCATGCTGGGTGACA
Organism: Undibacterium sp.; assembly: GCF_030683615.1. Taxonomy (NCBI): domain Bacteria; kingdom Pseudomonadati; phylum Pseudomonadota; class Betaproteobacteria; order Burkholderiales; family Oxalobacteraceae; genus Undibacterium; species Undibacterium sp. The sequence goes on from NZ_JAUXQE010000012.1 coordinate 17,534, forward strand.
GCCAGGCATCATTTTGCAGGATATTGGCAACTACATTTTTATGCGACAAAGTCGCACCTTTGGATACACCGGTAGTACCGCCGGTGTACTGCAGGAAAGCCACATCATCATGTGTGGTTGTTACAGGGGTGAAACTCATGCCAGCCGCTTCAGACATCACTTTGTTGAATCGGATGGCGTTAGGCAATGAGTACGCTGGCACCATTTTCTTGACATGGCGCACAACAAAATTAACGATGGTACCTTTCAAGGCGCCCAGCATTTCGCCCATATTGGCGACGATGATGTGCTTGATTGCGGTCTTGCTAAGCACCTGCTCCAGCGTGGTGGCGAAATTTTCCAGGATGAAAATGGCTTCTGCGCCTGAGTCCTTGAGTTGATGCTCCAACTCGCGCGGTGTATACAGGGGATTGACGTTAACCACGGTATAACCGGCACGCAAGACCGCTGCCATGACGACAGGATATTGCAATACATTGGGCATCATGATGGCAATTCGCGCACCTTTTTTTATACCCCTGGCTTGCAGCCAGCCTGCCAGTTGAGTGGACATGGCATCCAGTTGACCATAGGTAATGCGCTTGTCCATACAGGCGTAGGCATCACGTGCAGCAAATTTTTTAAATGACTCTTCCAGCATCTGCACCAGGGATTGATACTGATTGATATCAATGTCTGCCGGCACGCCTGCAGGATAGTTCTTCAGCCAAATTTTATCCATATCTTCTCCGTCTCGTGTGATTGTTGTTTTTGGCGTTGCGCTTCAATTTCTCTCTCATTTACCTCGGCAATACGTGAGTAAATGAGAAGCCAAGCAGGCATGCATTCCCTAGTTTCGATGCTATCGGCTAAGTTCGGCTAAAGCAAGCGATTTAATGCTTACTTGGAAGCATTCTCCATGAAAATACTGCAACGCAGCAAATTTTTAACTGTTGACGCTGCCTACTTTTGATATAGGACAAGATCAGCTGAGCAGCACAGATTCATGTAGATATGACGGATGGACACTTCTCCACCTGTACCAGCAAGTCATAAAAAGTTGGCCCGCCGCCCATGTCGGTCAGGCGCTGGCTGGTGACTTCATTGGCATTCTTGTGGTCGCCTGCAAGCTTTTTCCACCATATCGACAAGCCCACTACCAAACCTGGACGGGCTTTGTCAGTGACGCGGGCAATAGCTTCAAAGCTGCCTCTGTCATTGAATATCCTGAGTTTGTCACCCTGGACGATATGACGGCTGGCGGCATCCTGAGGATGAATGTCCAGATGCGGCTGTCCTTCGGTGTCCCGCAGGCTTTGCACATTGACGAATGTGGAATTCAAGAAATTGCGCGCTGGTGGAGAAATCATGGCTAGTGGATAGCGCTCAGCCAGCTCGGCATTCGATGCCAGTGATTCATAGGGAGCGATATACGTCGGCAGAGGGTCAAGCCCGTCACGCTTCATGCTCTCGCTATAAAACTCGCATTTACCAGATGGCGTACCAAAACCACCGTGAGCAAACGGTGCATCTGCCACTTTCAATTTAGCCCAGCCTGCTTTCTTCAATGAAGACCAGTCGAAGTGTACGGCATGCGCATGATTCTTATCGAAGGCTAGCGCGGCGATCTCATCATCACTTTCTGAAAAACAGGCATCTTCAAAACCCATGGATCTGGCAATGAGACGGAAAATCTCGGTATTCGGTTTGGCTTCCCCCATGGGCGCAATCGCCGGATTATTAGCCATCATATACAGGTGACCATAAGTGCTATGGATGTCGGTATGCTCCAGTTGTGTCGTCGCTGGCAGCAGAATGTCGGCATAGTCTGCCGTATCAGTCTGGAAGTGTTCCAGCACCACGGTGAATAAATCTTCCCGCGCAAAAGCTTGCGCTACCTTCGATGACTCTGGTGCAACCGCGACTGGATTGGAATTGTAAACAATCACAGCTCCCACTTTGGGTCCGAACTCCGCCGATGCCTCTCTCAATAAATCATCACCTATCGTACTCATGTTGATGGTTCGGCGCGGGAAACCTTCAGGAAATAAATCCGGTCTTTGCAAAGTTGCCGTATTTTTTGGGAAGGCATCTGACATAGACAATTGCGTGCCGCCCGCAGCATGCCGCCAGGCACCGGTCAGTGCAGGCAGGCAGGCGATATTGCGCACTGCCATGCCACCACCATGTACCCTTTGCACACCATAATTCATGCGTATCATGCTGGCTTCGCCACGTTTGCCACATTCACCATACTCTTTGGCAAGTTGCACGATTTCATCTGCGCTGATACCGCATACCTCAGCGACGCGCTCTGGTGTCCATACAGCTACCCGTTCACGCAACTCTTCAAAGCCCAGGGTATGCTCAGCGATGTAGGCATGATCCAGCAAGTCTTCACGTATCAAGACATGCATGAGACCCAGCGCCAGCGCAGAGTCTGTGCCTGGTAACAGAGCGATATGCTGATGGCATTTTTCTGCTGTCAATGAACGATAAGGATCAATCGCAATCAGCTTCGCACCATTGCGTTTGGCCTCTTGCACGCGCATCCAGAAATGCAGATTGGAGGCGATGGGATTGCCACCCCACATGATAATCAGCCTGGCATTCTGGGTATGTTCTATGTCCGCACCAACGCGTGTACCTATCGTATATTTATAACCGACACCGCCAGCAGTTGCGCAAATCGTGCGGTCCAAAAATGAAGCACCGATTCTGTTGAAGAAGCGCATAGCCATGCTCTCGCCCTGCACCAATCCCATGGTGCCGGCATAGCTGTATGGCAGTATGGACAAGGGATTACTGGTAGCCAGTGGCTTGAGTTTTTCAGTAATCGTCGCAATCGCCTCTTCCCAGGTGATGCGGACAAACTTGCCTTCACCTTTTTTGCCGACCCGCTTTTGTGGATACAGCAGACGATCAGGATGATAAGTGCGCTCTGTATAACGCGATACCTTGGTGCACAAGACACCCGCCGTTGTTGGATGTGTGGGGTCACCCTTGACCGCAGTAGCGATGCCGTTTTCCACAGTCACATGCAAAGCGCAGGTATCTGGGCAATCATGCGGGCATACAGCTTTGACGATAGTGCTGTTCATAGTAATCCTGCTTCCATTGTTTGCTTGATGCGTTGGTACTGTATTGGCTTTCGTGGCTTTATCAGCCTTATTGCTTTTGCCATTGTTGTCTATCTTATGCCAGAGCCATTTCTGCCTACCGATACACAAATGCTGTTTTTCTACAGATCAGCAAAATTGCTGCTAAGCGGGCAATACATCCGGCCTGTCAGTGAGACGCTTGCCGGGATTTTTTTGTTCCAGTACCAGCAAAGCCGCTGAGTGATCAGCATGCGGATGAACTGGCAGCAAGCTGCGGTAAACATCTGCCACCAGCCTGGTGATTGGTAAATCCACACCCGCATGTTGTGCTGCGATGAGGATGTTTTCCATATCCTTCGCTTGGCTCTTGACCTGCCCGCCCGGCATGAAGGTTCTGTCCAGCATACGCTGCCCATGCACTTCCAGTATCCGGCTCTCGGCAAAACCGCCTCGTAAGGCTTGCCTTACCGCAGCCGGATCAGCACCACCGGCTTGTGCCAGCAATAAAGCCTCGGCCACGATATTTATCGTCGCACCTACAATCAACTGATTACAGAGTTTGGCCAACTGCCCCGTCCCAGGATCACCGACACGCTGCGGCTTTCCCATGACAGACAATAGCGCTATCACTGCGGGATAAACTGCTTCGTCCGCCCCTGCCATGATGGCCAGGCTACCGGCTTCCGCACCGATCACACCACCGGAAACCGGCGCATCAATAAAGTGCACACTCTGTTTTTGCAGCAAGGCATGCATAGCCTGTGCCTGGGATTGCTGTATGGAACTCATATCGATGACGATGCTCCCAGCACGCAAGTCAGGCAAAATCTGCCCTATCACCTCAGCGACAGCATTACCATCTTCCAGCATGGTAATCACGACATCAGGCTTGCCTTCCTGTATTGCCAGCAAGGCAGAGCCTGCAACTCTGGCACCATCTGCCATAAGTACTTCGGCTTTTGCCAGAGTGCGGTTCCAGACTGTCACAGGAAAGCCAGCAGCCAATAGACGGCGCGCCATAGGCTTACCCATCAAACCTGTTCCCAAAAAAGCGATATTTGTCTCAGATACTGTCTTCACACCCATCCTTTAATGCTTAAATGATTGCCGGAACCAAATTGTAAACGCTAGCTCATAGGAGCGTATTGCAAGAGATTGCTACAATAGCGGCTGAGGTTTTATATTCATGTCCCATTGATTTCCTATTTTCACCTGAAAGCCCATTTTATGCGCCTGCGTATTTCATCTGTAATTGCCATTGCTGTCACAGCAATGTGCACCAGCTCTTCCGTATTCGCCATAGATTCTGGTTCGCTGGAATTTGCCACAGGCAATAAAACCAAGATGCTGCGCCTTGGCCTGCAATCTAACTGGGATAATAAATGGTTTGCCTCAAACGGCACCCACATTGGTGGCTATTGGGACTATACCCTCGCGCAATGGCGGGGTAGTAATTTTCAGGGCAAGAGCGGCACACAAAACCTGACCGATATCGGTGTCACTCCGGTTTTCCGCTTTCAAAATGATAGCAAAAAAGGATTTTACGGCGAAGCTGGCATAGGTTTACATATGCTGTCAGACATCTATGACAACAACGGCCGCCGCTTCTCCACCAATTTCCAGTTCGGTGACCATATCGGCGTCGGCTATGTCACCAAGGATGGCTGGGATGTGAGCTTCAAGATCCAGCATTATTCAAATGGCGGAATTAAAAGTCCTAATCCTGGTGTGAATTTTGCGGTATTGAAGGCTGGATACGCGTTTTAAGTCTTGCCAGCACTGACGGTAAAAAAGGCTGCTCATACGCAGCCTTTTCTTTAAGTCTTCACTAGAGAAATGCAAAGCGTCGCTCCATAGGCCACCTGCACTGTTTATCAGTCAGTGATGATCTGGTTTTTGATATCAAGTTCGCTTAGACGCTGAGCCAATTCACGCATTTCGTGCAGATCCATTACTATTTCCGAAGATCTCCCATCATGCAAATGCTTGATTTCATTGAAGGTAAAGCCTCGATAAAGTTCACGCTTTAAAAAATAGAGCTGCTTAGCTGAGAAAACCTGCATCTCAATTCGCAAAATAGGCTCTTGCCCAATTCCCTCTGGAAATTCCAACATTGCAGTTCCCTGGGATTCAAATGCAACACACTTGCCTTCTGCAGCGGCATGATCAAAGTCTTCCTGAGTCTCTACCCAATGCACTTGCTGACTGCAACTATCACAATATCTCGTTTTATTACTCTCTGTTCGAGTCAGCTCAGCCCATGTCTTTGGGCAAATGAAGGATAGATTACAATTAATCATGGAAATTAATGGGGCTGCGTAAACTGTGGTATTGACTGAAGAGTATATAGAAGTTGATATAGCCAGTAAGATAAGCAGATATTTCTATTATCCACGAAAGCCACTAGGCACCTGCCTGCGCAGGAGCGACGGTTTTTATGTTCTGCGCTGAAATATGTACGGCGGATGCACCGACTTGAACGGCAACTTCACCAGCAGTCCTGTCAGCAAACCGTCAGACTATAAGAGAGTTAGCTAGATTATCGTCGCTCCAGCGCAGGCTGGAGCCTGGTGTCGTTGGTCGATGGGCGGTGCAGTGAGTAAGAGAGCGATTAAGCGATGAGACGGTGGGGGTGCACACGGTGCATTCCACTGAGATGAATTGGATACCAGCGCTTCGAGAATGAAATCTGAGTCACAGAGTAAAAGCAGAGATTTCATCTGTTTTTTGGTGTTCTTTTGTTTCTCTTGCCTTTCTCTGTGACTCTGTGTTGAGAGGTCTTGACCTTGTTTTTGATCTTGTTTTTGTTTGTTATTTTTGTTTTTTTTGTTGCGCACAAAAGCAAAACCCCCGCTTAACTGAATAAGCGGGGGTATGCGGAATAAAAGCCTGACGATAACCTACTTTCACACTGGTTGCAGCACTATCATTGGCGCGTAATCGTTTCACGGTCCTGTTCGGGATGGGAAGGGGTGGTAC